>JAFSCS010000043.1 GCA_017436675.1 Clostridia bacterium | reverse complement strand
TTCTAATCCTCCTCGACTACAATGGCAATACAGAATTGGTACTCTCCATTTGAATCTTTAAGCACACCGATAAAAGAACCATTGGGGTGGGTTCCAATACTTACAGCATCATATTTACTGCGAAGGGTACTGAGCTCGTCCTCGTTGGCATAAACTAACAAACCTATCTTGTAGGAATCAAACCATAGTTCATCTACAACGGAATCACTCATATCGCATATCAGTCGATCATCTAAAATAATATTATCAATTTCGATAGTGGATTTAATATCTTTTATCATATCCTCTTTGTATTTTGGAAGCAACAGCGCAACATTTTCCGAGATAGCTTTATATCCTTCCGATTTATTGTCGTATTTATCCAATGCTTCGCTAAAGCTTAGTCCGTATTTGCTTTTATAATCTGTGTCAATGGCATTTCCCGAGGTTATTAAAGTAACAACATACAGATCTCTATCGCCCTTGGATTTTTCAATAGGTATTATATCGTCGTTTGTAGTGGCATTGAATTTGTAAAATAGAGTCTCATCAATACTTTCCTCGTTCGACACCGCCTCACTCACCTCGTCCGACACGGTCACGCTCACATCCTCACTCACGTCCGCCGAACTCTCTGCCTTGCTTTCCTCGTTGGGCGTGCAAGCAACAACGCCGAGAAACAGCGACACAAGCAAGATAAATGTGATAATTAATTTTAATTTTTTCATAGAAACAATTCCTTTCTATATTATTCGGGTAATGGGTAAGGATATGTAAAGTAATAATGAGAGTAGTTATCTCTAATAATAAAAGATTCTTTTCCAAAGAATTCAATTCGATAGTTTTTTTGTATATTTTCGGCTTCGCTATCATCAAGGTAGACTAATATATATACGTAATACTCGTTAATATCGCCACACCATGCCCAAGTGACTTCTTCGTCAAAACGGGAGATGAACTTATCTTCCAAAAAAGCATCATTGGTGTCAAGGTCATATTTTGCAACGAGTTCATCGATCATATCTTGACGATAATCGGGTAACAATGTTCCGACATCAGCCACAAGCTTCCGGAAATTTTCGTCTCCGGGATTGCCACCGGCATTTTTCATTATATCCTTTGCAGTATAATTGAATTTATCAGTAATATCTTTTCTTATAACGTCATCATCTTTCGTTAGAACTACCAAACACAGTTCTTTGCCATCTTTATATTTATCGAGTGTCACGATTTCTTCATTTTGAAGCATAAGTTTAATATTTGTTTCATCTTCGCTCTCATCTGTTGATATATCCGCGCTCACCACATCCGACACCGCCTCACTCACCTCGTCAGATGTGGTCACGCTCACGTCCGCCTTGCTTTCTTCGTCGGGTGTACAAGCAACAACACCGAGAAAGAGTGATATAAGCAAGATAAATGAGATAATTAATTTTAACTTATTCATAAATACTCTCCTTTTTTAAATAAAAAACCGCAGGGTGTTCTACCCCTGCGGTGATGCGCTGATGATGGTTTAAAAGGATACTCCCGCAGGGGTAGTCATATTTTCTTGTTCAAGTTCTAACTGTCCCATCGGTCCGTACCTCGCTTTCTTATATATTAATATTATATTTGAAATCATAATTACAGTCAATATATATTTTCACATTTTTTGAATTTTTTTCATACTATATTATCAAAAGCTGAAAAAGGAGAGATGATCTTGGCAGAAAATTTCGGTTATTCCGTTTTACAGATAGTAAACGTCGAGGTGCGCCCGCTTGATATAGGTGTACAGATATTCGATGAAAGCGACGGAAACGAGGTGTTCAATGAGAGGATGACGCTCGGTGCCGACGGCGACACAGATCGCATTCCGCTTCCCGCACCCACCGTATCCAACTCGCTTATATCCGGCAGCGAGGAGCCGACGTATTACAGATACACGATATGGGTGACGGCTGAAGGGTATGAGACGAATATTTATTACGGACAGCAGATATTTGAAAACATTGTTTCGACGCAAAAGGTCGACCTGAAGCCCGGGCGAGCGAGAGTCAAAAACACGTACTACATCACGCCGCACAAGCTTCGTGCACTTTCCGAGATAAGCTACGACGAGGGGGAGAAGTATCTCGGCGATGCCGCCATACAGACTGCCGTGACCTTCCGTCCCGTTGTTATTCCCGAGACTATCGTCGTACATCTCGGGCCTCCCGGTGACAGAACCGCACGTAACGTCACCGTGCCATATATCGACTATCTCAAATCCGTTGCATCGAGCGAGGTATATCCGACTTGGCCCGAATCGTCGCTTCGCGCGAACGTATACGCTCAATCGACGCTTGCGTTGAACCGACTGTACACTGAATGGTATCGTTCACAAGGGTATGATTTCGACATCACGTCGAGTCCTGCGTTCGACCAATACTACATACACGAACGAAGCGTATTCGACACGATCGACGTTATCGTTGACAGTCAATTCCGAGAATACGTTCGGCGCGGCGGTACGTTTGAGCCTGTTTTCACGGAATACTGCGACGGCTCGACGGTGAGCTGTGACGGGATGAGCCAATGGGGGACGGTGAGTCTCGCGAACAAAGGTAATACTCCTCTCGACATTTTGAGATATTACTATGGCGACGACGTATATATCGCAACGGCAGAGGTGTCGAGCGAGCGAACGGAGTCGTTTCCGGGGTATGATCTCTCCATTGGCGCTGACAACGAATACGTCGGAATAATAAAAGACCGTCTCAATCGGATCGCGATAAACTATCCTGCCATCCCGTTCGTGCGAAGCAACAACAACTATTTTTCAGCCGATCTCGAAAACGCGGTAAGAGCGTTTCAACGTATTTTTGGGTTAAATGCAACGGGGGTGGTCGACCGTGAGACTTGGTATGAGATACAATATATCTACCTTGCGGTTACGAAGCTTGCGGAGCTGACGAGTGAGGGAGAATGGAACGACATCGAGCAATACACACGCGACCTGAGGCGAGGGATGCGCGGGCTTGCGGTGCTTCGGATGCAATGGTATCTCAACGACATTGCGCTTAACGTTTCGTCGATACCTAATTTTACAGTAAACGGAATATTCGGGACACCGATGGAGAACTCCGTTCGTGCGTTCCAACGATTCGCCTCGCTGCCTGTGACGGGTATTATCGACGAAGCTACGTGGAATGCTATCGTTAAGGCTTACAACGAGTTAGAGGAGACGGAGTACAGATACGTTTATCCGGGAGTCCCGATACGCTATGGGATGCGCGGGAAGGACGTTCGTGCACTTCAAGAGCTACTCAATTATGCATATGAGCTCGACTCAAACGGGCTATACAGTGTTAACGAGGACGGTATCTTCGGGACGGAAACACAAAATGCCGTCATAGCGTTCCAGCGCAAATACGGCTTGGAAGCAGACGGCATAGTTGGTCCTTTGACTTGGAACAAGCTCATCGAGGTGCTCGGCGACAGACTCGAAAAAGAGGGGTGATCACTTCCCTTTCGATTTTGAGATCGCCTCGAGCATTGCGGAAACGAATATTTCGTTCGGCTCGAATTTGATGAGCGTTTCATTGTTACGGAACTTACAGATATAGATATATGCACCCGTGTTGACGTTTTGGCAATAATTGAATCGGCTTGCGATGTTCGGGTGCTTCGATCTTTCGTTGGTCTCCTTATATTTCGCTTCGGAAACGAGAAGCACCGACTCGGAAAGCGCAAGCGAGCAGACGGTGACCTCTTTTGTACCCGTTTGCTTGATAACCGTGAAATCCGATTCGCTGAGGCGATAGATATATTGTGTCATCGAATGGTTGATGAAATAATTAAGACAGATCACCAACGACACTAAAAATGCAAGCTGAAAGAGCCACTTGAACGCGGGGATGATCGTCGTCATACAATACATCAGTGCGGCAACAAGAATCAGCACTGCGATGATACATATCGTTTGTTTTTTATTTTTTTCGGGTTTACACATGATCATAATTTTTCACCATTAACAATAGAATTAAATATATACGTCTTGAGTCAGAAAGGGCAACACATATGGAAAACTACAAATTTGATAAAGCGACGAGGGAAAAACTCGCTTCTCTCAGCTCTCGTGAGCTTGAGAGCGTTTTGGGTGAGATCGCCGAAGCGATCGGTGCAGACAAAATGAAGACACGGATGCTCCTTGGAAACGTGGAGGGTGTTAAGGGTATGCTTCGCACGATGACCGATGACGAAGCCAACAAGCTGATAAACAGTATCGGCGGCGAGAAAGCCGACAAGATACTGAAGGATCTGAAGGAGCGTTATTGATGGCTGAAATGTCTGAGAAGCTTGGCGAGATATTGAACAATCCCGAAGCGATGTCAAGGATAATGGAGATCGTCGGCGGACTCGAGCGTCCAAAGGAAAAGCAAGAGCCGTCGATACCGACCATTCAAAGCGACAAGCGCATGGAGCTTCTTTATGCTTTACGGCCGTTGCTTCGTGAGCATCGCCGTGAACGGCTCGACAGCTTGACAAGAGCGATGTCGATGGCGCAGTTGCTCGGGAATATGAAGGGGGGAAGATAGATTTGGTGTATACGAGCGGAGTACGTTCCGACGGAAATTATCGCCAAGACGGGTTTGAAGCGGAGCGCCAAAATGAGCCTCGGGAAGCCGAGGTGTTCCGCCGCGACAGGCAGGACGACCACGGTATATATGACAATTCAAGCCGTATCGGTTCAGGACTTCTCGACGGGATCGGCTCGCTTTTCAAAAAGCTGAGCGGCGACGATCTGCTATTGATCGGGCTCGGTCTCGTTTTGCTTTTGGACGGGAACAAGGACAACGATCTGTTGATCATCGTTTTGCTTTTGCTTTTATTTGACTGAGTTCTCCTCGCGCGAACGGACGGCGAGAAACTCGCAAAACTCCTCGACGAGCTTTTTGTCCTTCGTTCCGAGTGAACGGTAATTCAAGATGAATTGAGAGGGTTGGAGCGATGCGGGAACGGTAGGTTGAGGGCGCGTTATATTACCCGTTGCAAAAAGAAGATCGTCGATGGTGACTCCACCCTCGGAGACCTCGGAGATCTTTTTGATCAGCTTCAGGCGTGGCGGGTTTTCTTGCTCACACGAAGCAAGCTTTCGCATTTGGACGTAGCTGATGTCGGCATCGATCGAAAACTGACGCCAGCTGCGTTCACCCTTTGCTTTTTCGAGCAATAGCGCAAATATCTTTTTCGAAAAAACTTCTGCCATTTTTTCCTCCAAAATAAATATGGAAACAAGCTGAAGCCTCAGGCTTCAGCTTTTCTTTTTACTTACCTGCGTCGATAGCTGCTTTTAACGCAGTCTCGATAGCAGTATTGTTCTCCATTGTGGAAATATAATACACATAATCGCCATATACTCCGATAACGGAGCCTTTTGCGGCGTTAACCATCTCGGGCTTATAGCCTTCGAATTTCTTTTTGAGCGCATCAACGCGGAGCTGACAAAATTCTTTTATTTCGTCAACCGTCATATCCGATGATGCTTTGAACACACCAAACTCGCTCACAACGGGCTCGTCTGTTATGAATACGGCATAAGAATCGAGCTTTGTGAAGTCGGGAGAGTCAAGAAGCGTTCCGTAATAGCCCGAGATCAAGAACTCATCCATCGCGTTGTCCTTGGAATCATAGAGCTGATGCACCTCGGGATCGGACTTTTCCTTCAAATAAGCTTCGTCACGGATATCGATGCACGATGCATTGCTGACAACGTTCGTGTTTTCGCTGACTGTTTGGCTCGTTTCGTCGGGTTTGCTCGTTTCGGTGTTTTGACCGCACGCGCAAAGAAGGAGCGACAAGCTCACGACTACGAGGAGGAGTGATAATACTTTTTTCATTTTTTCGTTACCTTTCTTTTTTAGATGTGGGGGAAGCAGGTCAATGCCGCACCGATCGCCGTCGCGTAGTTCGCAAGCTCGGGGACGGTGAAATCGACCTTGAACATATTGCTGAGGCTTTCAAAGACCTCTTCTGCCTGAGGAAGTATCGAAAGGTTGCCCGTGAGCACTACCTTGCTGACGTTTTTGTGACGTGATGCAAATACGGCGAGCATTCCGATCGATTCGTAGACCATATTGAGTATTCCGAGCGCGATATCGCCGTTCGTCGCAACGTCGGAGAGCTTTCCGAAGTTCGCCGCCGTCGTCTTACGCGGGAGAGTTGGGATGATATCCTTGCTCGTCATATCGGAGATACGAAGGTCGATATTATCGAGGCTTCCTTCGTTCGCCAGTTCAACGATATTGTCGATGTTTGACACACCGAGCATCTTTTTCGAAAGCCCGATGAGTGTGCCGCCGCCGACACCGGTACCGCCCATATAGACGATCTCATCCTTTTTTGCGTGGATGATCGCAGTACCTGTTCCGAGGCTGACAACGATCGCTTCGTCAAGCTTGCTGAGATAGAGACCACCCTTTCCGACAGCCTCAAATTCGGAGACGTGTGTCGTCGGGAGCCCGAACATCGACTCGCCGATAAACGCGCTGCCGACACCCGTTATCATTACCTTCGTTATATCCTTTATATCGATATTATTCTCACAAGTGAATTTTCCGAACGCACCGTATGCTGACGCAACGGGATCGTTGGCTCGAACGAAAAGCGGAGTTATCATTTTGTCGCCGTTGAAGCCGACTATCTTCGTCGTTGTGCCGCCGACGTCGATTCCTAATACTATACCCATTAATATTACCTCAAAGCTTATTATTCTTCACTTTATTATATCCTTTTTCACACTGTTTGTCAATACGACAAATTCATGTTGCAACCAATACAATACCCGAAGGGTATTCTCCCTTCGGGTATCTGCAACCTATATTAATATGTCAAGCTTGTCGGCTCGTATCCGCAATATATACAGCACAGCGGAACGATGTAATTAGGCGGAAATTCCTCCCTAAAGAAAAGTTAAACCTTTGAGTTCATTAACAAAAGACTCTTTATCATATTCCACCTTGTAGCTGAATTTTTCTTCGTTATTTTTGTGAATTACAATGCCGTCATCATAGAGACATATTTTCAACGAAGAGTTACCCTTCCCATACAATAATATTGAAACGCACTGTTTATCTTGATCAAAAACATCCTCAGTATATTCGAGTTCACCAATTTTCTTCAAAATAAGATATGCAGAATAATTGCAGCTTGGCTCAACGACATCGCTGAAATAAACGTCGGCGGTTGCTTGAGCAGGAGCTGAAGACGCGGCAACTTGTTTTCCGCAGAGGTGTGGTTCTGTTATTTCAATATATTGGGAAGTTCTGTTTGTAACCAATTCATCCCATAAAATCCTCACTTCATCATCATTCTTGATCGTTGTATTAGCGCACGCCGAAAGCGTGAACAAAGTGGATAAGAGAAGTATCACCGCAACAAACCTTCTTAAATTTTTCATAAAATCGCCTCCTGAAATATTTTTGGAGAATAACTCCTTGTTTTCATTATACTATATTAAGAAAACACAGTCAATAAACTCACGTCGCTCAGAAAAAAATCTGCCTAATGCACAATTATTTCACATCGTTTTTGTTAAACATCACAATTCGGACATTTCAATTAATTTTTCAACAATATAGTTTTTGTCGTAGTCAATTTTATAAAAAAACTTATTGTTAATTGACAAATACCCATCATATAATCGAAGCGAAAAACATTGATCATCGATGTAAAAAGTAATCAAACAAGAACTGTTATAGAAAATCTTAGAAAATTCACTCTCATTTAATTTTTCACATAGGATCTCTCCCAAAGGTCGAATTAAATCAATGGTGTTGGTTAAATATTCATTTTTTATTTTGGTTAACCCAACAGCGTGAGAAGGGTTGTTTGTTGCATCATCAGCATAATAAATCACGGTTATATTTTCGCCGGAGTCAACTTTTTCCCATAAAAGCCTCACTTCATCATCATTCTTGATCGTTATATTTGCGCACGCCGAAAGCGTGAACAAAGTGGATAAGAGAAGAATCACCGCAACAGATCTTCTTAAATTTTTCATAAAATCGCCTCCTGAAATATATTTGGAGAATAACTCCTTGTTTTCATTATACTATATTAAGTAAACACAGTCAATAAACTCACGTCGGTCAGAAAAAAATCTGCCTAATGCACAATTATTTCACATCGTTTTTGTTAAACATCAACAATACGGAAAGCATCATAATGCCCTGACGGTTTTATATATATGTCTCCGACGGCCTAAGGGAAACTTTTGAGGAAAGTTTCCCTTAGGAATCCTTTCAAACCTTTTTG
>JAFSCS010000042.1 GCA_017436675.1 Clostridia bacterium | reverse complement strand
TTATTTATCGGATTTTAGGGTGCGCCATCAGGCGCACGACTGTACCGCAACACCAATCAAGCGTGTTGCATATCAGCATCGTCGCTTTCAAGGGGTTCTGCACCCCTTGACCCGCACAACCTTTGAAAAGGTTGACGAAACTTTTGATTATATGGTGATAGAAACGTTTCGCCACCGAAAAAGCTTCACGGAATACGGCGCTGCCGCCGGCAGAAAAAGTTCGATCAAAACTTTCAATCCTATGGTGATCTAACTGTTTCGATACTGTCAAGTCATTCCCCACAATTTGAGTTTTTTGGGGGAGTTTGAGGGGGACTTTTTCGAAAAAAAGTCCCCCTCATAAACCTCATAAAAATTAGCTTTACAACGATATTGGCATTACTATTCTTTTATACTCGCAGAAGGTATATTCCATATCTTTTTCGCTATCGGTCTCGGGGTCGGTGAGCATTGGTTCGCTCTCGCTGACGAGGATCCAATCCTCGCTTTCGTCGAGGTTAGGGAAAAAGGTGTCCGCTTCGAACGTTTTCTTGAATTTTGTGATATATGCGGTGTCGCAATAGCGCAAGAGCTGATCATACACGCTTGCGCCGCCGATGACGACCACGTCGTCTTTATCGTAGTCCTTCAATATTTCGCCGAGCTGATGGAGCGAGCGCGCCATCACTGCGCCCTCGGGGTGATAGTCCTCGCGGCGACTCAGGACGATATTAGTTCTGTTTTTCAACGGCTGTCCGTTAGGGAACGTTGCGAGAGTGGTTGAGCCGAGCACGACGGTCTTCCCTTTTGTGAGGTCACGAAAATAGCGGAGGTCGTTTTTTACTCGCGCAAGGAGTTCGCCGTTTTTTCCGATGCCCCAATTATTATCTACTGCTACTACAAGCTTCATTACACTGCCACCTCGAATTTTCCGATCTTATCGCCGTGTTCGTAATTCTCGACGATGAAGCTTTCGGGTGTGAATTTATAGAAATCGGTTATCGTCGGATCGAGCGTTACCTTCGGCGAATCATATGGTGTACGTTTTATCAGCTCCTCGACGATCGGGATATGGCGGTCATAGATATGGGCATCGGCGATGACGTGGACGAGCTCACCCGGCTTCAAGCCGACTGACTGTGCGATCATCATAACGAGTGCGGCATACTGTGCGACGTTCCACGCGTTTGCGGCGAGCATATCGTTGGAGCGTTGGTTGAGTATTGCGCAGAGCTTATCGCCGACGACGTTGAAGGTCATACTGTATGCGCAGGGGTAGAGCGCCATTTCGTGAAGGTCCTCGAAGTTATACATATTCGTCATAATTCTGCGGCTTGCGGGGTTATTTTTGAGGTCGTGGAGCACGCGGTCGACCATATCGAACTCGCCGTCGCGGTATTTATGCTTCACGCCCATTTGGTAGCCGTATGCTTTACCGATCGAGCCGTTTTCGTCAGCCCAGCTATCCCAGATATGACTTCCGAGGTCTTTTATATTATTCGATTTTTTCTGCCAGATCCAGAGTATCTCGTCAACTGCGAGCTTCAGGTTGATCGGGCGGATGGTTATTAGCGGAAACTCCTTCGAAAGATCGTATCTGTTGACGACTCCGAAGCATTTTTTTGTATACGCGGGGGTACCGTCGGGCCATTTCGGGCGGACCTTTTCGTCTACCCACGTTCCGTTCTCGAGTATATTTTTACACGTATTTATGAAAGCTATATCTGCTGATCCCATTTTGTCGCTCCTTTATTATATTTAACTTATTTATTTTAGCATATATTTTTATATTTTTCAATGATTTATTAAAGGATATGCCGTTTTGGCGTTTTGCACAAAAATTCCTTTTAAGTTTTGGGCAAATGCTACAATGCCGTTATTGACAACTACGGGTGATATCGATATAATATTTTAGGTTTGAGTAAACCGTTGTAAGATTCCGAGGGAGACCTCGTTTATATACGGCAGTGTAAGCTGCGATTTTTTTAAATATAATGCCCTGACTTTCGTCAGGGCTTTTTTGTTATAGGTTTACTGTTCCGTCGGAGCAGATTATTTTTGTAAGCGATGTATTATCGAACACACCTTTGCCGATAGATATATTTTCCCACTCACTTATCGTACCTTCAAACACGATTTCTTTCAAATTCGTGCAGTTTACGAAAGCATTGTCGCCTATTGTATGAACTCGTTTCGGTAACGAAAGCTTTTCAAGTGACGAGCAATTTTCAAAAGAATATGCTCCTATTGTCAAGGTATCTTTTCCTAAGGTGACATTTTTCAAGCTTGTGCAGCCACGAAAGACGCCGTCTTCGAGATGATGCGAGGTTATGGGGAGCGTTACTTGCTCAAGTGAGGTGCAGTCACTGAATGTGGATGACGGCACTACACGCATATAGGCGGGTAGCTGAACATCGATAAGCGAGGTGCAGCCTGAGAAGACTGAGCTGCCCATTTCGGTTATAGATTCGGGGATAACGACTTTTACAAGACCTGTGCAACCGCTAAAAACGCTATTACCCAACGTTTCAAGTCCATCGGGAAGAATTATCGTTTCCAACTCATAACAGCGATCGAATGCACTTGCTTTTATTGTTTTCAGATTTTTGGAGAACTCTATTGTTTTCAATTTATCGCATTCCAAAAAGCAATATTCGCCCAACGTCTGCACCGAATCGGGAAGTTTTATTGATACGAGCGAATCGCAATCTTGAAAACAACGCTCACCTAACTCTACTGCGTTTGGAAGCTCTATTTCACGAAGATTCGTACACCCCTTGAATGTCCGCGCAAATAGGGTTTCCAATTCTTTATTCTCAAAAACTATTTTTTCAACATTTTTGAAGTTTTCAAGCGGTACGAGAGAGGTTACCAACTCTCTATTATATGTGTATTTGGGAATAACGAGCTCTGTCGGACACGGCTTCGAGAACTCCACGCCGATATTGCCTGTAAAATAATAATACACGAACTTCATATAATCCCTCGGTTCCGGCGCGCTGCAAGAGATACATTTTCCGTTTTCATACTCATGGTCAACGGTTGGGATCACTTCAGAAGCGGTATGATAATCACAATTCACGCACTCTTGGTACTCTTTTCTTCCCGTCTTTATACAAGTTGGGGCAACCTCTTGGCGTGTTACCAACGTATGACCCGTTGGTGGAATAGTTTTGACCTCGCTATAATTACAATACTCACAATATATCCGTTCTTTTCCCTCTGACTCACACTGGGGTTTTATTTGGATATAGCCTTTTAGTTTATGCTCGGTATATTTTTCGATCACTGCCGTTTCCGTAGCACCGCAGGTCTTACATTCACGCTTTGATTCGCCGTCGGCATCGCAGGTAGCTTTTTTCACGACTGTTTCTTCCCACTCGTGAATATGCTCGCTCGTTTCACCGCATTCGCATTTATGATAGAAGGCATCATCTGAACATTCGATCTCAGGTGAAAATGTGCAAACGTGCTTTTCTTTTGGGGTGCACGAAGCCATCAAAAGCAATACGATCAACATTAACGCAGCAAGAATAATCTTTTTCATAATGATACCTCCTTATTTATTGTTCCGGGCGGACAAGCTCAAAGATACCGTCGGTGCATTGTACCTGTGTTATCGAGCCTTTATATCTTGTATCTCCTTCAAATTCTGAAACTTCGCCCCAAAATATCTCAACATTTCCGAACTCCTCTACTGTGCCGTTATAATGCAGTATCTCGAGCTTCGGGCAATCGTTGAATGCGCACAAGCCGAGCCACTCTAAATTTTTCGAAAGCATTACGTATTCGAGATCTTCGCACTTTTGGAATGCCCATCCACCCAAATTTGTCACGCTATCGGGACAAACGAAGGATTCCAAGCCTGAGTACGAAAATGCATTGTCGGTTATTGTATGAACGGCATCACCTTCGAAGGTGACTTTTTTCAACTCTTTACAGCCCTCAAACTCGCCGCCATACCAATCGCCTAAAGATTCGATAAGCTTCGGGATCTTAATTTCAGTTAATTTAGAGCCTGCAAAAGCCGCTTCCCCGAATCCAGTTACATTATCGTGGAGTATTATTTCTGTCAAAGCGCTACCATCAAACAAATTATAGGGAACGCTCGTCATTGTTTTCGGAAGGACAAACTTCTTTATTCCGCTTCCCGAGAATGCCCCGCCACCGATCGCTTTAACGCTTTCGGGAAGTTCGAATATTTCGAGTTCACTACAGCCTCTGAATGCATCATATCCTATCGTTACGACCTTATCGTGCAGGACGACCTTCTTTAGCTTGGAGTTATCACGCAACAATGAATATGGAATCTCTATCATCTTTTCAGGAATCGTAAATTCCTCAAGATCACAACCCCAAAATGCACCCGGGTAAATCGTTGATATACTCGCGGGAAGCTCAATCGAAGTGAGAGCACAATTTTTAAATGCATCCTCTCCAATAAACGTCAAGTTTTTGGGGAGTATTACTGTCTCAAGGCTTTCGCAATCCAAAAATGCATCCTCACATATGGAAGTTACGCCCCCGGGGATTTCTATTGTTTTTAATGACGTGCAACCCGAAAAAGTTCCTATGTCAATTGATGTAATATTTTCCGGAAGAGTTATTGATTCTAATTTCTTGCAATTTTTGAAAAACTCAAGTGGCAGTGAGATTGCGAATGGATAATCGCTTTTGGTTGTTGTTCGCGGAAGGACAACAGTTTTTAAATTTGGGCAGGTGTCCAACGCGAGATTCGGCAAAGTTTGGAGACTATCGGGCAAGATCAATTCTTCAAGTGCGATATAGTCTTTGAATGCCGACGGATTGATCGTTGTTGTACCCTCGGGGATAACTACCTTTTTTATGAAGCTGCAATTCGAGAATGCGGGGTGATGTACTACCGTGGTCTCGGGTATATCAAATGCTTCTAAAAGCTCACAATCCTTAAATGAATTTGTTTTGATTTCTTTGAGTTCACCTTTTATTTCTACACTTTCCAATGAATAGCAATTTTCAAAGGTGGATTCTTCGATTATCGTTACTTTTTCGGGAATATTGATCTTTGTTAATGAGTGACAATTTTTAAATGCTTCGACACCGATACGCGTTACACTATCGGGTAAAATGATCTCTTCGAGAGTATGGCAATCATAAAACGCGTATTGCCAAATTGTTTCTATTGTGTCGGGGAGTATTACTTTTTCGAGTATATTATTTCCTTGAAAACGATGGACGCTGACAACCTTTTTTCCCTCATCATTATATGCGGGAACAACGATCTCTTTTAAATCGCCGCCTTCGTACATCACTTGTACCTCATTATTTCTACCAACACAATCCATATAAGTGAGTCCGTCGCTTCCCTTTCTTGAGCCGCAGGACGTACACACATCATCGACAAAATTATGAGGCAACTTATCGACTGTTTCGGCTGTTTTTGTTCGAATACCGCAAGCGGTACATTTTTCAGCACCGGTATAGCCGACGCTGATGCAGGTTGGTTCAACATCTTCCAAACGCTCTATTGTATGTTCTTTTTTCGGGATAGACTCTGTTTTTGTGAAACCGCAGACTGAACAAGTCAATTTTTGTTTTCCCTCGACAACGCAAGTGGGTTCTTTTATCACCTCGGTGATATATGAATGGTTTTCGTTTTTCGCCTCGGTACACTCGCACTCAAGGTAATGATTAATATCATCTTTACTTATCACATTAAAGCTATGAGTGTGTGTATTACACGAAGAGAGCAAAAGCGAAAACATGACTATTACCATTATAATGCTTATAATTTTCTTTTTCATAATCAATACCTCCGAATGATTTTTTACATTTATATTGTATCATAGTTTTACTTCAATTTCAATATAATAAATATGAACAAAGTGTAAACTTTTTATGAACAGTCGTTCATAATTTCGGCTTCTCTTTTAGCTGAGTATTATTATTAACTTATTTGTTTATCATATATTTATTAATTTTTCAAGAGTAATAAAAAATTCATCCGAGCTTATCGGATAAGCTCGGATGAGATAGTTTTATTTATGAGTACCATTCGGGTGGTGATATATGGTAATAATGCAGGTATTCCGCCAAAAAGCTCATCATCAATTCCTCGGATATTCCGCCGTAAATTTCTTGATTTTCCTTTGATGAGGAATATTTTTCATTACAAAATACGCTGAAGCGATGATAGTTCAAAGCCAAGATCAAGCTTTCGCCTTCAAGCTGAGGAACTACCCAGATCATTTCGATGGCGTCATTTGGATCTCCTGTGAGCTTATGATAATATTCCTTTTGATAGTAGACCTTCCAAGTAATATCGTTTGCAGTGAGCGTTGCCATTTCGCGCTCCAAGACGATATCCTCGTTTGATGAGTAGGTGAGGTTGAAGAAGAAGCGCGATCCATCGACACTCGGATCACATACCTCGTTTCCGCACCAAGTCTCATTCAAGTCTGAGTAGATGATGTCGCCTACGTGGACCTTTCCCCACTCTTTTCCGCCCTCGATCCTTGAACGGACGACAAGCTGATGCATCAAAGACGACAGCTCGGAGCTCGAATTGATCCTTATTCCTGTGTCTCTTTCGGTATGCGATATTGCTTCAATATAGAAAACGTCTCCGAGAGTGGAAGATATAGTTCCGTATGCATTATTGCTATCGATCTCATCAGCGCTATAGGGTGTTTGCGAAAGGTGTATAGTGTAGGTTGAACGAGAATAGTAGTCATGGACCATTATATCGGTTTCGCCTCTATAGCTACCCATCCAAATGAAGCTCAGTGATTTCGACGGATCTTCTAATCTATATGCCACGCCTCCTATTGAGAATTGGACAGCATATGACTCCTCACCACTCGTTGAATAGGCTGTTACAAAAACATCGTCGTCTTTGTGGCGAGAATATGATATCTGAGGCCATTTATATTTGAAATCGGTCGGGATACTTCCTACTGTTTTGTTGCCGCCGCCTGTCAAAGAGGTACCTGCTATTGATACCGTCACGATCGCTGCAGCAGCCAGTTTTAGCATTTTTACTGCGTTTTTCAGTCCACTCTTATTTTTTTTCGCACTCTTTCCCGTGTTTTCCGTTTCTATGGTAGGAGGAAGATCGCTCGATGCGCTTATCGTTTCGTCAGACTTGTGAAATTCATCGACCAATTGATCTTTATTCAGAGTGGGTTCGCCCTCTTGGACACCTTTATAAAATTCGTTGTCACTTATGGGCATCAGGTTCACCGTCCTTGGTCAGCGTTATGTACAACTATTTGGTTAAACGGGCAGTTGATTCCGAGCTCTTCCATTCCGTCCTTCAATGAACGGTTGAGCACACGTGCAGCTTTAAAGCGATTCTCTTCCGTAACATTAGCTACAACACGAAGGATCACTGCGCTGCTTCCGAGTTCTTGAACACCTAAAAGCTTCGGCTCCTCGGGGAACATATCGGGATAAGCTTCTTTTGTTTTTTTGAGCACCTTTTCAAGAGCCGTTTCCGCGTCGGCGATCTTCACATCGTAGGGTATTGGAAAATCGCAGATCGCTCGGCTGCTGAGGTTTGAAAGGTTGATTATATTACGCATATCACTATTATTGAATATCTTTACGTTTCCTCCGGCATCAGTTATACACGTAGTTCTGATACCTATCGTGGATACAGTTCCGCGGTATCCGTCGAGTTCAACGATGTCGCCGACGTTATATTCGTTTTCAAATATCATAAATACGCCGGTTACAAGATCGGCTATCAAACTTTCTGCACCGAAGCCTATTACAAGAGCTAATATTCCAACACTTGCGAAGATGGTTGCGATATCGATACCAAAAATCGTCATCGCCCAAAATATACCAACGAATCCAACAATATATTTGAAGCTTGAGCGGACGAGGTTCAAAAGTGTTTTTCCACGATTGGATTTTGGCGAGAGTATGTCGAGGATCAATCTGCAGATCTCGGAGAAGACCTTCATCAATAAGATCATTACAACAAGTTTGAAGAGAACTATCCAATTAAGCGGTATTACATTCACTATATCGGTCACGTTACCAAAAAGAGTTGTGAGAGCACCAATTATTGAGCGTTCGATCGAATTTGGCAAAAATGGGATCAATCCCGGATTTGTGACGACCAATATCAAGACAACGAGCAACAGCAATTTTATTACACGATTGCGTTTTTCCTTTGTAAATGCTTCTTTAAAACGTGAAAAAAAAGAGTTCTTCTTTTCTTCGGATACGGACACTGTGTCCTTTTCTTTTTTCTTCATTTTTAACCTCCGTTATTTGATGTTTACTTTTCCATATTAACACATTTTTCTACATTTTTCAAGAATTTATTGAGTGATACGTTGTTTTGGTAGTTTTGCATAAAAACGTTGCTTTTTTTTGTGTACATTTTACAATTGTGATGTTGACAAAACGGTATGGTGTGGGTATAATATTTTAGGTTTCATCGAGCAGATGGAAAACTCCGAGGGAAACCTCGTTTACATACAAAAATTCCGAGGGTGACCTCGTTTATATAGATGCAGTGAAAGCTGCGATTTTTTTTGCAAAAAAACACTTCCCAACTTTTTGGTTGGGAAGTTTTTAAATTATTCGAGGATATTACTTGTGATATAGTCAACGCCGCGTTCAACGAGCTGTTCTGCGATCTCGGGGTTATCGACTGTCCACACGTTAACTTCAAGGCCTGCGTCGTGGAATCTCTTTATCATATCGTCGGTGAGGCAACCATAGTGGATATCAAGGTCGAATTTATTATCGATCGTGTTTTGCAAGAATTCTTCACTGATCTCGCCGCAGAGGAATTGTGCTTTTTGCTTCGGCAACACTTTTCTGAGTGTTACGAGGCTACCAAACCAGAAGGAGATGAAGATAACGTGGTCGAGGTAATCCTGTGTATTGATTATTTCAACCATTTCTTTGATCTGCTCCTCGGGGAAATCGCCCTTCAACTCGAGGACGCAATATTTTTCATATCTTTTACAGATCTTTATATATTCAAGCAACGTGGGTACTCTGAGGTCGTATCTGTCCTTCGTTCCGTCTTTATCCAAGAGAACTGCGTGTCTGATCGTATCGAGGGTAGAGTTCGGGATATCGAGCGCGTCGTTTCCGACTCTTTGGAGGTTACCATCGTGCAAAAGAACGTAGTGACCGTCGATAGTACGGTAGAGGTCGGTTTCCACGCCGAAGTAGCTTCTGTTACCTGCTGCTACGAAAGCGGCGTTGGTATTTTCTCTTTCGAGACCGCTGACGCCTCTGTGAGCAACCATTTTCACGTTTTTCTTATTGAATTTTATTGTATTCATAACTTTTTTTCCTTTCGGAGCTTTTTTTGTATTTTACCACCATGCTTCGACGTTGTCAATAAACTTTCGAGCTTTTTTTATATTTTTTCAAATTCTGCCCAGAGCATTATATGATCCGAGGCGGTCGAGGGGAGGGTATTTGCGGTTATAAGGTTGAACCCCTTTGAATAGACGATATTATCGATCGCGACCTTTGTTGCGGGAAATGATTCGAAGCGTGTTTTTTCGTTATTTGTGAGCTTGGCGTTGGTTATCGGATCGAAATCGGCGAAGCTTTCGGTATTGAAGTCGCCCGTCAGGAAAAAAGCTTCTTCGCACTTCAGCACTTCTGCGAGGCAGACGAGCTGTTCTTTTCTTTTTTCCTCGTTTTCATAGGTGAGGTGGGTATTGATAAACGTGAGCTTTTCGCCGTTTACATCGATGATACATTTTGAATAGCCGCGTTGCTCGTAATTTGCGGAGTCGAGCATTACTGCTTCGGCGGACACTATCGGATAACGGGAAAACACTGCCGTTCCGTATTCGCCCTCTTGTCCGTAGGCTGCAACGTCGCCTTCGAGGAAGATGTTTTTCGTATAGTGGGTATATTGATAGCCCGCAAGCTCAGAGAGAAGCTTCACGGTGTCGATATATTTTGATCTTTTACAGAAGCGGTCGACCTCTTGGAGACCGATGATATCGGGTGACACAGCCAAAATATCGTCTGCCAATTTTTGCATATCGTGGCCGCACCAATATCCGTTCGCAATATTATAGGTTGCTATTTTCAGTTTCATTATTTGCTCCTTAAGTTCTTTTATTACAATTTAGCAGATTTTTCCGATCGTGTCAACTATTTTTTGCGGTGAATATTGATTTTTTTGATTTGGTATGTTAGAATATAGTTTGCTCATTATTTTTGGGGAGGGTGGTCTTTTGGCAAAGGAATTACAGCTTTTTTCGTTTTTGCCCAACGTTAAGAAATTCGAGAATGAATTGTTATCGCTCAACGATGAGACGGTAAACTACGGACTTCGGTTATCTCAAAAAGAGGTCAAGGATCTCATTGAGGTACGTAACGAGGCACTCAAGGACAGCGGACGGATCGAATTTGGGCTCGGTGCGGTAGAACGCATTATCACTTGTTTTTGCGATTCGCCATACATTTCGCAGGACAGCTACGCATTGATCATCGGTGAGCTGACGGAGATGTTCTACAATGCCAAGACCGAGACGCTCGACTCGGTGAGCGACGACGAGCTGCTTCGGTTTATGAAGGAGGCGTTCGACGGACCTTGTGCCGGCTCGACGGAGCTTTTGCGCTCGCGAGAGCTTGACGCATTCATTCGCGCTTGCAGGTTCCACGTTTACGGTATCAAGGGAAGCTATGACAACAACAGTGAATACACCAAAACGAAGGGCGAGGTGAAATTTGATGAATGACGTCAGAAGATATGACCCGCTTGACGAGGTCACGCTCGGCGAAAAGGACTACGTTGCGTCACTTTTCAGTGCGGCATACGAGATGGGGCTTGTTACCGATGGTGAGCTTGACGTTTTCCAAGGAAGGCTTTTGGAGCTTTTATCATACGTTACTTTCAAATACACCAAGGGTGAGAGCTCGTCCGTTATGGAGGACGTTGCGAAGCGGTTTGCGGACTCGTCGCTTTATCTTATCGGTCTTAAGCTGAGGACGGTGGAGTCGAGGAGCGATGCACTGGATCTGCTTTTGCACAGCAATCTCACATCACTTTACGAGGATGGGGTTACGATCGCATCAAAGCTTCTTGCCGACTGCAAAAAGCAATTCAACTCGATCGTCAAGGCGTTTGTTACGGGTGGTAACGAGGCGCTCAGCTCGAGTCTCAAGGGGACGATCAAGCTTTATCTCCAAAAGTATTCTCGTGCGGTAAAATTCTTTGCGCACGAGGTCCCGACGATCATTGAATATGATCTTTATCATCCTATTGAGAATTACGAGGGGATAGAGTTTATCAACGATTATCTTTTGCGGCTTTCGCTTGAGAATTCGTTTTTGAAGCTATTTGACGGCAACGATCTGCTGATGCTGTTCAGGGCGTTCGACAAGGAATACAAGGATCTGCTTTTCAATCTTTTCGAGGTGACTTTGAGAAATGCCGTTTGTGCGGTCTTACTCGGAAAGCCTGCGGGCACGCTGATAATTGATGAGGACGATGCAGAAAGGCTGCGAGATATCATTGAAGACATAGATGAGGGCGAGATATACAACGCCGCTTCATCGTTACTGTTGGGGCTTGATTGCGAAAACAACGTTATAAAGGCATATATTCTTTCCGACGCGGAACGGCTCGTTGGATCGATCAAGAGGACCGGTGCGGTCGTTTCGAAAAAGGCGGAGGAATGCGGCGAGATACGGATCAAGCTTTTGCCGAAGATGGACGATGACAGGTTCTCGTTGCTTCTTGAGGAGCTTGAGGATTGCGGGTGCAAAGCCGAATTCGTCAAGAACGAGTTTCGTTCGTTTTGGGATATTTACGACGTATTGTCGGGTGAATATCTCTCAACTGACGAGGTCTATGAATATTTCGATCTGCTTCAGGTGATCGAGCTTTCATCACTTTTTGCGTTCTGCAAGGAAAACGAGCTTTCTTCTCTCATTGAGGACTATCTCGACGAGAGAGGCGACGTTCGTTCGATCAACGTCAGAAAATACTCACATTCTATTAAATTTATTTGATATTTTCCGATTTTTCGGGAATAATCATTATATGGAAAAGAAGAATGGTTTTAATTGGATGTGGAGTGTTTTGGTATCGACCGCTTTGACGGGGCTGATACTGTTATCATACAGATTTATTTCAAAGGAGTTTTTTCCCGATTTTTATTCGACGGCGACGGGAAAGGTATCGTCGTTCGGTGAGTTTTTGACAGATACGTCGGGATATTACACGGAAAACGGGATCGAGGACATTATTTTTTCTATTGCGTCGGGTGCTGTTTTTTCGTTCTCATTTGATATTACGGATTAAAAAAAGATGGGCTTATGCGTAGTGCCCTTAAGGACACTACGCAGCGATATAAATCCCTTACGGGATTTGCGATATACGCTATCGCGTGCGATATATCTTCGATGCGATATGCCCTGCGGGGCGTGAAGGGGATTTATATCATATCGCAACCGACCGCAAGGGAGGTTATATCGCTTTTGAGCGTAGCTTGCATAGCAAGCCGCGAAAATATATCGCATTTGCGAAAGCAAATATATCGCCATAAAAAAGAGCTTCTGTGTCCACAGAAGCAGTGCTTGCAAAGAAAAGAGGACGAGGATCTGTAAAACTCCTCGTCCTTTTCCTGTCGGTAGGTAACGTACTTTATTAAATTTCAAAAACTGTCCTTTAGGGTACGCACCTTATAAGCCGTCTTTTTTCGTTAGATATTAACCGCAGCAGCAACAAAGGATCACGATAGCGATCAAAATGATGATCCAGCAGCAGCTATTGTTATTGTTCCCGAGGAACGAATCAAAGCAACCCATAACTCATCCTCCCTTCCTATTAAAAGGATATGAGGCTCGGGTGGTTTTGTTACATTATTTTATCCGCGCTCATAGAAAAAGAGATATTGCTGGGCGATGCCCGCATATTCGCCGAACACTGACGGATCGAAGTCGCTCGGGTAATATTTTTCGAGCACTCTTTTCACCCAGACGTCGATCGGGAAGCTTCCGAGGTATCCGAGTCCGAAGAGCATCACGCAGGATGCCACCTTATCACCGACGCCCTTTATCGTTTTCAGCTTTTCTCTTGCAACAGCTTCGTCGATACCCTTCAGCTCATCGAGGACGATCGCTCCGCTTGAGACCTTCTCAGCGGCGTCGATGATATATTTTGCACGAAATCCGCTTTTTATCGGGGATAATCCTTCGACACCGAGGCTCAATATTCGTTCCGGTGACGGAAAGGAATATATATTTTCGTCTATTTTATCACCGCAAAGCTGACAGAGTGATTCGATTATCTTTTTTATTCGCGGGATATTATTGTTTTGGCTGATTATGAACGACACGAGAGTTTCCCAAGGATCTTGGGCAAGGATCCTTATTCCGCTTCCGCTTTTTGCGGCTGTCGTCAGGTGATCGTCAAAGGAGAACGAGTCGATTATTTTTCCGTAATCTCGTTCAAGGTCGAAAAACGGGATCCATCTGCTTTCAAGCTCGGCGGCGGTCGTATTATAGAAAACGATCTCGTCGTTTATGCTATTCAATTTTATGTATTTTCCGAAAGCGACGCCGCAAAAGCCTCCGTCGTCAGTTCTGTTGAAGCGGAAGCATTGTCCGCAATCGAAGGTCTGGGCAAGGTCGAAATTCGCCACTTCTTTCAGATATACGTTGCCGTTTTTTTCTTCAATTATCATTAGTACTTGAAAAATCCTTTTTTATATGGTATATTATTCTTATAGTCCGTTTGGAAGGGTGTGTTTTTTTGAAGGAAGCGATATATACTATTCCCGTTAACGAAGCGTTTGACAAGATGGAGGGGTACTGTCCGTTTTGCCATCTTTATGAAAAGCTGCAGGAGGACGAGCTTCAGCTCATTCTCGGTGCATCGATGATGGAGCCGGAGGTACGTATTGAAACGAACAAGAAGGGCTTTTGCCCGACTCATTTTTCGATGATGTTCGCTCGAAAAAATCGGCTTCAGCTCGGACTTATTCTCGAGAGTCACGTTGAGTGCCTCAAAAAAGAGGTCGAGCTCGGTGGATTTTTGGCAAAGGATATTGGTGCGAAGCCCGTATCCAATCTTGAAAAGCTCGGTTCTTCCTGTTACGTTTGCGACAGGATAGAGTTCTCGCTCGGAAAGATGTTCGAGACGGCTTCGGTGCTTTGGGCGAGGGAAAAGGAATTCAGAGCGAAATTCAACGCGCAGAGATATTTTTGTCTTCCCCACTACAAGCTTCTGCTACAAACTGCCAAGCGTGAGCTTCCTAAGGACAAATACAACGAGCTTGTCAAGGAGGCTGAAAAGATCATGCTTTCCTACACGGCGGAGCTGAAGGACGACGTTTCTTGGTTTTGCAAGAAATTCGACTATCGCTACGATGCTGAGCCATGGGGCAACAGCAAGGACTCCGTTGAACGCGCTTTGCGTTTTATCAACGGCTCGATCGATCTTAAATAGCTTTTACTTATATTAATGCACTTGTGCAAGAGCACAAGTGCATTTTTTATTATTTTCCTATATTTGCGAGGACGTATTCGCCGAACTCTTTAGTTGTCGCGCCTGTGTCACGACCTGTTATCACTACCTTTTTGTCGGTGAACATACAGTAATCGAGTGCGCTTTCGAGCATTTTCGCTTTTTCGCTATAGCCGATATGGTCGAGCAAGAGCACGCCTGCACGAAGCATTGAGCACGGATCGGCATAGATATCTCTTCCCTCTTGTACCATTCTCGGTGCACTTCCGTGGATAGCCTCGAACATAGCGTATCTTTTTCCGATATTTGCGCTTCCGGCTGTTCCTACTCCGCCTTGGAATTCAGCTGCTTCGTCGGTGAGGATATCGCCGTAGAGGTTCGGGAGCACCATTACTCTGAAGTCTCTTCTGCGTTTTTCGTCAACGAGCTTTGCAGTCATTATATCGATATACCAGCCTTCTGTGTGGATCTCGGGATACTCGGACGCGACCTCGTTACAGATCTTCAAGAATTTTCCATCGGTCGTTTTTATTACGTTTGCTTTCGTTACGAAATCAACACGGTCGATATTATTCTTTCTTGCATATTCGAAAGCGAGTCTTGCGATACGCTCCGTTCCCTCTGTTGTGGTTACAACGAAGTCGATCGCGAGGTCATCGTTAACGTGGATGCCCTTGCTTCCGACTGCATAGCCGCCTTCCGTATTCTCGCGGAAGAACACCCAATCGATTCCTTGGTCGGGTACTTTTACGGGACGAACGTTGGCAAAGAGGTCGAGGGCTTTACGCATTGCTACGTTCGCGCTCTCAAGGTTCGGTCTACCGTCACCTGCTTGGGGAGTTGTTGTCGGTCCCTTGAGGATAACATCACAAGCCTTCAATTCAGCTAAAACGTCGTCGGGGATGGCTTTATTGTGTGCGATACGGTTTTCGATCGTCAAGCCTTCGATAACGCGGAATTCGATCTTTCCTGCTTTTACCTCGTCGGCAAGAAGCTTCTCGAGGACGCTGTGGGTAACACTTGTGATGCTCGGTCCGATGCCATCACCGCCGCAGACACCGATTATTATTTTATCCTTTTTCGAATAGTCGACGAAGTCTTTTATTTCTTTTATCTTCTCTGCTCTTTCAAGCTGCTCTTCAAGAAGCAGGGCGTAGTGCTTCGTTGCGTTTTCGATCTGTTCACGGAATTTTTCGTTCATTATTTTTTGCTCCATTTCTCGACACTTCGGTCGGTTTTATTCATTTTGTTGAATATAATTCAGTTTACATAATTCGGCATTATTTTTTCGCCGCTAAAGTTTTCCAAACTACTTTTCCACATTATCCACACACTTTTCCACAATCACACCCTTGATTTCACAAGGTTTTTTATTGTTTCACGCTTTGAAAGAAAAGTTTTCCACAGCGTTATCAACAGAATGTTAATAAGTATTATGTAAAGTGGAGGTGGTATTATGTCAACGAGCGGCTCGTTTATTTCGGTAATTTATCCGCTGCTGCGGTCGCAAAGGCGTTCAGATCAAGGTCGGCGACATTGCCGTTTTGGTATTCGTAATATGCTTGTGCGCCGATCATTGCGGCGTTATCACCGCAATATTTCAGCGGTGGGAGATAGAGCTCGACACCGTATTTTTTGCATATCTCCTCAAGTCCCATACGAAGATTTTTACTTGCCGCGACGCCGCCTGCGAGGACGAGAGGTCGTTTTTCGTTTTCCAAAAGCACCTCGATGCGTGTTGTAACGGTTTTGACGAGTGCGCTCATAAATGATGCGGCGATATCCTTTTTTACGTCGTCACTCAGCTCAATATTCTTCATTTCGAGGGTATGGACGTGGTTGATGACGGACGTTTTGAGCCCCGAGAACGAGAAGTCGTAGGGTGCGCCGTCAACGTGGGACACGGAAAATTTTATTTTTGTTTTATCGCCCTCAAGCGCCATTTTATCCATTGCGGCACCGCCCGGATACGGCATTCCCAAAACTCGCGCAGCCTTGTCGAGCGCTTCGCCTGCGGCGTCGTCACGTGTATATCCGATCGTTCTGTAATCGGTATAGCTATCGACACCGAGGATCGAGGTATGTCCGCCCGAAACGACGAGTGCATTAAACGGGGGCTTTAGCTCGGGAAATGCGAGGTAGTTCGCGGCTACGTGGCCTCGGATATGGTGGACGGGGATCAGCGGCTTTTTTGCGGAATAGGCGAGCCCCTTCGCAAAGGAAAGTCCTGTCAGTAGTGCTCCGATGAGTCCGGGGCAATTGGTTACGGCGATGGCGTCGATATCATCGAGTGTTACCTCTGCTTTTTCGAGTGCCTCGCTCGTGCATCCGCTGAGCGCTTCGGTATGGGCACGAGATGCGATCTCTGGCACTACTCCGCCGTAGAGCTTATGTATTTCGATCTGTGATGCGACTACGTTTGAAAGCACCTCTCTGCCGTCACGTACTACGGCGACGGAGGTCTCGTCGCAAGAGCTTTCGATTGCCAAAATTAACATTTTTCGTTTTCCTTTTGCAATATCATTATTATTGCATCTTTATTTTTATAGAAATTTTTACGTTTGCCCGATTCCTTGAAGCCGAGCGATCGGTAGAAGGATATCGCTGAGCTATTGTCCTCCTCGACCTCGAGTGAGCAGACAGAAAAGCTTTCATCAAGCATTTTTCTCATCATCGCTTTTCCTATCCCTTGCTTTCGAAAGCGATCGGCGACGGCTATATTGACGAGCTCAAGCTCATCGCAAACGAGGTAGTAGGAGCATATTCCGACGACCTCGTCGTTCACGTCAGCGACGATATATCTGCCCTGCGGCGTCATATTGGCGATGCTTTCCTCGCTCCACGGTGTTGGGAGCGTTTTCTTTTCCAAAAGAGCGCACGAGGGTATCCTCGGATCGTTCTTTTTCAGATATTCCAGCTTCATCCGATCATTCTCTCGACGATGATCTCGGGGGCTATTACGCAGACCTTCGTTTCTCTGTCATAGAGGTAGCAATCTCCGTTTATGTCCTTCATAAAGATTATCGTATATGAAAGTCCCGGAAAATCGGGAGAAAGAAGACGGATATGTCTCGTCTCATCCTCGTCGACGTAGGTCGGGACGAGGACGTTGTCACCCGTAAGCATTGCCTCTACGACGGCGTTGGTATATGGTGTTCCGTCGACGTAGTTCTCATCGAACGGATAGTCTTCGTCGAAATATTTTTTTGCGGCGAGGAATTGGTCAACGATAAGCTCGACCGTTCCTATTACGTATATATGAGCAGAGACCGCGTTGAAGTTCGAAAGGGTTATCGGTGACAGCTCGGAGTTACGATAGACACCGCCCATTACGTTATCCTCCTCCGTTATGAAGCAGGTCGGATCCTCGAACTGTATTTTATAGTATTTTGATTTTCCTGCTTTTGCATAGACGTCGCTCGTGTCGACGGAATACGCCTTTACGCTGAGTCCGCAAGACACGTAGGTTATCCCGCTCGAACGGTTCCAAAGGTTACCCTCCTCTGTTTTGCGAAGCACCTCGTATTCGTCACACGCGCAGAGGCAGAGCGACAAAAGGAGTATTATTGCTATTAGTGATCTTTTCATTATTATTTTGTCTCCATATATCTGGTGTTGCCTGTCAAGCTGTCGTCGTTGGTTATCCAATCCTCAACGTTATACGCTATGTAACGTCCGCCCTCAGAGCGAACGTATACTGTTTTTATTCCGGAGTTGATTATATGACGCTTACACATTGAGCAGGAGCAGGTGTTCAGGATCTCATCTCCCGTTTTCGGATCGAAGCAAGCGAGGTAGAGGTCGGCTCCGATCATCGATTCACGGCTCGCGCTGATGATCGCATTCATCTCGGAATGGACGGAACGGCAAAGCTCATATCTTTCACCGCTCGGTATCTTCATCGATTCTCTTATACAATAATTGAGGTCAGTGCAATTTTTTCGTCCTCTCGGCGCACCGTTATAGCCCGTTGCAATTATCTCATCGTTTTTTACGATTATTGCTCCATAGCATTTTCGAAGACAGGTGCTTCTTTGCGCAACGGTCAATGCGATATCGAGGTAGTAGTCGATCTTACTTTTTCTTTCCACGTTCGTCCTCCGTTCGTCCGTTTTTACGGCACATATTATAACATTATAATTATATACGACTAATGTGAAAAAATCAAGTATTATCGGTCAATTCCGCATATTTTTTCGGTGAAGATCTCGAGCTTGTGAGCCTTTCCGTCGAGATCGATCGGAAACGTTGTCTCGTTTCCGTCGAGCAATATTTTGTTTTCTCCTTTTTTTGCGATTATTTTCAAGCTTCCGAAGAGGCTTGCTTCATATTCGACCTTCGGTGCGACGGTGATGCGTTTGAAGCCGTTTTCAAGCTTTATGCCCATCATCGTTTCCAATATTGCGCGATAGTACCAGCCCGACGAGCCGGTATAGTGGCTCCAACCGCCTCTGCCTTTAAATTTGGGCGAATAATAGACGTCGCCGCAAAGTGCGTATGGCTCGCTTTTATAGGCGTTGGTCAGTTCACCGCCGACGCTCTGACGCCAGCTTGGGCAGAGTGCCTTCAAAAGCTTTAACGCCCGATCCATCATCCCGAATTCTGCGAGAGCGATCAAGCCCCATACTGCCGCGTGGGTATATTGTCCTCCGTTTTCGCGAATGCCGTCGACATACCCTTGAATATATCCGACGTGGCGATCGTTTTTCACGAACGAGGGAGAAAACAGACGAAGCACCATCATTTTTTCATCGAAAAGCTCACGCCACATCGTATCAAGTGCTTTTTTCTGCATCTCCTTCGTTCCGATATCGGCGATCACGGAGAATGCCTGAACGGTCAAGTCGATCTTACACTCGTCACATTCGATCACTCCGAGCTTTTCACCGTTGTCGCCGTAGGCTCTTATGAACCTATCGTTCTCAAAGCATTTTTCAGCCGCTTTTCTCAGCTTTTTCGCTTCCGCTTCCCAAAAGTCCGCATCACTGTCATTCATCATTCTCATCACGGGGATGAATTTTTCGTAGATATAGACGTACTGCATTGCGTTCAACACACTCTCACCGAGTCCCTTTTCGCCAAAGTGAGAAAAGCCGTCGTTCCAATCGCAGCTCCCGAGCAGAGGGAGACCGTGGCGTCCTCGTTTTAAGCTATTCTTCAGTGCGCGCTTGCAATGGTCGTATACGCTTTCCTTAATTCCGCTTTTTTCGGGCATCTCAAAGCGTTCGCTTTTGTTTCCGAGCGGTGATGAACGAAGATATTCGGTCACTACTTCAAGAAGCGAGCGGTCGTTTGTCAAAGAGAAATAGTGTGCGGTGACGAAGGGAAGATACATAAAGTCGTCGCTGCATTTCGTCCTCACGCCCTCGGCATTCGGAAAGAACCAATGGTTGACGCTTCCGTCCTCATATTGTCTTGCGCTGCAACGGATCAGATGCGTTCGTGCGAGAGACGGATCGGCATAGCAGAGCGCCATTACGTCTTGGAGCTGGTCGCGGTATCCGAACGCGCCGCTGCTTTGGAAATAGCCGCTTTTTGCACGAAATCGTGATGCGGCGGTTTGGTAGGGCAAGAAGGCATTCGCAAAGACGTCGAGCCATTTTGCGCCGAAGTGCATTTTGATCGGCGGAAGCGGTGTTTTTGTGACGGTTTGGTCGCGAAGATATTGGTCCATCGTCAAGGATGAGCGGAGCGAAATACAGAATTCCGCTGTTTTCCCGCCTATCAGGAAAAGGACGGTATCACTTCCCTTCGTTTTGACGGCGACACCGTTTTTTGATGAATACTCGCTATCACCGAATGCTCCGAGGCAAAACGAGGTTTTTTGCATCAATGACGAGGCGCTTCCGTTTTCCGAGACAGTGCTCTCCCTATCGGACGGAATAGCGAGGTATTCGAGCGTCATCTCGCTCTCGCTGACGACACGGATATATTTTATCGGATATTTTTCGCTCACAGATACGTGGATCTTATATTCACTTTCGCCGAGTCTTCCGCTATATATCACAAGGTCGGGGGTGACGTACATCGCTACGGCAGTCTTTATCAGATCGATACGTTTACCGTTCTTGATGCACACAAGCCGTTCGCCGAAGAGGTTCGAATAGATATCGCCCGAAAAGTCGGTCAATCTACCGTTTTTTGAGTTCAAAAAATAAGAAAAGCCGAGAGAATCGTGGGTGACGACTGTACCGAACGCACTGCCTGCGAGGATGAAGCTCCATTTTGTATGCTGTATCTCTCTGCAATTCACTGTATATCCGTTTTCGCTGAAATATCCGCCGAAGGTCTTTAACGATACGTTTTTAGGCTCCGGCTGCTCGCTCGGTCGTAATGATGCTTTTTGCTCGAGCGTCACCTGATGCTCCTTTTGGTTCGTGCTGAAAAGCGAAAGAAAAGCAAATTCTCTTTCATCAACGTTTTTCAGGATGAATATTCCGCCTCGTTTTGAGAGAAGATGATCGAGCTTATGGGAAAAAACGATATTTTTGCATCGTCTTGTGTTTTCGCTCGTATATTCGTCCTCGTCCTCGGTCGTGATCACCAGCTCACATCTCACGCCCAAGCTCATCAGCTCGGAAAACGAATTCAGATATTCACGCAATATTGATGGTGACGGGTGGCTTAAGAGCACCATTGGAAAGTCGCCGCTTATTCCGTATTTATAGAGGTCGTTTCTTTTTAAATCGGTCTCTCCGATTCGAAGAGGGCGGAACAATACCGACGAAAGCAGACTTCTCGTTAGCGGTGAGACGTCGACGGATCCGGTCGGAGCGGTCGTTTTTCTCGCACGAAGGATATTCTCCAAAGCCTCTGCTTTATCCTCCGCCACACTCAAAACAAACGACGTCTCCTTTTCGCCTTGCTTTCCCTCGGCGTAAAGAGTTGGGTATATCGTTCCGCCGAGCTCACCGTATTCTCCGTCGCGGCGGATCTTGAAGCTGAAGGGTGAGCCGTTCTTTCTTGCGACGGCGAGGTAGGTGTTTTTCTCGCTTTTTCGGCTTCGCCTTATGAAATAGAGCACGTTATTCTTTTCATCATACTCGCTTATCACGAACAAGCGCGAGAACGCGCTATGGGAGAGGTGGTCTCGTTCACGATCGATCACGACGTCGAGCTGTAGTGTATTTTTCGAGTGTTTGGAAAGCATTTTCAAAAGGAAGCAATTTCCGAGCAGCTCGAGGGTGACGCTTTTGTATTCTTCGTCCGAGATCAAGCTGAGCGCATTTTCGCTCTTTTCGATGAATATTTTCTCCCCGAGTCCGAAATCGATCGTTTTATCGGTCAGTGGCAGGGTAAAGTTGCATTCGTTGACTATGAGCTCGCCGCGGCGAAGACTGACGTTGCCGTTCGAGGTGGCGACGATCGTCATTACGCCGTCGGAGATGGCGTGGACGGTCGGATCGTAGGGAGAGGCTTCGTCAATGCTCGTCCCAATGCTATACGAGGTGAGCCTTTGCGGATGGTCGAGATGGGGGCGTTTATATACTCCGACGTCAGGGATACGCTCCTCCAAAAGCTCGTGGGCGCACTTCATACTTTTATTATTCATAAAAAGCTTTTGGAGATAGCCGTCATTTATCAGATCGGTCAATGCACATATCGACATTCCGACGTGGTGGGACATATAGCTTCTTACGACCTTGGCACCACCGTTTCTCATATCAACAGCCTCATAAAAGCCGTATTTTCCGTATGCGCCGAGGCGTTGCAATCGTGAAAGATTGGTTTTTGCCGCCCTCTCGTTCAGATATGCCATAAGATAGGTCGAATAAGGTGAAAAAACGTATTCGTCCTCGGTGTAGTGCTTCAAGCTGAGCGCAGGGACGCCGAAGGCTTTATATTGGTAATTCATTTCGTGGTCGAAATGGTGGTAGCCGCTTTCGGAGATACCGTAGACACCTCCGCGCGTATACGAGCGTTGGCGGTGGTAGGCGAAGATGAGTGATTCCTCGAGAAACGTATTTTCGGGGTGTGGGAGCAACAGAGTAGGCATAAAATATTCGAACGCAGTACCCGTCCAGCTCGCCATACCGATATATCCATTCTTTTCGATCGGAACTCGTGAAAGCATTCTCCAATGCTTTTTCGGGACGGACCCCGTTGCGCAAGCGAAGTAGCTCGTCGTTCTCGCCTCGCTCATATAGAGATCGTAGCAGATATCTCCGTGTTTTTCGCTATTGACGTCGTAGCCGAGGAAAAAAAGGTCACGTTCTGTGTTATAGAGGCTTTGCATATCGGCTTTTGTGAGGGCGCCGCAACGCTCGGCAAGGTCGATCTGTCCGAGCTGACGGAGAGCTTCGCCCACGGCGACGAGCGAGGTTATCAGGTTTCCCGAATCGACGGTCGAGACGTAGCCGTTCAAGCGATGGAGATCGGTGAGGTCATACCAATTATAGAGGTGACCGTTCCATTTTTCGAGGTGCTCCAAGGTGGTAAGTGTATTTTCGATGCGGGTGATCAATTCGTCCTCGCTTATCAGCGATAATGACGCGGCAGAGACGGTCGAGAGGAGATAGAGTCCGATATTCGTCGGCGAGGTACGCATCGCGACTCGCGTCATCGGGTAGAAGGATACGTTATCCGGCGGGAGATAGAAGGTCTTTTCGGTGACGTTGTCGGCAAAAAATCGATACATTCGTGCTATTTCCTCCTTGAGCTCCGAGTTGTCACGCTGAGGTAGACGCGGTTTTGCGGGAAGTGAGCTGAGGTAGGATACGAGCGGATACAAAAACCAAGATATGCCGAGAAGCTTTGTCGAAAGGTCGTTCGCCATCAGGAAGAGGGCTGCGCCTACACCGCACGAAAAGAGCATTCGTTGGACGAAATACCAAAAGCCTCCCTTTCCGCTCTTATCTATCTCCGATGCGGTTATCCATTCGAGTCTCTTTTTCTTCGTTATCGTCATTCGCACAAGCGAGCGGAGGATCGAGATCATATTGACGTAGGCAACGTAGCTGAGCGACAGCACCTTATGAGCGATCAAGCAGAGCTGCTTTATTGAGCTTTTCGTTATTTTTGAAAAGGTACGTCTTCTAAAGAGCAGAACGAAATAAGACGGTGTAAAAAGTATTGAAACGAGCTGTGGTAGGATGAGTATCGACAGCGACGAAAGCGTGACGGAGAGTGGTGATGGGTGGACAAGAGAAAGAATGATCGTAAGGGTCACGAGTATTGGGCACAAAAGTCTTGCGACGTTCGAAAGCATCATTAGCTTCCCGACACCGCTGACCTTATTCCAAAGCCAGAGGTTTTGGATATCACCGCGACACCAACGAGCAGCTCGAGTCGAATGGGAAAGCATATTTTTCGGGGTACTGTCGGACAAGGTCACGTCGTTTAGCGAACGTGTTCGCAATATTGAGCCCTCGGGCAGATCGTGGCTGAGCACGAAGCCTTCGGGAAGATCGACAAGCTTATAGAACAGCTCGACGTCGATCATACCCTTTCCGCAAAACGCACCTTCACCGTAGGTGTGCATATATCGGTCGTAGGAGGCACTTTCATAGATATCCGTGCCACCGAAGCTCAGCATTGACGAGAAGGGCGTTTTTGTTGAGCTTTCGATCGTTGGTACCATCTTAGGCTGCATTATTCCATAGCCTTTTACGACCTTCCCGTTTTTTATTATCGGACGATAGCGCGGATGTGCCATTGTGCCGACTATCTCGTTCACGCTTTCAAGCGACAGCAGTGTGTCGCTATCGAGAGTCAACAGGTATTTCACTTTTTTGAGGTCGTCGATGCTTCCGACAAAATGAGAGATGGTCGTTTTTTCACCGTGGATAAAACGGACAAGCTCGGTGACCGCGCCTCTTTTTCGTTCCCAGCCGTAATATTTTCCGTCGTCGTTTTTTACTCGGTGACGGAGAAAAAGGAAAAATCTCTCGCCGTATTTTTCGTTTAGCTCCGTTATTTTCTTTTTTGCTTTTTCGGTATGCTCTTTGCTTTTTTCGTCCTCCTGCGTTTGACTGTCGGGGTGGTCGAGCAACAGTCCGAAATATGCGGGGGCGGTCTTATTTGCGAGGTAAAACAGCTCCACGTTTTCAAAAAGCTTATCGTTATCGCCGACGAGCGAGGTCGTTACGACGAGTGTTTTTCCGATCGACGAGCATTTATCGGCGGCAAGTCGGAGCGTTGGCTGTTTTTTTGAATATTTCGAGATAAACAGGTCACTTATCTCGCCGACGGCGATCCAAAGCGGAAGTGCAAGTATCAAGGAAAAACCACCGATAAATTTCAGGAGGAGCGTCATACACGGCAAAAACAGTATCGTGCTCAACACAAAGAACGTCCGACTGTTTTTTTCGGGGAAAAGCAACTCGCCGATCGTCTTATTTGAAGAAAGCAGCTTTTTCTCGACTTCTTTATGTGTCAAATGATGGTCTTTTGCAAATTTTGAGAAGGCGGCGCGATAGCTCGACTTCGTTTCGGGAGTCATATATTCATATTTCTCCTCGTTTTCGAGAAAGCGCTCGGAGACGAATAACCTCGGCTCAAGGGACGAGAAGTCGGTTTTCGTTATTTTACGAAGCATATCGACGGCAAGCGGGATATTTTCGTCGGTTTTTGTTATTGATATGAGCAGATATGCGACGATAAGCGAGGGCATCACGTCGAGGATATACTTATCCAATTCGATCGTTTTCCCAAGCGAGAGCATATATTCGACATATTTTTCTTTTGTGAAGTCGAAATTATTGTTTTCGACGAAGTATCCGACACGGTCGATCAAGTGGTAGTATCTTTTCAGAGGCTTTGCTCTCTCGAGATGCTCGAAGGACGTTTGGAGGAGGTAGTAGTTTTCGTTTATTATTTCGTTATCGTTTTCTTTATATCGTTTCGTTATCGCTTTGAATGCCTTTTTATGTTCCAAAAACATCGCTCTTTTCCTTTTTTGCTTTTGGAATATTATTGACTGATAAAAAAGAAAAAATGCGAGTTCACGAAAAAACGTAAACTCGCAAAGAAAAGTATGTCATTGATTTTTTTCAAGTGCTTCACGGAGTGCGGGGAGTATATGCTCTGCCATTCTCAAAAATCCGAGGTCGGTCGGGTGGAGGTTATCCACTGTGCAGCACTGCGGATCGAGTCCGTCCAACAGTGTGAAGCCATCGACGAACCAAACGTTTTCGTCGCCCGATGCTTTTGCGTTATTATAGGTACGCAAAATTATCTCCTTACGCTTTGTTCCCTCCTCTTCTCTGTTCATCAACGTTGAGACGGGGTTTGACACGAAGATTATCGGTGTTGTCGGTTGCTTTGCTCTTATCGTTTTAAAGAACGGCTCGTGGGTAGCTTCGAGCTCCTCGAGGCTTCTTGCATTAAAGTCATAGTCCATTACAAATGCATCGAGGTCGAGGGATGCGATATAATCTGCACTGACTTGGTCGCCAAAGGCGTTACCCGAATAACCGAGGTTCACGGGCTCGAAATCAAGCCAACGAGCGAGGATCTGGGAATAGTTGTTACCCGGTCTTGCGGCGCATCCGCCTTGGGTTATCGAAGAGCCGTAGAAGGCTACCTTTCCGTATTTTTGCTTTTTGGGTGATTGGATCGACTTCGTTTTATCGAATCCGATCGAAAGCGAGGTCACTCTGTTATAGAGTGGGAAATTAATCGTTATATCACGGAAGCCGTCCTCGTCGCCTGCGGTCACGAAGGTTATCATCTTTTCGAAGTGAGTCGTCGTGATCGTTGCGGGTGCGGCAAAATTCTCATAGGTATCACCGACGTACACGTCAAAGCCCGACGATCCCGTCAAGGGCATATGGCACATCAGGTCTACCGACGGCAAGGTCGCGTTTATTACGATATACGGGCTATCCGTACGGAAGCGAACTCTTATTCCGCTTGTGTATTGGGAAAGCCACGCGAGTCCGGGGCGCATCGTTTCGATCATCTTCCGAGGCACTCTTACATAGGGCTCAGCAGCTCCCGTCAGCTGTATCGGAGCATCGGTAGCGTCCAAAAACACGAGGTTTTCATTTTTTTCGGTCAATTCCGACTGGACGGCAAGGTTTTTATCGAGTTCACTGATCTTCATTTTTTCGTTCCTTTCAGTTCCTAAACATTTTTGATTTCTCTACTTTTTTCAATTCCTGAACATTTTTGATTTCTCTACTTTTTTCAATTCCTAAACATTTTCATATAGGGATTATATTTTCGCTCATCGCTTAGCACTGTTTTTTCCTCGTGGCCGGGGTAAATACCATAGTCACCCGGTAGGTCATAGAGTCGTTTTAATGATCTTATCATTTTTTCGGGGTCGCTTCCGCTGAAATCGGTCCTGCCTATTGCGTTTTTGAATAGTGTATCACCCGTGAAGATGATATCGTCAAAGACGTAGCACACCGAACCCTCGGTATGACCGGGGGTATGGATGAGCGAGAAGGTGAACTCCTCGGCTTTATAGTCGCCCTCCTCCGTAAACAATATATCGGCAGGTGCAAACGGGCGATCGTCCTTCGGGATTATCGACGAAAAGACATCCTTTTCGGTCAAGCTATGTGCATCAAGCTCGTGGATCGCGACCTTCGCACGAGTCGTTCTCATATTCTCTACACCGAGGATATGATCGAAATGTCCGTGTGTCAAGAGGATCAAGATACATTTCGCATCCATATCACGAAGCACACTTTTTATTTTTATTGCATCCTCGCCCGGATCGATGACGATCGCGTTCTCGGACGTTTTCGATTTCAGTATATAGCAATTTGTATTCATAAATCCGACCTTAACGGTTCGGAGGATATAGTCATTCATATTTTCACCCTTATAACGACATGGAATATATAATTCCGACTACTGTCGATAGTACGAAAAGTCCCGCAAGTACCAAAGACAAAATTTGAATCAAAGTTTTTTTGTTCATAACCGATCTCCTTGACTAATTATTCATATTATTTTAGCATATTTATTTTTTAAAATCAATCGATTTTCGAAAAAACGTGTATTATTACTATGTTTTTTGGGAAAATAGTTTTGACATTGGTCTAATTATATGATATAATCAAAATGTAGATTTATGGGTATTCGGAGGTGGATGCGATCATGTATGAAAGAATTCTTGAATCTCTTGACACAGATTTTGTTTATAAGCTTTTCGGCGCGCTTGACGGAAACGTTCATCTTATTGAAAAGGCGTTTTCGGTCAGACTCGCGAACAAGGAGCAAGGGATCACCATCGTCGGAGACGACGAGGGGATGGTCGAGTATGCGGCTATTGCGGTTACTCAGCTTGCAGCTGTCACGAAGCTGAACGACTCGATCGATGAAAACAGCATCAATTACGTTATCTCGATGATCAAGGACAACAAGATCGACGAGCTCGACGAGGCATACAACGATTGTATCTGTCTTACGAACAAGGGCAAGCCTATCAAGGCTCGTACTGTCGGACAAAAGAAATACGTCAAGGAGATCCAAAAAAACAACGTGGTGCTTTGTGTCGGCCCTGCGGGAACGGGAAAAACGTTTCTCGCCGTTGCGCTCGCGGTGACCGCACTCAAGCAAAAGCAGATCAACAGGATCGTTTTGACTCGTCCTGCTGTTGAGGCGGGAGAAAAGCTCGGCTTTTTGCCCGGCGACCTTCAAAGCAAGATCGACCCCTATCTTCGTCCGCTTTATGATGCACTTTCCGAGATGCTCGGCGGCGAGACGTTCCGCAACTACGTTGAAAAAGGAACTATCGAGATCGCCCCGTTGGCGTATATGCGCGGCAGAACGCTCGACGATGCGTTCATTATACTCGACGAGGCTCAAAACACGACGCCCGAGCAGATGAAGATGTTTTTGACGAGGCTTGGAAACAACTCGAAGGCTATCGTTACGGGCGACGTTACACAGATCGACCTCCCGTATCTCAAAAAGAGCGGACTTGCGGAGGCTATCAAGATACTCGAGGGGATCGAGGGGATCTCGATCTTCCACTTCTCATACCGAGACGTTGTTCGTCATCCGCTCGTACAAAAGATCATACTTGCATACGATAAATATGAAAAATCCAAGCCCGAGGAAAAGCCGAGGACTTTCAGGAGAGTTCCAAATGAGCAAAAATAGGATCTATCTTTCAAAAGAAGTCGAATTTGACGACGAAATATTATCTATTGTTATTGATGCTATTGACAAGACGATGAGTTATCTTCTCGACGACGAGGGATATAGTGCAAATCTCATTATCACAAGCGACGAGGAGATCCGCGAGATCAACAAGGAGCAAAGAGAGATCGATCGTGCGACTGACGTTTTATCATTTCCTATTTGGAATTTTTGTGAGCCTTGCTTTTGCGACGAGGATATGTTCGAGGAGGAGGACGGAACTGTGCTTCTCGGTGACATCATAATTTCCGCCGACACGGCTATTCGTCAAGCGGAGGAATTCGGGCACTCGCTTCTTCGCGAGGTGGCGTTTCTCTCGGTACATTCGGTCTTGCATCTCGTTGGATACGATCACATCGAAGACGGAGACAGAGCTTTGATGGAGGAAAAGCAAAGAGAGATCATGGATCTATTGGAAATTTACAGATAAAGGATCATTTTGGTGATATAGAATGGAAAAGACAGCTTTTATACTTATTTGCGGAAGACCGAACGTTGGTAAATCGACGCTTCTCAATGCGCTCATCGGCGAGAAGATCGCTATCGTTTCGGCTAAACCGCAGACGACGAGAAACCGCATTGTCGGTGTTCTCACGAAGGATGAGACACAATACGTTTTTATTGACACACCCGGTCTTCACAAGCCGAAGACGAAGCTCGGTGACTTTATGATGCATTCCGTCGGTCAGGCTATCGGCGACACGGACGTCACGCTTTTCGTTATTGAAGCTGATGCAAAGCTCGGCGACAGCGAAAAGAAGACGCTCGAACGTCTTTCGAAGAACGGAAGCAGAGTTATACTTATTATTAACAAGATAGACAAGGTCAACAAGGTCGTGCTTGCCGAGACCATCAAATCGGTTTCGGAGCAATATGATTTTCACGCGGTCATTCCGATATCCGCACTCAACAAGGACGGCATCGACATCATTTTCGAGGAGCTTGAACCGCTTCTTATTGAAAGTCCGCACTTCTTCCCCGATGATATTTTGACGGATATGCCCGAAAAGCAGCTCGTTGCGGAGATGATCAGAGAAAAGATACTCCGTCTCACCGACGACGAGATACCGCACGGTGTTGCCGTTGTTATCGAGGAATTCAAGGAGAAGAAGAACGTTATCTCAATTCGTGCGGAGATCTATTGTGAGCGCGAGTCGCACAAGCGCATCATCATCGGCAAGAACGGTGAGATGCTCAAAAAGATCGGTACTTATGCGCGTCAGGATGCGGCTGAGTTTTTCGGGATCAACGTTTATCTCGACCTTTGGGTGAAGGTGAAGGAAAACTGGAGAGACAGACCGACGCTTTTATCCAACTTCGGTTTCAAGGATGAAAACTGATGTATACTGACATTCAAGGACTTGTTATCGGTGAAAAGAAGCAAGGCGAGAACGGAAAGCTTTTGACTGTTTTGACGCCCAATCTCGGTGTTTTGAAGATATCGACCAAGGGCGGAACGAAGCTTACCTCTTCCCTTTTTGCGTCGAGTCAATTGTTTGCTTATTCCGATATGACGATATATCAAAAGGGCAATTTTTTGACGCTCACCGAGGCGACGGTCAAGGACGTTTTTTTTGAGCTTAACGAGGATCTTGTGTCGTTATCGCTTGCTTGTTGGATATGCGAGGTCGCATCGTCCGTGAGCGTTGGCGAGGGCGAGCAGGGGGAGATATTCAGATTGCTTCTGAACAGTCTTTGGTATCTTTCGAAAAATCCCGACAAGCACACGCTTATCAAGGCGGTATTTGAGCTGAGGGTATTGTTTCTCATTGGGTTTTGTCCCGAGCTTATTTGTGTGAACTGCGGTGCGGAGCCGAAGGGTGACGTTATTTTCGACTACACCTCGGGAGAGCTGTTTTGTGCCGAATGCGGCTCGAAGCAGGGCGAGAGGATGTTTTTAAAGAGAGACACTTATCTCGCGATGAAATATATTGCGATGAGTCCTCCGAAAAGGGTATTTATGTTTTCGGTCTCTGACGATGATGCGCTGACGCTTTCTCGGCTTTCCGAACGTTTTTTGATAAATATGACGGGGATAAACACGACCAAGCTCGATTTTTACAAGAATATGTTATAAGGATCACAGACATTTAGTTAGGTATTTATTATGATCGGTTTTGAACGAGCCTCGAGGATACTCGAGTTCTCTAAAATACTTTCGCTTCTTGCCGAATGCACTTATGCTGAGGGGGCGAAGGAAAAAATATTATCGCTCAAGCCCGAAACTGTATTTGAGCGAGTTATACTGCTTCAAGACGAGACGACCACTGCAAAAAATCTCGTGACGGTACACGGCGCGCCGTCGTTCGGAAATATGAAGGACATCACATCGTCGGTCGAACGAGCGCAAAAGGGTGCTTCGCTTTCGCCGAGGGAGCTTTTGGACGTTGCTTCGGTCTTGAGGACTATTGCCACTATGTCGAAATATCGCGGTGCTGATCCGAAATGGAGCAGTCTTTCGGTATATTTTGACACACTTATGCCAAATCAATTTCTTGAGAAGGCTATTTCTCTCGCTATCGTTGCGGAGGATATTATTTCCGACGATGCGAGCGACACACTATACACTATCAGACGAAATATGCGAAAAGCCGAGAACAGCATTCGTGACACGCTCTCGAAATACACCGGCGGACCGCAGAACAAATATTTGCAGGAAAACATCGTTACGATGCGCGGCGGCAGATTCGTTATTCCCGTTAAGGCGGAATACAGAAACGAGGTGAAGGGGCTGCTTCACGACACCTCCGCTTCGGGTGCGACGCTCTTTATTGAGCCTATTGCGATACTCGAAGCAAACAACACGCTTCGCGAATTGAAGGTCAAGGAAGCGGCGGAGATCGAGAGGATACTTTATGAGCTTTCCTCAAAGGTAGGCAATTTTGCTGACACGTTGCTTCGAAGCTACAATGCGCTCGTTGAGTTGGCTGTCATTTTCGCGAAGGCGGAGCTTTCGTTCAGGCTTAACTGTGCTCAGATCGAGCTGACCGAGCAACGCTCGAGCATCGTTATCAAAAAAGGACGACACCCGCTTCTCCCGAAGGAGACGGTCGTTCCGTTGACGCTTGAGATCGGCGAGGAGATAGATACTGTCGTTATTACGGGCCCGAACACGGGTGGTAAGACGGTTACGTTGAAGACGGTCGGGCTTTTCGCGTTGATGGCACAATGCGGACTTCATCTTCCCTGCACCGATGGTACGAAAATGCCTATTTTTGATGCGGTATTGCCCGATATCGGTGACGAACAGAGCATTGAGCAATCGCTTTCGACGTTCTCGTCACACATTTCAAACATTGTTGATATTATCGGAATTGCATCGAACCGCTCACTTGTGCTTTTCGACGAGCTTGGTGCCGGTACCGACCCCGTTGAGGGTGCTGCGCTTGCAATTTCCATTATTGAAAAGATACGCTCGCTCGGTGCGTTCACGATGGCGACAACGCACTATGCGGAGATAAAGATGTATGCGCTCGAAAACGAGAACGTGCTCAACGCGTCGTGCGAATTCGACGTTGAGACGCTGAAGCCGACGTACCGCATTATCACGGGCATTCCCGGAAGGTCGAACGCTTTTGCTATCTCGACGAGGCTCGGGATCGACGAGTCGATAATCGACAGGGCGCGCGAGCTGATGAGCGACGAGAACAAGCGGTTTGAGGACATAATCACGAAGCTACAGGCTACCGAACACGAGATGCAGGGCGAACGCGAGGCGGCACGGCTTGCACGGATCGAGGCGGACACGGCTATCGCAAAGACGAAGGCGGAATGTGACGCGCTCGTTGAGAAGGCAAACAAGGAGGCTGAGCGTGCGGTCGTTCAAGCGGAGCAGATACTCAAAAATGCACGTGCGACGAGCGATTACGTACTTGCACAGCTCGAAGAAGCAAAGAAGAACAAGGACAAGGAAAACTACGCAAAGGCGCTTGAAGAAGCGAGAAACAACATTCGTGACTCGCTGAAATCGGGCTCGACGCGGATCGATCCGGCGACGCTCGAGGACGAGAACTACACGCTACCGCGTGAGCTTCGCAAGGGCGACAGAGTTATGGTCAAGGGAATGAGCAAGGTCGGTACCGTTGAATCGGTCGACAGCAAGAATGCGATGGTGCAATTCGACAAGCTGACGATGAAGGTGCCGTTGACACAGCTCAAGCTTTGTGTTGACGTTCCCGTTCAAGAAAAGAAAAAGACGAGAAACGTCGTTCCGCAGCGCACACACGACCTCAAGCACGAGATCGACGTTCGCGGTCAATACGGTGACGATGCGTGGTTTATGATCGACAGATACATCGACACGGCGATACTCGAGGGCTACAGCTCGGTGAACATCATTCACGGCAAGGGCACGGGTGCGCTTCGCACGGCTATTTGGAACAACCTGCGCCACGACAGACGTGTAAAATCATACCGTCTCGGCACTTACGGCGAGGGCGACAGCGGTGTTACCGTTCTTGAATTGAAATAGAGTTTTTTCTATGAGAACCCCTTTTTTGAAAAAAAGGGGTTCTCAAACTCTCCCCAAAAAACTTTAATTTTGGGGATGACTTGATTGTATCGAAACTATTATATCACCAAGGATTTTAAAGTTTTACTCAATTTTTTCAAAAAATTGTGCGGGTCAAGGGGCGCATAGCCCCTTGGATATAACAGCCAAGCCGTCGCCTTATGGTGACCAAATTTCACGAATTAAAAAAGGCGGCAAATAAATTGCCGTCTTTTTATGTTGCATAGATCCGTTAGGTCGTTATTCTATCCCCAAAAGTGCCTTTTCCTCGTCGGTGAGGTATTTTTCTTTTGTTTCCCTCGAATTTTTTATTCTTAAAGAATAATCCCCGTCTCCAAACAAGTCGATTTCATCAAGGTAGAATAAAAGATAATATTCTCCGTCAAAATAATATGCAAGATAGCCGCTTTCTGTTTTTTTGAACTCAAATCCATCAATAAAGTCTTCGTCAATGTTATGTGCTTGACCAAGCGGGGATCCGGAATTCAAGGCAGCTTTATTTAAATAAAGCTTATCGGGAAAAGCTGTTGAGTAAATGAATGTTGGAAACACACACCCCGCAGGATCGAAGGTGCCAAAAACAGACCTTGTGAAATAATTTTCTGCGCTTGTGGTGTAATAAAAACTATTTACCCAGTCATAAACGTCAACAATGCTCTTGAAAATATCATCTTCTGTTAAGTAAGCTTCAATGTTGTCATCTCTGATATAGAAATAATAAAGATAGCTTGGATCACTATCGGTATTCAATGTTACTTCATCGCTTTCGCGTATCAACGATGTGATCGAGCCGAATTCTTTGAAGAAATTCTCAAGCTTCTCTTGAGCGGATGAAGTTTTTTCGTCAGTAATGTGATCACGCTTCGCCTCAAATTCTGAAATTTTCAAAGCCCCGTTTTCGTCCGTAATAAGAAATTTAACGTCAGAATCAGCATCTTGCACCTTTCCGTCCTTGAACAAAGAAGAGCCTCTTGCCGTTACAACGTATCCCTTTGAGCCTTCAAAAACGGCAATACTGTCAATATCAATGTAACGTTTTCTCAAGGTAGCATTGTCGGTAAACTTCAAAGTGGAATAATTATAACCATCAAAGAAATTGAATCGCGGATATCTTGAAAACGAATCGTATTTGTGGTCAAAGGGTGAATCCTTATCTTCCCAACAAAACGCAAACTCTGATCTGTAATACATCTCAGCTAATTCCGAAATATAAATTCCCTCAAGAAGCTTTTGAAACGAATCGATATCAGAAAAACGCTCATCAACTATTTTGTAACCGTTGAAATCAAGAATAGGTGGACTTGGAAGAGCATCATAGTTCTCTTTTGTAATATCTATGTTGAACCATTGCTCGTATGAAATGGTGTAGTCAATAGCTTCACCCTCATACTTCAACGATCCCTCGCACATATTTACGATAAGAACGTATTCGTTATACTTCTCCAAAAGCGCCTTTATCTCGGCAATAACTGCCTCGTCAGTGACTTCGACAACAGTGTTGGATTCTTCTGTCGAAACTTCATCTGACATATCGGTGGAAATTTCGTTTGATATATCTTTAGAAATCTCTCCAACCGAAGAAGTGTCATTCGGCGTACAAGATGCTAATAACCCAAGTGTTAATGAAAATAATAGCAATAAAATTATAAGTTTTTTCATTTTCGTACCTCCTTTTTAGTTCAATTATCTTTAATTGATCCCCAAAAGTGCCTTTTCCTCGTCGGTGAGGTCGTACTTTGTTTTTACACCGCTTATCTTAAAGGTGTATTCACCGTCACCGAACATATCTACCTTATCAAAAAAGTAAAAATCAGAATGATCATTATTTCCAATATAGCCTGTTTCTATGGGTGTAAATTTGAGATTATGTAATTCTTCTATAATCTCTTTTTTGTTAATGGAATATAATCCCGATTCATCGTTGTAAAATGCAGGATGCCCGAAAATACCGGAAGAATCATAGTTTCCGTGGAATATACGCTGATGAAAAATATATTCAGGGTGCGATACGTTGATGTTTTCCTCATTGGCTTTTTCGCCTAAAAAGATTCTATATGCCCAGTCATACAGGTCCGCCATATTCTTGAGTTTATCAGTTTCTGCCTTGTAATATTTTTCATATCCATATAACGGCATCCCCTGAGGTATATCATCGAAGCTAACATCTGCCTCAACACTTGTGTTGATCAGTTTCAGCATTGAATCTATATCGTCAATAATAGCTTGTTGCTTTTCTTCGTCGGTTTTGCCTAAAGATTGAAGTACCTTATTGTGATCGCTGATTGCTTCCATGTATTCAATTTTAAAGCTTTCATTTTCATTGACTATCAGTATCTTCACATCGGAATCAGCCGCTTGAACAGTACCATCTTTGAATATCGAAGAACCTCTTGCTGTAACAATATATCCTCGCTGACTTTCAGAAATCAATACAGTAGAAAGATCAATATATCTTTTTGTCAAAACAGCATAGTCTTTAAATTCTTGTGTCGAATATAACTCTTCATTAATAGTGACAAAAAGCGGAAAGTTGGAAAAACCTCTGTAAAAAGCACCAAAATCGCCATACGGATATGAATATGCAAATTCCGAAGCATAGAACATCTCAGCGTTTTCTTTAGTGTATATTTCATAAAGCATATCCTTGAAATCGTTTTGGTCATCAAAACGTGCGTCGGTAATCTTGACACAGTCGTCACCCGCATCAGTACTTGGCGTAGGTCCGTAGATCTCTTCTTCCACATTAAACTCAAACCAATCAAAAATACTAAATGAATATTCGTCGAGCTTTGCATCTTTGTCTGCGTCAATTGCCCCCTCGCACATATTCACGATAAGTACGTATTCGTTATACTTCTCCAAAAGCGCCTTTATCTCGGCGATAACTGCCTCGTCCGTAACCTCAACAGTAGTTGATTCGTCAACGGAAATATCGGTTGATACGCCTTCGGATAATTCTCCACCCGAAGAAGTGTCATTAGGCATACAAGAAACCAAAATTCCAAGTGTCAGCACAATCAGTAGAATAAATGATAAATGTTTCATATTTTTATACCTCCTTATTGGTGTAAAGCCGTATTTGTTAAAATACTACTCATAAAATTCGTTGTATAAATAAAAGTCAGAGGAAGTTTTCATTTCAGCTTCATTAATATCGAAAAATCCTTCTTCAAAGCCTTCGTAACACTGAACATTTGAATGGAGTCGAAGTTCAATTTCGTTGTTGTCAAATGAATATGATTTTTCAAAACAGATTACATCCCAAAAACTATCATCTTTTTTGTAAAAAAACACCCTGTTATCAGTCTCGATCATTTCAAAGTCGTCAAAATCAAAATGTTTGTTAAAAGTGATTATTTCACCGTAGTGGTGAATTTTTGCTAAAGCTTCAACAAATAGGCCATATTCGTTGTTTTTGAATCGCCCTGAACTAAGAGTCTGTCCGCTTGGAGAATAATAGCCACTGTCAAAATAGATACTATAAAACAATTCTGCTTTTAGTGGAGAATAAACATCATAAGCCCAATCATATAAGTCAGCTAAATTCATAAACCTTTCGTGTTCAAATTTATATACCGAAGTATTCTTTTTCAGGTGATCCGGGTTTGAAAAATAGGAATTTCGGGTTGCCATAATATACATCGTGCTTGGATCATAGTCCGAACTATTAAATATAACATCGTTTTGAAGCTCATAAAGTGCGTCTATTTGATCGTAAATATCGCCTATTTGAGTTTCGTTATCTTTTATATGATCTCGTTTGAAATCAATAGCAGAGATCCTTAATTCATCACCGACTATCTCAAAATAAAATTTAACATCTGAATCAGGTTTAGACACTTTTCCGTCGCGATATTCGGACGAACCTCTTGCAGAAACAACATATCCGTTCTCAACCTCTAAAACATTGATACTCTCAATATCTATATATCTAAGCGTCAATATTTTAAAATTTTGATCCTCCCAAGTAGTATAAAGCTCTCCGTCAACATCATAAAACTTTCCTGTTTTTTCAAATTTGCTGTAGAATGTCCAATCGTATGTCCCTTCATATGGTACATCCGATGTATTGATGATATCTGCTGCTAAACGTAGGTGAACTAATTTTTCTGTAAAAATACTATCTAATAGATTGCGAATGTCATCAATACTTTTATATTTTGAATCAATAACCTTGTATCGAGGAGGAATTAAGTTTTTTAAGTCATATTCATCATAGTTAAGTGAATTGTTCTCCATTTTAACTATGTCGGGATACTTTTCAACAAGCTCATCCCAATAAAAAACAAGCTCGGAATATTTGCCCCTTTCCGCAGGATAAAGAACGGAAGTGTCAACCTCTAATGACCCGGTGCATCTGTTACTTAATAAAACGTATTCATTATATTTAGTTAATATCTCCTTAACACTATTAACGGCTTTATCTTCAACAATTTGGATGTTTTCATTATGACTGTCATTGCTTAATGCACTGCTTTGAATTGATATAATGGACAAAAAGATAATAAGTATCATAGCGATTTTTTTCATAATTGTACCCTCTTTCAGTTCATAACAATAGTCTGATAATATATTGCGTTGGATAGATTTTGACTTGGGGAATTACTTGAACCAATATATGTTTTACATAAGTTCCATTGGCAGCCACTGCCTTGTGCTTGAGTTCTGCTAGCAGGATCATATACAATGAAATAAGAATGTAGAGTGGTGTCATCAATTGACGCAGGGATATTATCAGGGCCGATATATTTTGTAATTACTATCGTATGTCGTCCTCTTAAATTGTCAGCGTTATAGCCAACCCTTACAAGAATTCCTTCAGAATGATCAGATAGTGCATTTTTTAATGCTATTGCTTTTTGAACATTTGATCCCGAAATAGAAACTGTCGTAAAACTACAATTAAAACCCGTAAATACGCTTGCGTCAAATTTTACTGGCAACGTTGAAAATGAACATTCATATCTTGCCTGAATATTATCGTAGATAATAGTTGACGGTGAATTTGAAAAATATAATGAATTTGCTAAAGTGCATGTAAAAGGATCAGGAATCATAAATCCTGTTGAGCCATTACGTATATCATATTTAGATACACTGCTTTTAGCGCCTAAGTTATCCAATACCATGGCAATAGAACACATAACACATCCTTCTGTCATTATGTCATTGTCATTTGCCGAAGGGCTTTCATTTATATTTGTAGCATCATTCGGTGTGTAAGTGAAAAATTTTCTTGTGTTTGAATATGAGGGAAAGAAAAGATTATCTAAATTTGTTGAATCCCAATACTCAAATCCATTCATTACGTTAACGCGTTGCCCATAAAACGTCGGACATTTTTCAAACGTCCAAGATGTAATTGTTCCTGTTGTAAGGCAAGCACTTGAATTATTAAGCGCTAATGATTTTGAAGTGTCACCGGCACTAATAATAAAATAATAGCCATTATTAGTACAACCAATGTGCCACAATTGATTGTTAGAAGAAGATAGACTTGAACCCACTAAATAGCTTCCGCTAACAGTCAAATATGTAGTTGGAGCATTTTCAGTTGAAATTCTGTATTTTCCTTTCTCTTCGTCGAACGTAAATAAAAAGCGTTGCTTTAATAAAGTGTAGTCTCTTACTTGACCTGAATATATTATGTCAGGTCTGCTATCTGATTTTGTTAAAAATTGATCGTCGCTACTAACCCAATAAAAGCGATCGTCTCTAATTCCTTGTTGTTTTCCATTGGGCATTGAAAATGAAGATAATGTTACTATAATATACGGACGTTTTGAAGTGTCGGTAGCCTCTGAAGAATAGAAAACAATACTTTCATTTGTTGTATTAGATAAACTTTCATTTTTTAACTTGATTAACAAGCCGTTAGCATCAACATATTCGTTGTCAACAAAACGTCTAACAAATGGTGTTATGTTTAATTCTTTAGAACCGGTTCCCGAAATAGAATAGTCTTTTGATGCGGCTGTAGATTGATCATAAGAACTATACGGATAAGATCCTGACCAATGGTATTCAACCCAACCGGAAGTAATATGATGTATTGAGAGTGTGCTTGGACTTGTTTCCATAGTATTTGACGAAATAGTTAAATGTAATTTCGCTGATTCTATAATATCTGAGTCCATCTCTAATGTATTAACCAAATTAGGAAAACGCAAATATGTTCTTGAAAGTGGTGTTGAATTGGAGATTTCGCCAATAATTAATTGGGTTTCATATCCGGTCAAATCGTAAGTAGTTGCTCTGCTATATGCATCTTCTATCCCGCTGTCAGTATTATATGTCACCGTCGGATCAATGGTAACAGGGTAAGTAGCACCGCTTAACCAAGTCTCGTCAACTGTGAGAGTTAATGCATATATGTCGTTAGGTTTTAGTTCTTCCACAGTGTATGTGCCGCCTGTTGAGTTGGGTACTTCCGCAGAATCATATACGAATATCGGCGAAAATTCAAACATCGGTATGCCTAAAGTGTCTCTGAATACGTATCTTCCGTCTATCTCCGCAAGCTCAAGTCCGTTCGTCTTTACGATAAAGTTGAAGCTGTTAGCGTTCGCTACGTAGCTGTTAAGTATAATGTCCTCTTTAACACCGTTGTATAGTGTTGTGTATTTGAGTGATCTGCCCGTACCAAATACGTTGCTGTAAAGCACGGCTGAGTCTTTTCCTGTTTTCAATTCACTTGCTACAGTAGTACCCGCAGCAAATCTGTCTGACATCGGTATTATCTGTACCGAAAAACCATTATGCTCAACCTTTACGTCCTCACCCATACCGATGGTTGCAGGGAGATAAGTTGTAGCAGGGGCTGACTTTGTTTTGAACTTATATTCATCTGTCAATTCACCAAAGGTTTCCACGGTATTGTCGATATCGACCGTGTTGCCGTAAATATCGGTGTATTTGATAGGATTTGAAAAATAGTACATCGTGGCGCTACCGTCAGGGTTGGAGAATGCGGCAACGTTATCTTCGGTTTCGAGATAACGCAACCTGACTGTGTGTTCAGCGTCAGTTATAACGTCCTCGTCGATACAGAAGGGTATATCGTCAATACCGGGAGTACCGACGAATTGCGGACTTATCAAGGCGGGCTGTTCCTCGATACCGAAAGCCGAAAATGAGGCTGTGAGACTTAAGACCATCGCAAAGAACAAGATCAAAGCGATGATTCGATTTGAATTGTTGACTTGTGATTTTTGTCGTAAAAGTTTCATTTCCTTTAAAACAGCAAAAAACCGCCCTTTCTCCGCAAACGCGGTTTGATGTCACTCAAAAAAGAAAGTACGGCTATAAGTCGAAAAATATTACTGCACCGTACTTACCGAGTGCGTGTTTTTCCTTTAAGAAGAGCACCCTTTACTCTTCGATTACATTATACCACCCCCTACCGCAAAATGTCAATAGGTTTTAACGATCCCAAATGTAAACAATTTATGAACAAAATATGAACAAGCTGTTCATATTTGGCGCGAAGCGGTAAATGTGAGAGATTATTCATTGTGAGCAAAAGCGTCATAAGAGGGGCGAGGTGGATATTTGTATTGCCAACATATGCGTTAGTATATAGATATTTTTGTGTTTGATATGTATTTTTGATATTAAAGGGCGGATTTATGTTCGCAAACTGTGTTTTGATATATAAATTTTGCATAGCGGTATTGAAAAATACGATACCGTTTTTTCGAAATCATCTTGACAAATTCGGTTTTCGATTTTATACTACCCTTGAAAAATTAACATAGGAAGTGTCGCTTAGTGCGATACGTACAGCGTTATGGAAACTCATAATTTTTTGAAAAACAGGGAGCTTCCCGAAGCTATTGAAAAGAAGCTTTTGGAGGCATTGGGTAAAGACGAGAAATTGCTTTTCGCCATTGTTGCCGACCTCACGCCCGAGGCGACCTACGGTGACTCTGTTATCGCTTTTTGTGAGAAACGATTTTTCGTTTGCAGTGATGAAGCTCTTCGAGAATACGTCTATGACGGTATTGAGGACTGCTTCGTGAAGCGGATGTACGGAAACGCAAGGCTTGTTTTTCTCCGCGATGGGAAGAAAAACGAGATACTTTCATTTACATATTCCGTTGCCTCGCTTTGCGATATGGCGGCGCTTTTCATCAAGAACGTCGCGCTCGGTGAGCCGTTTTCGGAGCAGCTCGAGATCGTTGAGGCTACTTATGACAAGCTGAACCTCGTTTGTCCGAAATGCGGGCGCACGCTAATTCGTCAGGGTGCGGAATGTATTCATTGTCAATCAAAGAGCAAGATCGCTGCGAAGCTGATGAAATACGTTACTCCTCAATGGAAGCGGCTTCTCGTATGTCTTATTCTTTCTATTATTACGACGGCTGTTGCTTTATTCCCGCCGTATGCGACGAAGACTATCGTTGACACGGTCATCCCGAACAGAGACCTCAAGGGGCTTGCGACACTCGTTTTAACGTTATTTCTTTGTTATTTAGTTCAGCACGTTATCAGTGCGCTTCGCGGATATCTGCTCAGGATATCCGGTGACAGGATCGTTATGGAGCTTCGTAACGACGTTTACGAAAAGGCGCAGCATCTCCCGATGAGGTTTTATGACAAGACCTCGACGGGCTCGGTGATCAACCGTATCAGCGGTGACAGCAACACCATTCAGGCATTCATTTTGAAGATCACGCAAGAGGTGGTCGTTCAATTCTTTATGCTTATCGGTATTATCGTTATTATGTTTGCGATGGACTGGCGGTTGACCTTGCTTTCGCTCATTCCCGTGCCGCTCGTTGTTGTCGGTGCGAAGATATTTTCGAGGAAGATCGCGCCGTTTTACAAGAAGATATGGCGGCGTTGGGCGTCGGTTTCGGGCATTTTGACGGACACGATACCTTGTATTCGTATCGTAAAGTCGTTTGCCGGTGAGGACAGGGCGGTCGACAGATTTAAAAAGCACAATGCGGAATGGTACAAGGTCGATACTGCTTCGGCTCGTATCACTACGGTCTTCCCGTGCATTATCGGGTTTGCGGTAACGTGCGGTTCACTTCTTATTTGGGCGATCGGCGGTAGATGGGCGATCACAACGAACGAAGAGATGCTTTCTCTCGGTCTTCTCGTTTCGTTCATTTCATACACGTCGATGTTCTACACGCCCGTCAACTTTTTCGCGTATCTTTCGGACTCGTACCAAGGTGCGCTTGCGGCGATCGAACGTATTCTCGACATTATTGACGCCGAGCCTGAGGTCAACCTTCCCGATGCGAAGAAGGTCACTCATCTCGACGGTAGGATAGAATTCAAAAACGTGAACTTCTCGTTCGACAAGACGAAGAAGACGCTCAACAACATCAATCTCACGATCGAGCCGGGTGACATCGTCGGTATCGTTGGTACGACGGGCTCGGGCAAGTCGACGCTGATCAATCTTTTGATGCGCTTCTATGACAACTATGACGGTGAGATACTCGTTGACGGAACAGACATTAAAAATCTCGACCTTGAATCGTACCGTGCTTGCATCGGTTACGTTCAACAAGAGCCTATTATGTTCTCCGACACTATATTCAACAACATTGCATACGGTGTTCCGAACGCTCACGTTGAGCAAGTCATTCACGCTGCCGAAACATCGAACGCGCACGAGTTTATTGCACGTCAGCCCGACGGCTACGATTCGATGCTCGGTGAACGCGGTGTTGGACTCTCGGGCGGTGAGAAGCAGCGGCTTTCGATCGCACGTGCGCTTCTCAAAAACCCGTCGATACTCATCTTCGACGAGGCGACCGCATCGGTTGACTCGGAGACGGAAAACCTCATTCAAGAGGCTATTGAACGATTGATATCCGGACGGACGACGCTTATGATCGCGCACAGGCTTTCGACACTCAAGAAGGCGAACAAGATCGTCGTCGTTGATCAAGGAAAGATCATCGAATTCGGCTCACACGAGGAGCTGATGGCGCTCAAGGGCAAATACTACACTCTCATTGAGATCCAATCACTCGCCGAGAAGACGAATCGCGCGAGAATAGAAGCCGGCGTTTGAGGGGAGGATGGTTGATATGGCAAATTATATTAACGGTGACGAGGTTCGCATCACGAAGGTCGGAACTTGTCTCGTTGACGTTGAGTTTTACAGCGGTGAGCGGTTTGAGGGACTTGAGCCGCGGAGGCTGTTCCCGCTCTCGGGGCTTCGCAATTATATTACACTACTCGACAGCGACCTCAAGGAAAAGGCGGTCATTCGAGATCTCGACAGGTTGATGCCCGATTCAAAAAAGGCTATTGAGGATTGTCTCGAGGAATATTATCTTATTCCGAGGATAACGGCGGTGCTCAATATCGTTGAGAAATTCGGTGTTTTGAAATGGACCATTATGACTGACCGCGGCGAGCGGACTATCAGGATCAAAAACAGACACAGCGATATCAAGACGCTTTATGACGGACGTATTCTCGTTCGTGATGCGAACGACAACCGATATGAGATACCCGACGTGAGCGCACTCGACAAGCATTCACAAAAGTTACTTTCATATGAGCTATAAAATATATTAAGGGAGAAAAAAGATATGAAATTGGTTTTGGCAATTATAAACAACGACGACAGTATGATCGTTTCGTCGGCACTCAACAAGGAAGGTTTCTTCGTCACAAAGCTTTCGACGACGGGCGGCTTTTTGATGGTCGGCAATACGACGCTTCTTATCGGCACGGAAGACGACAAGGTCGAGAGGATCAAAGCCATTTTACGTGATCTTTGTCCCACGAGAAAGCAGCTCAACCCTTCGACTTCCTCGTTCGGACGCGGGATGTGCGACAACAGCCTCGGTGACGAGGTGCAGGTCGGCGGCGCGACGATCTTCGTGCTCGGCGTTGAAGGTTTTGAAAAGATTTAGGTTTTTATTGAGGGGTACTTTTTTTCGAAAAAGTACCCCTCAAACTCCCCCAAAAAACTTAAATTTTGGGGATGACTTGATTGTATTGAAACAGTTACATCACCAAGGAATTGAAAGTTTTGATCGAACTTTTTCAAAAGTTCGCGGGTGGAGGGCGTTTTTGGCGAAGCCAAAATCCAAACCTATTTGCAAGGCAAATAGTGTGTGCGCCCCCCAAAAAGCAACATAATACCCGAACTGCTTTTGTGTGGCACAAAAAACCACCCATCTTGGTATGCTTCCATCTTGATTGGAACTGCAATATAGGCGGACGGCTGATGCCGTCCCTTTCTTTCGCTCATAAAAAAGACGGCTTATAAGGTGCGTACTCTAAAGGACAGTTTTTGAAATTTAATAAAGTACGTTACCTACCGACAGGAAAAGGACGAGGTGTTTTACAGATCCTCGTCCTCTTTTCTTTGCAAGCACTGCTTCTGTGGACACAGAAGCTCTTTTTTATGGCGATATATTTGCTTTCGCTAATGCGATATATTTTCGCGGCTTGCCATGCAAGCTACGCTCAAAAGCGATATAACCTCCCTTGCGGTCGGTTGCGATATGATATAAATCCCCTTCACGCCCCGCAGGGCATATCGCATCGAAGATATATCGCACGCGATAGCGTATATCGCAAATCCCGTTAGGGATTTATATCGCTGCGTAGTGTCCTTAAGGGCACTACGCATAAGCTCAGCATTTTATATTATTGCTCGTTAGCGATTTTATCTAAATAGGCTTCGAACTGATCTTTTGAGATCTGAACGAGCAACTCCATATCTCCACTTTTTTCTATATAAGAGAAGAAATTTTCGCTCTCACCGATGATCTTTACACCCAGATCCTCAGCACGCTTCTTTAGTTCCTCATCCGTTGGTGCTTCTTTTTCAGCTAAGTCAGTATTCTTAACATCAGTTTCAGTTTCTGATGCGGTGCCATTATCAACGACACTTGTTTCGTTTTTTTGCTCATTGAATTTATCATCTGCGCCTAACGTTGTAATGCAAGATACAAGCAAAGGAAGGCAAAGCATGATGATAAGACTAAATAAAATAAATTTTTTCATTGCTAAATATTTCCTTTCTATAATATACTATTAATGTAAATATTCATCATCTATTTCATAAACACGGTTAATAAGTGATTGGGTGACTCTACAACCTATATTAGAATAATTAGTTGAATCGCCATGGTGTATGGCAAATGCATAATAAAATGCGCCTCCACCTGTTATATAAAATACAGGCGACCCCCTATTAACTGCAGTAGTATCGCAAGTGTATAAAACATCGTTAGTTGTGTATAAAGAGGGGTTACCGGGTGATATATACATTGCTCTTGTATCGTCATAACCTATCAATTTAACTTCTACAGAATAATGCGGTGCCACGTGATCAAGTCGGATAATACCATTATCTGTACCAACATCCTCCTCTAAAACCAAAATGGCCCAATCATTTGCGGCGCACGGATTTGTAAAGTAGTCAGCAGGAGCATAAGTTTTATATACCTTGACACCATTATTTTCTATATAAGTATGTGTTGAGCCGGCATCTGCATGAGGTAAAAAATATGCACACTCCATATTAATATTAGGTTCAAGCGAATAAACAGCTTCTACGCTTGTTAATACAGTTCTTTCACCTACAATAAAACCAGTAGAATATGACTTTTCATTTTCTATTTCACATGATATTAAACCTATAGCACTATAGGGAAAAGTATTATACGCTCCCAAGTAAACTTGAATTCTATTATTGCCATTAATGATTTGTCTCGTTAAATTGGGATTAGCGCCCAATACAGGCATTGGCGCAGTCAAATCATCTTCATCTACCTCAACAACTACTTCTCTTTCAGTTTTTGTAACACAATTATACTCGATTAATGTTATAGTTTCAACATCATCGTTATTTGCAGCACTTACAAGAATCGGGACAAGTGCCAACAAAAGAATCAATAATAAACAAATTGTTTTTTTCAAAAATCATCTCTCCTTTTCAGTTATTATATGGTTGTTTTGCCAAAATCATAATAATAACCATTGGACTCACCCCTTTCGATAATCTCTCTATTTTTATTATAATACATATATATATTTATTGTCAATATGGTTTAATAAAAAACTCCCAATTTGAAATTGGGAGTTTTGAACGTTATTTTATTAATACATTCCGCCCATTCCGCCTGCGGGCATTGCGGGTGCGGGGTTTTCTTCCTTTTTATCGGAGATAACTGCTTCTGTTGTGAGCACCATTGATGCTACGGAGGAAGCGTTTTGGAGTGCGGAGCGCGTTACTTTTGCGGGGTCAACGATTCCTGCCTCGATCATATCGGTGAACACTTCGTTATATGCGTCGAAGCCGTAGCCGATCTTTCCTGCGGATTTGACCTTATCGAGTATTACGGAGCCTTCGAAGCCTGCATTTTCAGCGATCTGACGAACGGGCTCTTCAAGTGCACGCAAAACGATCTTCACGCCTGTGAGCTCGTCGCCGCTTACTGTCGGGAGGAGTGCTTCTACTGCGGGGAGAACGTTGATGAATGCTGTACCGCCACCTGCTACGATACCTTCTTCAACTGCTGCTTTCGTAGCGTTGAGGGCGTCTTCGATGCGAAGCTTCTTCTCTTTCATTTCTGTTTCCGTAGCTGCGCCAACCTTGATCACTGCTACGCCGCCTGCGAGCTTTGCGAGGCGTTCTTGGAGCTTTTCGCGGTCGAAGTCACTTGTGGAGACCTCGATTGCGCCTTTGATCTGGTTGATACGTGCTTTGATATCGCTGCTGTCGCCTGCGCCGCCAACGATTATTGTATTTTCTTTATTGATCTTGATCTGTCTTGCGCGGCCGAGCATATCGACTGTTGCTTCCTTAAGCTCAAGTCCGAGCTCGGAGGAGATCACTTCGCCACCTGTGAGGATAGCGATATCCTTGAGCATATCTTTTCTTCTGTCGCCGAAGCCGGGTGCTTTTACTGCAACGCAGGTAAACGTTCCGCGGATCTTGTTAACGAGGATAGTTGAGAGTGCTTCGCCCTCGAGGTCTTCTGCGATGATGACGAGCTTTTGGCCTGCTTGGACGATCTGCTCGAGGATCGGGAGGATCTCTTGGATATTGGAGATCTTTTTATCGGTGATGAGAACGAGCGCATCGTCGATAACTGCTTCCATTTTATCTGTATCTGTTACCATATAGGGAGAGATATAGCCTCTGTCGAATTGCATACCCTCTACTACTTCACAATATGTTTCTGCGGATTTGGACTCCTCAACGGTGATAACGCCGTCTGCGGTAACCTTTTCCATAGCGTCTGCGATGAGCTTTCCGACGATCTCGTCGCCTGCGGATACTGTTCCGACTCTTTCGATATCCTTTGTTCCGCTGACCTTCTTCGCGTTCTTTTGGAGCTCTGCTACTGCTGCGTCAACTGCTTTGGCGATACCCTTTCTGATGACCATGGGGTTTGCGCCTGCGGCAACGTTTTTCATACCCTCGCGGATGAATGCTTGGGCGAGGAGAGTTGCGGTAGTTGTACCGTCACCTGCTACGTCATTTGTTTTTGTTGCAACCTCTCTTACGAGTGCTGCGCCCATATTTTCGCTCGGGTTCTCAAGCTCGATCTCTTTTGCGATCGTTACACCGTCGTTTGTGATAAGCGGTGAGCCGAATTTTTTGTCGATAACTACGTTTCTTCCTTTAGGTCCGAGAGTTATCTTTACTGTATTTGCCAAAGTGTCGATACCTCTTAAGAGGGCTTCTCTTGCTTCGGTGTTTTGAAGAATTTCTTTTGCCATTACCCTTTTCTCCTTATTCTACTATTGCTAAAATATCGTTTTGGCGAACTACGATATACTCTTCGCCATCACATTTCACTTCTGTTCCACTATATTTGCTCGTGATGACTTTATCGCCAACCTTTACTTCCGTAGTGATCTCTTTGCCGTCTACGTTTCCGCCGGGTCCAACTGCAACTACTTCTGCTACTTGGGGCTTTTCTTTCGCACTTCCCGTGAGAATGATACCGCTTTTGGTGGTTTCTTCTGCTTCTACCATTTTGATAACTACTCTATCAGCCAATGGTCTGAGTTTCATTTACTTTTCCTCCGAAATTTATATAATGTTTTAATTTATCGATTTAGCACTCAAAAGAGAGGATTGCCAAACAACGTGGTTATTTTAATCCTTTTGAGTGTAATTGTCAATAGGTATTTTTGATTTTTAACAAATTTTTAAAAAAATTTTCACAATTTTAGCAAATTTGAACTTTGAGTGCTAAAATTTTGTCGGTTTTAGTCAATATTGTCTTTTGAAATACTGATAAAGGTAGCATTTCAGCATTCCGTTATAGAGCTTTCGTGCTTTATCGGACTTTCTTCCAAAGAATTTTTCAAACTCCTCGTCGCTCGACAAGATATATTTTTGCCAATTGGGGATCTCTTTTTGGAACGTCCTTCCAACCTCGCGGATAAGCTGCTGAACTTCCCTTTTATCGCCCATACGTTCGCCGTACGGCGGATTCATTATTATTGTTCCTCTTGCGCCCTCGACGGGGTTTTTGAACTGACGAGCATCGCGGACGTAGAAGCGGACGAAATTTTCGACGCCTGCTCTTTTTGCGTTCTCGATCGCGATCGCGACGGTATTCGGATCGACGTCATAGCCGATTATTTGCATTTTCGGCTCGGTCTCCATCGACTTTGCTTTTTCTCTTGCTTCGATCCACGCGGATTCGGGGATCTGGGGATACTGCTCTGCGGCAAAGCGGCGGTTTCGTCCGGGAGCGAAGCCTGCGCACATCATTGCGGCTTCGATCAATAGTGTTCCGCTTCCGCACATTGGATCACAGATGATGACGTTCTCTCGCGGGCGAGACAGATTTACTATTGCCGCGGCAAGCGTTTCCTTCAACGGTGCGAGGTTAGCTTGGGTTCGGTAGCCGCGTTTATGGAGTCCGTCTCCGCTCGTGTCTATCATCATTGTTACGTTATCGTTGAGTATCAAAAACTCGATCTGATATTTTATATCCGTTTCTTCGAAATAGTCGATCTCATATTCTTCCTTCAAGTTCTCGACTATCGCTTTTTTTACGATACTCTGGCAATCGGAGACGGAAAAGAGCTTCGAGCGGATAGAATGTCCTTTTACGGGGAATGCATCGTATCGATCGATCCACTCGCTCCAATCGAGAGCCTTCGTTCCTTGGAAAAGCTCCTCGAACGTTGTAGCACGGAATGAGCCGACCTTTATCAGCACACGCTCTGCATAGCGGAAGAATATATTACTGTATGCGACGCCCTCGATGGGTGCGCGGAAGGTTACTCGACCGTCTATCGTTTCGATTCGCTCATAGCCGAGTGCATCTATTTCTTCACCGAGAAATTTCTCGAGCCCGAACATACAGGTTGCGACCAATTCGTACATAGCTTTCTCCAATCGTATCCATATCTATATTAGTATAACAAAATTTCGGGTTTATGTCAACAATTAAGCTGATTTTATTACTGCGTTACACAAAAAAAGACTCTTCACGAGGAAGAGTCTTTTATTATCAAGTTAAAACTTATCTAACTTTTTTTGCAACAACTGCAGCACCTGCCATAGCTACGAGAGCGATGAGAGCGAATACCATTGTGGAGTCGCCTGTGTTAGGTGTTGAAGGTTCGGTGGGCTCTGTTGCGGGTTCGCTTGTATCGGGAGCTTGTTGTTTAGCGCCGAGAAGAACAGCGTTGGGAGCCTTGGAGTAGTCGTTTCTACCGAAGATAGAACCGCCATCACGGAGACGGAGAACTTTTTGAGAACCGTCATCTGTGTTGATAGAGAAGGAGAGTGCGAACTCTGTTCCCTTATCGAAGGAAATGTCATAGTTAGCGAAAGCGTTGCTGATGTCATCAGCTTTGATAGCTACTTCGTAAATTGTCTTACCAAGTGTATCGTCTCTCTTAGCTTTACCTTCCATAGCACACTTGTTGTTGCCGAACCATTCGCCGTTATGGCAAAGTACTGTTGTACCGTCTTCTTTTACGGAGATACCAAGTTGGATCATGCAGTCATAACCAGCTGCCAATGTGCCCCAAGGTTGAGCTGTTGCATTGAGCATATGGTCATCGTATGTAGAAAGTGCACTGATGTTGATTTGGATACAGTCATATTGCCACATACCGCTTGCAGCGCCGTCTACCATATATTTGTAGTGCTCGGAAGCGATATCCCATGCGAGATAGAGTGTATCGCCTACGTATGTTGCGTAGAATTTACCTGTTGCATATTTGTCTGCGCCGAACATAAAGTAGTCGCAGAGGGGGTTTTCGGGGTTGATTTCCATTACAGCGTCGCCGTATTCACCAGCTCTGATCTCACCGTCGAGTGTGGGAGCTGTTGTGAGTTCGTAGATACCGAATTCGGGAAGGAGGGGAGAAGGAACACCGATGATGTCAACTTGATCGCCTACTGCATATTGATCGAATGCAGCGCAGTTAGCTGTGCTCATTGCAGCGATGTCGATGTTTTCACGTTTGTCTTCGGGCTCGAATGTTTCGAGGTTGTGGATAACAACTGCGAATCCGCCTTCGGGGATAACCAAAGCAGCTTTTGCATCGGATGTTGCATCAGCGGGAGCATGGACCTCTTTTACTTTGTAGCAGCAATTTCCATCTGTGTTGTCATATTCAACAACCATTACTCTCCACCAGTTGAGGTTATATTGACCATTAGCTACGTCCAAAGCTTCGCCGATGGTTGTTTTACCTTCTGTGCGGGTTACGAATACTGTATCACCACAGCCGTAGTCGTCAGCGTTCCATTTATTGAAGCCGATCTTAGCGGTGTAGCTACCAGCGTGTCCGATTCTTCCGCCTTTAGCCATAAAAGAGCCGGCGGGATCGAGAAGTCCGTTCTCAACATCAACTTTAGCTGCGGAGCCAACCATAGCAACGCAGGAGAGAAGAAGGAGAGAACAAAGAACAAGTGCAATTAACTTTTTCATTTTTTATACTCCTTTTTAAAAGTTTATTTAATTATAACAGTTTTACCTCTCGTTGTCAACAACATTTAGGCATTTTTTTAAAAATTGTTAATAAATTATTAAAAAATATGAACAAATTGTTAATGAGTGTTCTTTTTCTTTTTTCGATCTTTCTATTAGTTGAGCGATTTATGGAACGGCGGAACATTTATTATTATTTGTCTATTGAAAAAGCGACCGAAATATTATATAATGTTACCATACTAATTTATGAAAGGATGAAGGATCATGAATTTTAGTTTTAATCAAAAGAAGGTCGTTAACGTGCCGTCCGACAAAAACAAGACTGCGCTGAAGATCGTTATTGCGATATTTGCGGTAATATTCGCGGTGGCATTGATATCGACCTGCATTTACACAGTCAACGACCAAGAGGTCGGCGTTGTGACTACGTTCGGAAAGGTGACGGCGATCACCGAGGCGGGCGTTCACGTCAAGCTACCCTTTGGAATACAACAGGTACAAAAGACGAAGGTCAACGCTATTTACAAGATCGAGCTTGGCTACAAGACCGACGACAAGACGGGTGAAACATACACAGTTGAGAGTGAGAGCAAGATGATCACGGGTGATTTCAACATCGTAAACGTTGATTTCTTCATTGAATATCGCATCGCCGATCCCGTTAAATATCTTTACTCTTCAAAGTCTCCCGACTCGATACTGAAGATGCTCGCGCAAAGCCAGATCAGAAGCGTCATCAGCTCATACAAGATCGACGACATTTTGACGACCGGAAAGAGCGAGATACAAGGACTCGTCAAGGATATGCTCATCCAAGAGCTTGAGGTATACGACATTGGGCTTTCGATATCCGACGTACGTATCCAAGACAGTGAGCCGCCTACGGTTGAGGTAAACAATGCGTTCAAGGCGGTTGAAACGGCAAAGCAAGGTATGGACACTGCACTCAACAATGCTACGGCGTACGAAAACGAGAAGATACCGCTTGCGAACACGGAAAAGGATAAGCTCATCCAACACGCGAACTATCAGATGCAGGCCCGCATAAACGAAGCGCGTCAGCAGATCGCGATGTTTGAGGCGATGTACAGCGAATACGAGCTCAATCCCGAGATAACGAGGATAAGAATGTATTTTGAAGCTATCGAGGTCATTTTCCCGAATGCAAAGATCTATATTGACGCATCCGAGAACGGAGTTGAAAAGCTCCTCCCGCTCGAAAGCTTTTACACCCAATTGGGATAGTTCGCGAAAGGAGTTAATGATATAATGAAAAAAAGCAAAAAAGTTGTTTTAATTATAATAGGTATTATCGTTGTCGTTGGTCTTTTCGTGGTGGGTGATTCATATTTCACCGTTGCAGAGGACGAATACGCGTGTGTGGTACGTTTTGCGAAGATAATCGACGTCAAGGGTGACGCGGGGCTTTATCTCAAGGTGCCGTTCATCGACAGCATAAAGACGTATCCGAAGAATATGCAGCTTTATGACGTGAAGCCGTCGGACGGTATCACGAAGGACAAGAAGACGATGCAGGTGGACTGCTACGTGGTTTGGAAGATATCCGATCCGCTTCGCTTCTACCAAACGCTCGGATATATCAGCGAGGCAGAGACTCGTCTTGACACCATTGCATACAACAACGTAAAGACAATTCTCGGTACGCTCAACCAGAGCGACATCATCAATGAAAATCCCCCCGAGGAAAGAAACGAGATATATCGCGAGATAACCGAAAAGGTGAAGGTCGGTGCTGAAAGCTATGGAATTGAAGTTATTGACGTTAAAATAAAGCGTTTCGACCTTCCGAGCGAAAACGAGCAAGCGGTCTATACGAGAATGATCTCGGAGCGCAACCAAATGGCTGAAAAATACCGCGCAGACGGTGAATATCAAGCGGCGCTCATTATCAATGAGGTAGACAAGAAATACAACATCATCATTTCCGACGCGAAGCTCGAGGCTGAAAAGCTCGTTGCTGAGGGTGAAAAGCAATATATGAAGATACTCAGCGAGGCATACAACACACCCGCAAAACGCGAGTTTTATGAGTTCTTACGCGGACTTGACGCGCTCAAGGCATCATTAAACGGCGACGAGACGACGATCATTCTAGGCAAGGATTCCGAGATCGCAAAGATACTCACAAACATTTCCGAGGGTGAATGATGTTTTTTCGGCTCAGGCTAAAAAGGAACATTTTTCCGTTGCCCGTATTTGAAACTGAGCGGTTGATATTTCGACCGATGACGATGGATGACTTGAACGATCTTTATGATCTTGCGTCGCTGTCAAAAACGGTCGAGCATCTTCCGTGGGGACCGCATCTCAACCTTTTCGAGACGAAATGCTTTCTTGAGAGCGTTGTCGAGAAGATGAAGCGGTTTCGATACTTCGAATGGGGCATCGAGCTGAGGGAAGAAAAGAAGCTCATCGGAACGATCGGATATACCGGATTTGAAAACGGCGGTTCGGAGATGGGGTATGTGCTTTCTCCAAAATATCAAAAGAACGGATATATGACGGAGGCGATGGACTTTTTCGTTCGGTATTCGTTCGAGGTGCTGAGGCTCAAACACATTAAGCTGAGGATTATGGAAAAGAACACTCCGTCGCGCAGACTTGCAGAGCGATTCGGCTTCAAGCTTACGGACACGAAGCGGAATTATATGTTCATTCGCGGTGAGAGTCGAGACGTTTGCTTCTATTATCTTTACAACAAAATATAACAAATTCGGCATCTCCGAATATACTGTTAGAAAACGGTATTAAAGGAGATGCTTTTTTTGGACAAAAACAAGATGGAAGAAAGCTTTCGCGACGAGGCGGTCGGTCACACATTATATAAAATCTACGGCGACAGAGCGAGAAGCGAGGGGCTCGAGGATATTGCTCGGCTTTATTACGACACATCCGAAAACGAGCTTTCGCACGCGAAGGCGTTTTATGATGAACTAAACGGAAAGGAAGCTATTGAGAAGCAGATGCGCCGTGCAATTGCCGACGAGGAGGCGGACGCGCGGAAATACCACGAGTGGCACGCTGACGACGGCGACGCGAGACTTTTGGCGCTATCCAAGATAGAGGCAGGTCACGGAGAACGCTTCAAGAAGCGGCTTCGTGACTTCGAGGGCGGCACAGATTACAATTGTGAAAAGCCTGCTTCGTGGCGTTGTCACAGATGCGGGTTCGTTGCAAGCGGCAGAAATGCGCCGACGGTATGTCCGCTGTGCTTCGCTTCGCAGGGGAGCTTTTATAGGATGTGAAAAAAGCTGACGCATCTGTACTATTGCAGATGTGTCAATTATATTTGCCTTCAACGAGGTACACACAGGTCTTAAAAACGAAGGGACGGCATCGCCGTCCCTTTCTAATTTAATTATTCCAAATCTTCTGACCTGGACCAATAATCTTCATCCCAAAACCAATGCGGGTAATAATCTCCGCCAAAATCGGGAATGTAATCAATTATCTCCATCGTTTTGAAATCCATATCTATTGTAGCCGTATCATAATCCTCGTGTTCAGGTAAATAAGGGGAATACAAATATCCTAATTTATACATCTGTTTTATTATCCAAGAAGCGTGGTTAACGCCCGTTTCCTTCGGATATATGAGATTATCATAGATAAATCCCATAAAATCGTAATTTTCGGCAAGATCGACCCAAACCTCTTCATCATCGTTGAAGAAATACATTATATCCAACAAGGTATACATTTTACCCTTGTAATAGATACCTTGCCCTGTGCGCATGGAGACTTTCAACGCTTCTTTGTCATAAGTTCCGTTGATATAGGCGTATATAAGTTCAATTTCTCTGTCGGTTAAATAGCTGCGGATCGATCCGCCGTGGTAGTTAGCCTTTAACTCCTCGTTCAATAGGCAGAATAGCTCTTTGTCCATTCCGTGCTTTTCAGCCAACTCCAAAAAAGTAATTATCGCAGGTTTTTGGAATACATCGTTGTAGTATTCAAAGTATTCAAGATCCCATACACTCAGTTCGGGCTGACTTTCTTTTATCTCCTCCGAAAACCTTCTTGCAGTCTCTTCATCACACTGTAACCATCGCCAGTAGATTGATTCATAATCGGGATTGGTTGAATAAAAGTAAAAATCATAGTTTCCATAAGAATCCTCATCAAGATGAATCTCCGAGAACCTAATATAACCACTATTTATGTAATCACCTTCGTTAGCAATAAAGCCGTCCTCATAAAGCTTATCGTGGATGGCGTCTAACTTTTCAAGTGCAACGGTATTTTCGACGTTTGTAAATCCTGTTTTTGCTTTGTCAAAATAGTTTAATAAACGGTAATTTATAACGTGATCCTTGATCTTCTCATAATCCCATTCGAGAATCTCGTCGAATTCATATATTTCACCACCGATAATATATGCCGTGCCGTTGTTGAGTGCAATATTAAGTGTATTCAATTCATAATCGCCAAATATCAGCTCAATTAACCTATCCTCGTAAAACAGCTTTCCTTCTTCGTTCTTTCTCAATTCGTTTTCAGCGATAAAGTCATCCTTATCCAACTCAAGTGACTTCACAAGGTGATATAACAACGGCATAGAGCTTTTCTCTTTATCACTCAAACCTTCCCACTCCGTCATCCAAGTATCGAACGCTTCTGTCTTTGTGAACGAAAAATCTAAAATATAATTTGAACCTCTGTAAAAATGAGAGTAATGTGTCTGCCAAGGATCACCATCAATAACACCATACGAAAAAACGATCTGCTCATCCTTTTCATCAGGCTCACTCACTACATCGGAAACGTCGCTTTCATCAGGTTCACTTACTACATCGGAAACGTCGCTTTCTTCAATCATGCTCGTATCGGACACTTCGGCTGATATATCCTCCGAAATATCGTCAAAGCTCTCGTCAACGGACACATCAGCATCACTCGTCAACGGAATTGCAGCCGAGCTATCATCTCCGCTCCCGCACGAAACCAAGATAACAGCCCACAATAATAATGACACTATGAATAATTTTTTCATTTTATCCCTCCTAAATGTAAAATGACCGCACTGTCCCTTGAAAACAAATCATCAAAAAGAAAGTACGGATATAAGTCAAAAATATAATAACACCGTAATCCATCTCGATGCTTGTTTTTCCTTTAAAGAGTAACTTTTACTCTTCAATTACATTATACTACCCCCCCGCAAAAAGTCAATAGTTTTTACCAAATTCAAATGTAAACAATTTATGAACAAAAAATGAATAAATTATGAACAACGACAAAGACGGCAAAAAATTGCCGTCTTTTAATTCGTGAAATATGGTCGCCATAAGGCGACGCCTTGGTTGAAAATGGTTTCAAAGCCGTGGCGTATCAAGGCTTCACATTTCGGAGGCTCCGCCCTCCACCCGCGAGCTTTTGAAAAAGCTCGACCAAAACTTTTGGTTGTTTGTCCTTTGTAGCTGTTTATATTTCTCCTGCGATTAAAAATAACTCTCTGTAGAGAATTCTCTTTTGAACCTCTCGGCGACTTTCTATCTCTTTTTTCCGTCGAGGTGTCTAAAACCCACAGAATAAAAATTACCGACGAAGTAACGGATACCTCGTCGGAAAAAAGCAATATAAAATCTTTGAAAGATTCCAAAGAAAACTTTCTATAGAAAGTTGTCTTTGGTCGCCGAAGGCATAATAAACCAGTCACAGGGGAGTAAAAAAAAGAAAGCTGATGCAAAAGCATCAGCTCTTTTTGTTGATTTTATGAACAATTTGTTAGTTCGGAACTCCGAAAAACTTATATTCTTTCTACCTTACCGGAACGAAGGCAACGGCTACAAACTGAAACAGTTGTATGCGTACCATTTACGTTAGCCTTAACTTTTCTTATGTTGGGTTTCCAGGTTCTGTTAGTTTTTCTGTTGGAGTGGGAAACCTTGAGACCGAAGGTAACACTCTTGCCACAATATTCACATTTTGCCATCTATAACACCTCCGCTTTAAGCTATTTTTACTACTTATCGATTGCAACACCTTAATATACAACATTTTTTCGGTTTTGTCAATATGTTTTTTCGATTTTTTCGAGATTTTATAACATTATTTACTCGTCAACGATGCGGCAAGCTCTGTTACGTCGCCTGCGCCCATTGTTAAGATCACGTCGCCCTCTCGGACCTCGGTTTTCAGGTATTCTTTTATTTCGTCGAAGCTATCGAGCCCCACTGCTCCGCTTATCATATCGGCGAGAGTTTTCGGGGTATAGCCGTAGACGTTCTTCTCTCTCGCGGCGTAGATCGGAGCGATGATAGTCAGGTCGGCTTTCGAGAGTACTGCGGCGAAATCTTGCATAAACGTATGAAGACGTGTATACGTATGCGGTTCAAACACGGCGATGACTCGCTTTATGCCCAAGCCTCGAGCTGCGGACAAGGTCACCTTTATCTCGTCGGGGTGGTGGGCGTAGTCATCATAGACGGGGACACCGCAAAACGTTCCTTTATATTCAAATCGACGGCAGACGCCATGGAAGTCGAGGAGTCCTTTTTTTATTGCCTCCTCCGGCACGCCCGTGATATGCGATGCGGCTATTGCGGCGAGTGCGTTCGACACGTTATGAATTCCGGGGACGCTCAATTTTACGTTCATCAAGAAGCTACCGTTATACATCACGTCAAACTCGGCGTTGCCGTTCTCGAAGGAGATATTTTTCGCGGTATAATTACCGTTCCCATACACTGAATAGGTATACAACGTACCGCTATAGCCCTCGGCGGCACGAAGTGCATAGGGGCTATCGGCGTTGACGATCGCTTTTCCGTCCTTACCGCTATTTTTGATGAAGCGGGCGAAGGAATCGGTTATCTGGTCGATATCCTTGAAATAGTCTGTATGGTCGAGCTCGACGTTGAGGACTATACTTATCGAAGGATAGAACTGCAAAAACGAGTCTTTATACTCGCATGCCTCGAAGATGAAGCTATCGCCGCATCCCGTTCTGAACGTTGAATGGATAGCGGGGAGCTCTGCTCCGACGAGGATGGTCGGATCGCTTTTCGGGAACGAGAGGAATATCTGGGAAAGCATTCCGCTCGTTGTCGATTTGCCGTGGGTACCCGAGATACCTATTGAACAACTATAATCGTCGGCTATGCTGCCGAGGAGCTGTGCACGGCTGATCGTATGGACTTCCCTTTTGCGCATTTCCATCATTTCCGGGTTATCCTCACCTATTGCGGCACTATAGACGCAAAGGTCGACGCCGACGCTATTATTCGGTGAGAAATCGTAGAACACCTCGATGCCCTCTTCTTCGAGCTTTATCGTTGCGGTGGTACGACGACGGTCATAGCCGCACACGGTATAGCCGCGGCGATGAAGGATCAAGGCAAGCGCGGACATACTTATTCCGCCGATTCCGAGGAAGTATATTTTTTTATATTTTGAAAGGTCTATTTTCAATCGTGATCAGTCCTTCCGAGGTAAATTTATTTTAGTTTATGATGTTTTTTTGAATATTAGCTCCGCTTTGAGAGAAAAATTTAGCTATATCAAAAGAGCTTGGAGGTTTTTATGAAGATTACAGGGGTTACGGTACGAAAACGATATGACAGCGGTCCGCTCAAGGCGGTCTTATCGCTGACGTTCGACAACTGCTTTGCGCTGCACGACGTGAAGATAGTCGAGGCGGGCGGAAAGGAGATGGTCGTTATGCCATACCGTATGACCGAGCACGGTGCAAAGGATATTGCGCACCCGATAAACAAGGAGTTTCGAACATACATCGAAAACGAGATATTCTCGCAGGGCTATCTCGATTGAAGCTCTTCGAGGTTGAAGGGCGTCGTTTGGTAGACGAAATAGTTGAGCCAATTCGAAAACAAAAGATGGGCATGGGCACGCCATACGTTGATCGGCGGGAGTGAGGGGTTATCCTCGGGGAAATAGTTTTTCGGGACGTCGGGATCGAGGTTGCGCCCGATGTCTCGGTTATACTCATTCGAAAGAGTTTCGAGGTCGTATTCGGCATGTCCCGTAATATAGACCTCTCTGCCGTCACGCGAGCAGATGAGATAAAGCCCTGCTTCGTCAGAGATGGCGAGCGGGATCAGCTCCTTATGGCGAACAACGTCATCGACGGAGATCTCGGTGTAGCGCGAATGAGGTGCGAAAAACCGTTCGTCAAATCCGCGAACGAGCGGATGCGACGGCTCAAGCGTACAGTGGCGGTATATTCCCGATATCTTACGCTTCACGGCGTGTTTTCCGATGCCGTGGTTATGGTAGAGGGCGGCTTGCGCGCCCCAGCAGACGAACATTGACGAGAATACGTTATTCTTTGCCCAATCGAGTATCTCGGTAAGCTCCTTCCAATAGGTGACGTCCTCGAACTCAAGCGTTTCGACGGGCGCGCCCGTTACGATGAGTCCATCGAATTTTTCGTCCTTTATGTCGTCAAAATACTTATAGAAGCTCTTCAGATGCTCCATCGGTGTATTTTTCGGTGTGTGTGTTTTCGTTATCAACAAAGTTATATCGATCTGCAACGGTGTGTTGGAAAGAAGTCGTAAAAACTGCGTTTCCGTGACGATCTTCGTCGGCATCAGATTGAGTATCGCTATTTTCAGGGGACGGATATCCTGTTTCATTGCGCGAGATTCTGTGATCGTAAATATGTTTTCTTTTTCAAGCATTGCCGCAGCGGGTAACGCTTCGGGGATCTTTATCGGCATATCTATCTCCATTTCTTTTATTATTAAAGCCCTTTCGGACCTCATATCATTCTATCATAAAGCACCGCGGTTTTCAATATCTAATTTAAATATTTCCAACGTTTTATTATGTCTTTGACGGGGTTTAGTATGTCTCCGACGGCTCTGATATGTCTCCGACGGCCTAAGGGAACTTTTGAAAAAGTTCCCTTAGGAATCCCTCAAAACTTTTTAATTGCTTTTTTCCCGATGGGTACACGTTACCTTTCGGGAATTTTTTATTTTGTGCAGACGTACCCATCGGGAAAAAAGTAGTTAAGAGACTCTGGGAGACTCTAAGGAAGCTTTCAAGAGTTCTCTTACACTGTCGGAAATATATTAAATCGTCAGAGATATAATAAGATCGTTGGAGATAACACATCATTACGATTTTTTATACTCCCTGCGGTTTTGTTATGCCTCCTACAGCTTTGTTATACCTCCTGCGGTTTAGGATAAACCTTCTTATAGAAGCCTTTCCTAAAAATCCTCTCGGCGACTTTTCTAACCATTTTTTTGATGCGGGACTCCAAAAACGCACAAAAAAAGAGCTCCCGAATAATTATCGGGAGTCCCTCATCAAAAAAATAATTAAAAAATCTTTGAAAAGATTCTTAAGAAAAACTTTCTATAGAAAGTTTGTCTTAAGCCGTCGGAGACATATCAGAGCTGTCGAAGGCATAACAGAGCCGTCGGGGGTATCAGAGCTGTCGAGGGGTGAGGACGCCTTTTTCGGTGACGAACGCGGTGATGAGCTCATGGGGGGTGACGTCGAACGCGGGGTTATAGTAGCTGACGCCGTTTGGAGTCATTTTAGCATTATACCATTTTTCGCCGATCTCGTCGCCATCGCGGTGCTCGATAACTATATCCGCCCCGCATTTTGTGTTGAGATCGATCGTTGAATATGGTGCACAGACGTAGAACGGGACACCGAAATGCTTTGCGATCAACGCGAGCCCGTGTGTTCCTATCTTGTTAGCCGCATCGCCGTTTCGAGCAACGCGGTCGCAGCCGACGAAGATACCGTTAATTTTCTTTTCGCTCATCAATGAAGCGACCATATTGTCGCATTGGACAACGGTGTCGATGCCTGCGGAGCTCAGCTCGTAGGCGGTGAGCCTTGCGCCTTGCAGCAGCGGGCGCGTTTCGTCGGCGTGGACGGTGAACCGTTTTCCCTGCTCTTGCGCGACGTAGAACGGAGCGAGTGCCGTGCCGTAACGTACTGCGGCGAGTCTGCCGGCGTTACAATGAGTTATATATACTCCGCCGTTGGTTATCAGCGATGCACCGTTTTCGCCGATCTTACGGCAAACGGCGATATCCTCGTCACGAATTGCGATGCATTCACGCTTTAGTGACGATCTTGCTTCGTCGACGGTGGTGCAGCCCTTCAGCACGTTCTTCATCCGCTCAAGCGCCCAAGAGAGATTGACCGCCGTCGGACGTGAGGAGTTGATATATTCGCTCGTTTCACTGAAACGGGCTTTGAATTCAGTTATATCGGTCGTTTCGAAGCGTTTTGCTATAGCGTACATACCGATCGCCGCGCTGACGCCGATTGCGGGTGCACCACGTACGGCGAGTGTTTTTATCGCATCATATAGCGCGTTAGGTGTAGTTATTTCAAGCGTTTCGAGTGTGTTCGGCAGCTTCGTCTGGTCGATTATTACCAGCGAGTCGTTTTCTTCATTCAGCCAAAGTGTGTCCATCATAGCTCATTCAATATCCTTTCGACGCTTTTTTTCGCTTCGTATTTTGCTTTTTCGAGGTCTATCGTCATAAACTCGCCGTTTTTATAGACGACCTTTCCGTTTATCATCGTTAGTACAACGTCGCGCGAGTTGGACGAATATACGACGTTGTTTATCATCTCGTGGACGGGGGTGTAGTTTTCTCTCGTTGTGTCGAGCACTATCAGATCGGCATCATAGCCTTCCTTGACGAGTCCGCCCTGTCTTCTTTGTGCTTTCGCTCCGTTGACAGTTGCTGCCGCAAGGGATTGCTTCGGTGTGACGACGGTCGGATCGCCCGATATTCCTTTATATATCAACGCGAACATCTTCAGCTCGTTGATCATATCGAGAGTGTTATTGCTTGCGCTTCCGTCCGTTCCGAGTCCGACGTTGACGCCCTTTTCAAGCATCAGCTTTACGTTCGCAAACCCGCTCGCAAGCTTCATATTGCTCGTCGGGTTGCACGCGACGGTGACACCGTTTTTGCTCATTATCTCGATATCGTTTTCGTCCGCCCATACACAATGTGCGGCTGTTGTCGGTACGTTGAACACACCAAGGCTCTCGAAATATGCGGTCGGAGTCATTCCGTGACGCGCGATGCACTCCTCGTGCTCGTTTTTCGTTTCGGAGAGGTGGACGTGGATGCTTTTTTTGTCGAGCATTGCTCGTTCGGCGAGCTCACGGACGACCTTTGGTGTTGAAGTATATTCAGCATGGATGGAATATTCGCATTTCACAAGTATGCCGTCCTCGTCCATTGAGGTCATCTCGGAAAACACGGGAAGGTCACGAAGGCTGCTGTCATCAAAGCAGAGCACGGGAACGGAAAGATTCGTTTTGAAGCCCGATTCTCTTGCGGCTCGGATGAGCGACGGGGTTTGGTAGTACATATCGCTGTTGGATACGACTCCGCCTCGGATCATTTCGGCGATCGAAAGGAGCGAGCCGTTATAGTTGTCGGTGGCGTTCATTTTCGCTTCGAACGGAAAGATACGTTTGTTCAGCCAATCGGACAGCGTCATATTCTCGCCGTAGCCGCGAAGCAGCGACATTGGGGAGTGGGAATGGATATTATAAAATCCGCTCATAAGCAGCTTTCCCGAGCCGTCGTATTCATCACCGACGTAGCTTTCGGGCATTATTGAGCCAACGTACGTTATTTTGCCGCCTTCGGTGGCAACGTACATATTTTCTTTATGTTCAAGGTTTTCGTCTATGATCGATATATTTTTAAACAGCATCGTATATCTCCTTTAGCTTTGTCAATATTGTCGATTTCAGCACCTCTCTGCCGAGCGGGTTGAGGTGGTGGTTGTCCTCGAAGTGCGCGTTGCGGTCGAGCGGGCTCGTCACGTCGAGAAAGGTCACGTTTTCGTAGCGGGCGCAAAGTGCTTTTACCTTTTCATCTATTCCTTCGAAACGAGCTTCGAGCTCGTCGCTGATGACTCCGCGGATAACGGAGAGGACGAGTACGTTTTCGATCGGAGCGAACGTTTCGAGAAGCTTTTTTCTGTTTTCCATTATCTCATCGTCGCCAAAGCCTGCATATACGTCGTTGGACGAGGTGTTGAGCACGAGTGTTTTCGGCGAGAGCGAAAGCACGAGCTTCTCGGCGTACGTCAGCAGGTCGCGGTCATTTGAGCCGCCAAATCCGTGGTTGAGCGCATTGTATTCGGAAAAGTCCGATTCGAGTGTTGTCCATTTTTTGAAGTTGCTCGAGCCATAGAATACAAGCGGAGCGGACGGCGGACGGCGAAGCCTATATTTCAGCGTTATAGCCGACACCTCGCTCAGATACCCTTTTTCTTTTTCCATTTTATATTCTTTTTTTCTTAAGGGAAACTTTCTATAGAAAGTCTCCCTTAAGAATCCTTTCAAAGATTTTATATTGCTTTTTCCCGACGAGGTATTCGTTACTTCATCGGGAATTATTTTTTTGTGGTTGTTTTTAAATTTTGCGGTTGTTATTATATTATACTAAATTTATTGTTGTTTTTCAACCATATAAGAAAAAAGTCTTGGATAAAACCAAGACTTATTATTTTCAAAATTAATATTTTATCGTAATGATAAAACCGTCGACGTTGTTTCCGCTTATCGTATACTCCTTATCGCCGGGAACGTAGACGACTGTTTTCGCCTCTCTCGATGCGGGAGCGAAATAGACCTCGTAGGTCGAGCCCTCGAACTCGCAATACCAATGGCTCGTTTCGTAGGTATATGCCTTTACTTTCGCGATATATTCCTCAAGCGTGAGCTCGTTGTTTTTGATCAAAACGGAATGCGGAAGACCTACGTAGCGATATTTTGATGCGGAGGCGTTGAGCCCTGTTGTCATTTCTTTGCCGTCGGGGTAACGCACGATAAATCCGTATCTGTGAGCGTTCTCAACGATCCAGAGCGTTTCGTCCTCACCCTTGAAGTCGCTGACCTCTCCGTTGTTATACATTCTGAGATCTATCGAAAGTCCGGTGTGCGCGTCGGCAAATCCGGGCTTTGCTTGCATCATTGACGCTTTATCCTTGCCGTAGTTATTAACTGCGCGATCGTAGTATGATTTTTGGGCGTCGCGATCGAGGTATCCATTGTAGACCATTATATTCTTTTTGCTTTTTGTCGCTCTGTATTCGCTCATCAATTCGTTGAGCTTTTCGGTCACTTCGGTTCTCAGACATACCGATCTGTCACGAACGTAATAGTCGCTGTTTTTGCTGTCTGCCATCGTGGGTGCGAACTCGTCGGACGGAAACACGAATTCGTTCGAGCCGTTCACGAGTATCGTCGTTCCGCTATGGATCGCATTCGTATCAAGCTCGATCGGAACGTAGTTGACGGTCGGGTTGATAACGACGGGCGGAAGCGAGGTGTCGGTATCGGGGAGTGAATCCTCGGTCGACGTTTCGATCGACGTTTCGCTTTGCTCGGGAATGCTGACCGTCGGTGTTTCGGAGGCTCGTTGTACTATTACGAGAAGCAAAACAAAGGCGAGCGCTACCGCGACAAGAAACACTACGGCTTTTATTATCGCCAAATAATTCAATTCTTTATTTTTTTCAAAGCTTTTCGCCATTTTTCGAGCTCCTTTTTTAATTTTTTCGGAATTGACCCGTTGGGGTCAATTCCGAAAAGTAAAGTTATTATTAAAGTTCAGATTGTTTCTTCAACTTGAGATATTTTGCTTTTGCAAGTTCTTCACCGCGCTTGAAGAGCTCTTCTGCTCTTTCGGGGAATGCTTGCTTGAGACGGTTGTATCTCGTTTCGTTGGAGATGAAGTCGATATAGCTTCCTGTCGGCTCTTTGGAGTCGAGGGTGAAGGGGTTCTTGCCCTCAGCCTTGAGGAGAGGATTATATCTGAACATCTGCCAGTATCCCGACTCAACTGCTTTCTTCATTTCGGATTGGCAGTTGGACATACCGCCCTTAACACCGTGCATCTCACAAGGAGCGTAACCGATAACGAGCGAAGGTCCGGGATATGCTTCTGCTTCAGCAAGAGCTTTGATGGTTTGGTTCATATCTGCGCCCATTGCGATCTGTGCAACGTATACGTAGCCGTAGGACATTGCGATCTGAGCGAGATCCTTCTTACCGATCGCTTTACCTGCTGCTGCGAATTGAGCAACTTGACCGATTTGAGAAGCCTTGGATGCTTGACCGCCTGTGTTGGAGTAAACCTCGGTATCGAATACCATAATGTTTACGTCCTCGCCTGTTGCGATAACGTGGTCGAGACCGCCAAATCCGATATCGTAAGCCCAGCCGTCACCACCGAAGATCCATACGGACTTCTTAGCGAGGTAGTCTTTTCCTTCGAGGATGTTGGTCTTCAATTCGCTTTCGCAAGGACAAGCCTCGAGCATTGCTACGAGAGCCTCTGCAGCCTTGCCGTTCTTCTTGCCGTCGTCTACTGTTGCGAGGTATTCGTCGATTATTGCTTTCTTATCAGCGTCTTCAACTTTTTCGCCAAGCTCTTTAACGTAGCCGATCAATCTATCTCTGATAGCCTTTTGACCGAGGTACATACCGAGACCGTGTTCTGCGTTATCCTCGAACAAGCTGTTTGCCCAGCCCGGTCCTTTCTTTGTATCGCGGTTTACTGTATAAGGTGTTGACGGTGCGGAGCCACCCCAGATGGATGAACATCCCGTTGCATTGGAGATATACATTCTCTCACCGAACAACTGAGTGATAAGTCTTGCATAGGACGTTTCAGCACAACCTGCGCAGGAGCCCGAGAACTCGAGGAGGGGTTGGTTGAATTGGCTTCCCTTTACTGTTGTTTCAGCGAAGGGTACGTCTTTCTTTGTTACCTTAGCAACTGCATAGTCGAAGGACTTTTGCTCTTCGAGTTGGCTTTCTTGCGGTACCATTTGGAGAGCCTTTGTCTTCGCCGGACATACGTTTACACAGAGCTGGCAGCCCATACAGTCGAGAGGACTGATGGTCATTGCGAATTTATAGCCTTCGCAGCCTTTACCTGTCATCTGCTTCATCTTCATGCCTGCGGGTGCGCCTGCTACTTCGTCTGCATCAAGAGCGAAGGGACGGATGGTAGCGTGAGGACATACGTACGAGCATTGGTTACATTGGATACAGTTTTCGGGGATCCACGTGGGAACGTCAACTGCAACGCCGCGTTTCTCGTATGCTGCCGCACCTTGCGGGAACGTACCGTCTACGGAATTGAGGAATGCTGATACGGGGAGAGAGTCACCGTTCATCTTGGATACGGGAACAACGATGTCCTTAACGAACTTAACGAGCTCGGGACGGTCGCCTTCTACTACTACCTCAGCTTCCTTAACTTCGAGGCTCTTCCAGCTTTCGGGGATATCGAATTTAACGATAGCATCTACACCTGCGTCGATAGCCTTGTAGTTCATTTCAACAACTGCTTCGCCCTTCTTCATATAGGACTTCTTAGCAGCTTGCTTCATATATTCTACTGCTTCTTCGATGGGCATAATGTTTGCGAGTGCGAAGAATGCAGATTGGAGGATCGTGTTGGTACGTTTGCCCATACCGATCTCACGAGCCTTATCGATAGCGTTAACGATATAGAATTGGATATCGTTCTCAGCCATATATTTCTTCGCTTCTGCGGGAAGGTGATGTTCAACCTCTTCGGGTGTCCATTGACAGTTGAGCAAGAACTTTCCGCCGGGTTTTACGTCGTTTACGATCTTGTAGCCCTTGATCATATAGGACGGGTTATGACATGCAACGAAGTCTGCTTTCGTTACGTAGTATGTGGATTTGATGGGGCTGTCACCGAAGCGCAAGTGCGAGATGGTTACGCCGCCTGTTTTCTTCGAGTCATATTGGAAATATGCTTGGATATATTTATCCGTGTGGTCACCGATGATCTTGATGGAGTTTTTGTTAGCACCAACTGTACCGTCACCGCCGAGTCCCCAGAATTTGCAGCTGATAGTTCCTTTGGGGGAAGTATCGGGAGATGCTGTTTCGGGGAGAGAGAGGTTCGTTACGTCGTCAACGATACCTACTGTGAAGTGGTTCTTCGGCTCGTCGAGAGCGAGGTTAGCGAATACTGCAAAGATGCTGGAGGGAGGTGTATCCTTCGAGCCGAGACCGTAACGGCCGCCGACTACCTTCGCGTTTACGCCGCCTTGCGCCAATGCTGTAACAACGTCCAAGAAGAGAGGCTCACCGAGGGAACCGGGCTCTTTCGTTCTGTCGAGAACTGCGATCTTCTTCGCTGTCTTCGGGATAGCTTCGATGAGCTTGTCTGCAACGAAGGGACGGTAGAGACGTACTTTTACGAGACCGACCTTTTCGCCCATTGCGTTGAGGTAATCGATAACCTCTTCTGCAACGTCACATACGGAGCCCATTGCAACGATAACACGCTCTGCATCGGGTGCGCCATAGTAGTTGAAGAGCTTATAGTCTGTTCCGATCTTCTCGTTTACGCGGTTCATATATTCCTCTACGATCGCGGGAAGCTCGTCATAGTATTTGTTACATACTTCACGGTGTTGGAAGAAGATATCGCCGTTTTCAGCGCTACCTCTCATCGTGGGATGCTCGGGGTTGATAGCACGTGCACGGAAAGCTTTGATAGCATCCTTGTCAACCATTTCGTCGAGATCCTTATAGTCCCAAACCTCGATCTTTTGGATCTCGTGGGATGTTCTGAAGCCGTCGAAGAAGTTGATGAACGGTACTCTGCCTTTAATTGTGGAAAGGTGAGCAACTGCACCGAGGTCCATTACTTCCTGAGGGTTAGATCCTGCCATCATAGCAAAGCCTGTTTGACGGCAAGCATATACGTCGGAGTGGTCACCGAAGATATTGAGAGCATGGGATGCAACGCATCTTGCGGAAACGTGAATTACGCAAGGAAGGAGCTCACCTGCGATCTTATACATATTCGGGATCATCAAAAGAAGACCTTGCGAAGCTGTAAAGGTCGTTGTGAGTGCACCTGCAGCAAGGCTTCCGTGTACTGTACCTGCGGCACCTGCTTCGGATTGCATTTCCATTACTGTTACTTTGTCACCGAAGATATTTTTAAGACCCGTTGCGGACCAAGCGTCTGTGAGCTCAGCCATTACGCTGGACGGGGTGATAGGATAGATCGAAGCAACCTCGGTAAACGCATACGATACGTGAGCCGCGGCTGTATTACCATCCATAGAAATCTTTTTTCTTGGCATTTTATGTCCTCCTGAATTTAATATAACTTTACTTCTTATTATAATAACACCTTTTTATCAATAAGTAAAGACAATTTTTCAATTTTTTAATATTTTTTTCTTACCGTTTGAAAAGTGCTGTTCGAAAACACGGGCGTATTTAAAGCCGAGTCGTTCTTTACTGTCGCTTAATTTGATTTATGCGAAAGAAATAATTAATTTTTGGATAATATTTTATTTTTGTGGCATTGATCGATTGAAAAGACCGACCTTGCTATGTTATAATATATATACTATAATAATATGTTATATATGGCTCTGTTTTTGTAGCGTGAGATATAACTGTATTATGTTTTAAAGAAAGCTGAGGTATATTAATGGCGCATATTTTCCCCTCTCTCAATGAGTCTTTGAAATCGGTATTACCGATAGCGTTGATCGTTTTGATACTATCGGTCTCGATCGTTTCGCTCGATGCGGGTGTGCTCGTTCTGTTTTTATTCGGTACGGTGCTGCTCATTGTCGGAATGAGTCTTTTTACGGTTGGCTCGGGCATTTCGATGGAGCCGCTCGGCGATGGTATCGGTAAGACGCTCAACAAGAGAAAATGGCTTTTTTTGCCACTCGTCATATGCTTTATCCTCGGATTTATCATCACTGTATCCGAGCCTGATCTTCAGGTACTCGCAGAGCAGGTGCCGACGATCCCCAACTCCTTGCTTATCGGATGCGTTGGTGTCGGAGTCGGAGTTTTTCTCAGCATCACGCTGATAAGAAACAGAAAAGAGATACCGCTTCGCAGGCTTCTCGTTATATTTTACGCTTTGATAATCATTCTCGCGTTCTTTGCACCGAAGGAATTCATTCCGACAGCCTTCGACTCGGGCGGAGTTACGACGGGTCCTATCACCGTGCCGTTCATTATGACGCTCGGTGCCGGTCTTGCGGCGAGCAAGAAGGGTAAGAGCACGGGTGAGCACAGCTTCGGTCTCGTTGCGCTTTGCAGTATCGGTCCTATTTTGTCGGTGCTTTTGCTCAGCATCTTCTACAAGCCGACTCCTTCGACATCGGTGATCGAGATCGCAGATATAAAGACGACAGCCGATGCGTTCAAGCAATTTGCACACGCTTTGCCGGAATATGCGTTGGAGGTAGCGAAGGCATTCGTGCCGATCGTCGTGCTTTTCCTTATTTTCCAGCTTATCACAAGAAGATATCATTTGCACAATCTTTTGAAGATGTCATTCGGATTTATATACACATACATTGGACTCGTTCTCTTTTTGACGGGTGCGAACGTTGGATTTATGCCCGCGGGACGGCTTATCGGTGCGGCGATAGCGGGAGGAGAGTTAAAATATCTTCTCATCCCTATCGGTATGCTTATGGGATATTTCGTCGTTGCGGCTGAGCCGGCAGTGCATTCACTCAAGAGACAGGTCAACGAGATAACGAACGGTGCGATCTCTCAAGGCTCGGTCGCCATCGCGCTTTCCGTCGGTGTTGCGGTATCGGTGGGCATTTCGATGCTTCGAGTTCTCACGGGGATACCTATTTTACCGTTTTTGATCGTTGGATACGCTATCTCACTCGTTATCAGCTATTTTGTTCCGAGCATTTATACGGGAATCGCTTTCGACTCGGGCGGAGTTGCGAGCGGACCGATGACGTCAACGTTTATGCTTCCTTTTGCGATGGGAGCTTGTGAATCTATCGGCGGCAACGTGATGACTGATGCGTTCGGTATCGTTGCGCTTATTGCGATGGCACCGCTGATCACGATACAGACGCTCGGGCTCATCGAAAGAAGAAAGCACGCGAGAAGGATCAAGAGGATACACACGGAGCTCAGCATGGTCGAGGATGACATTATATTCTTTGAGACGGAGGGTGAGATAAATGAATAAAAAAATCATGGCACTCTTATCTATCGTTCAGCAAGGCTCGGGAAAGAAGCTCATCAAGGAGCTTCGAAGCCGCGGTATGACGGTCAATTTCCAGACGTTCGGTTTCGGCACTGCGCCGACCGAGATGATGGATATTTTCGGTCTCGGCACGAACGACAAGGACGTGATGATCAGTCTTGCACCCGAAGGGGCTGTTCGCGATATGATGACGAATTTCGGAGAGGTGTTCCCAAGCCACTCGAAATATGGCGGGATCATGATCGTTATCGACGTGGCGGCGGCAAGCAGGGTGCTTTGCGAGGTGATCAATTACAATGACAACTCTAACAAGGAAAAGGAGAGCGTTAATATGAAAAACGAGCATCACAACAATCTGATCATAATATCGGTAAACGAGGGCTTCAGCGAGGACGTTATGCAGGTCGCAAGAAAAGCGGGTGCTACCGGCGGTACGATCATCAAGGGCAGACTTGCGGACTCGGAGCAATTTTCCGAATATTTGAACACCACCGCGGAGGGCGAGCGCGAGATGATCTGCATTTTGGCACCCTCAAAGGTGAGTGCGCAAATCATGCAGGACGTAAACCGCGATTTCGGTTTGACTTCGGAAGCAAACGGAATAATCTTTGCGCTTCCTACCGAAAAGGCTTTTAAGATATAACATTTTTTGATGATCGTCTTGACAAATAAATATTTGTACTATATAATGAAAACAGAATAAGAAAGCGAGGTACGGACCGATGGGACAGTTAGAACTTGAACAAGAAAATATGACTACCCCTGCGGGAGTATCCTTTTAATTAAACCATCATCAGCGCATCACCGCAGGGGTAGAATACCCTTGCGGTTTTTTATTTTATCAAAAAGGAGAGTTTTTTTATGAAAAAATTAAAATTAATCATCTCATTTATCTTGCTTGTGTCGCTCTTTCTCGGCGTTGTTGCTTGCACGCCCGACGAGGAAAGCAAGGCAGACGTGAGCGAGGCGGACGTGAGTGAGTCGGTGTCGGACGAGGTGAGTGAGGAGGAAAGCGAAGAAGAAATAATCGAGGTAGCAGGGGATTTTGAAACTCCGGCAGATTTTATTCATTATATGGAAGAGTATTTTACGTTGGAACCTCCATTTCCCGATGACGAAGAAAAAAGCTTTACTTTTCTTCTTGATGGTTTTAGAGAAGGATATCCTTATCATACTGAAAATAGAGATTTTTTGAAATTAGATGCAAAAAGAGAAGACGGTCGAGAACTTAAAGTTGTCCTTATCGGTCTAGCAAAAAAAGATGAATTTGATGCGGCTTTTGCTAAAAGATACCCTGACTTTAAACCAAGCCATAATCCTTACCAAAACGACACATACGAAGTTTGGATGGGTTGGATAATCAGAAACACAAGAGTTTTCAAGGAATTCGCCAAAATCCGTCTTTCAGAATTTGAAAAAGTCAATCCTTTACCTAAAGAAAATTGCTATACCGATATAGACAAGGTTTTCCATTTTATTGGAGGAGCAATTGGCGAGGGGTACTATTATACACTTCGTATATTGGTTTATGCAAATGAGAGCGAACTTGACGAGCTGCTTGATCTTCCTATGGTTATAGCAGTAGGCACCGTTTCACCACTTAGCACCGTGTTTTGTTTTAAAAATGAATGGGGTTGTCAACTCCAAAGTGTACCTATTGGTTAGGAGTTCAATATGAAAAAGTTTACGTTATTTTTGATTATTATTCTGCTCTTTAATTGCATTATACCGGTTCAAGCTGCGAGTTTTTATAATAGTAAAAGTAAAATTTCAGATGAGGTTTGGGATTCTGCTGTTAATGCTGAATAGTATAATCAATTTATTCTTGACAAAAGAAAGATCATCAGTGAAGAATTTCAATACATATCCTCATACAACTAAATATTCTCCTTTCGAAACGCTCCTTCGGGGGCGTTTTGTTTTTTTGGTGAAATTATTATGTTTCGGCGAAAAGATCGATTTGGCACTTGTATTTTCTTTAGAAAAGTGTTATTATAATAATGTATAATTATTTTGAAGTATTTTGGAAGGGTATGACTATGGTTTCCGTTATCTATTCAGCCGCGCTCCACGGGATCGACGCGTTTATAGTTACTGTTGAAGCCTCTCGCGGCGGAAGGTCACAATCGCTTTCCGGCTCGAGTGAGCTGAGGATAATCGGACTTCCCGATGCCGCCGTCAAGGAGGCGGGCAGCCGTGTGCGCTCGGCGATCACGTCAAGCGGGTTTCGGCTATTCAACGGGATGCTGACGGTCAATCTTGCGCCTGCCGACAAGAAAAAGGAAGGCTCGGCGTTTGACCTCCCCATTTTCCTTTCTTTGATAAAAGAGGATGCGCTTCAAAATCTCGATCTCGACGGAAAGTGCTTCATCGGTGAGCTTTCGCTGACGGGTGCGCTTCGTCCCGTTCGCGGTGCGCTTTCGATGGCTATTGCTGCTCGCAACGCGGGATTTCGTGAGATATACGTTCCGTTCGAGAACGCAAAGGAGGCGTCTGCCGCGGTCGGTATCGACGTTTATCCCGTTTCGAACGTTGTTGAGCTTTATGAGCATTTGATGGGTATCGTTTCGATTACGAAGCAAGAGTTTTCGATCGACGATTTCAGGGCCGAATCGCTCGGAAGTCTTCTCGACTATTCCGACGTAAAGGGACAAGACAAGGCGAAGAAGGCGCTTGAGGTTGCCGCCGCAGGTGCGCACAACCTTTTGATGATAGGTCCTCCCGGCTCGGGCAAGAGTATGCTCGCGTCACGGCTTCCGTCGATACTTCCTCCCCAAACGCTCGAGGAGGCTATTGAAACGACGAAGATACACTCGATCGCAGGTGTGCTCTCACCCGACACTCCGCTTCTTTTCACGAAGCCGTTCCGTTCACCGCACCATTCGATGTCGGCGGCGGGGCTTGCGGGCGGTGGGAAAACACCGACACCGGGCGAGATATCGCTTTCGCACAACGGTGTACTTTTCCTCGACGAGCTTCCCGAGTTCGACAAGAACACGATGGAGATATTGCGTCAGCCGCTTGAGGACGGAAAGGTCACGATCACTCGCGTTAACGGGAAGGTGACGTTCCCGAGTGACTTTATGCTCGTTTGTGCGATGAACCCGTGCAAATGCGGTTATTTCGGAAGTCCCAATCACGAATGCACGTGTTCGCCGTCGGCTCGTCACTCATATCTTTCGAAGATATCGGGGCCGCTTCTTGACAGAATAGATATACAAATTGAGGTGCCTGCGCTCGATTTCGACAAGCTCTCGGGAACGAGGGTGTCGGAATCATCAAGCGAGATACGCAAGCGCGTCGTTGCGGCGCGAGAGTTCGCAAAGGCTCGGTTTGAGAGCGGAAACGACGGCATTCTCGCAAACTCACAGATGGGACAAAGTCAGCTTCGAAAATATTGTGTTCCCGACGATGCGGGAAAGGCGCTTTTGAAGAGTGCTTACGACCGTCTCGGGCTTTCTGCACGCGGATACGACAGAATATTACGCTTGTCACGTACGCTTGCCGACATCGACAGAAGCGATGATATCAAAAAAGGACATATTCTCGGTGCCATTCAGCTCAGAAGTCTTGACAAGAGCTATTGGTCATAACATAAACACTTTCAAAGGGGTGAATATTAATGGATTATAGGGGCGACTACTTCCCCGATGACGAGCTTCTCGACCTCCGTTGGACGTCGGGAAAGGTCGTTAAGGCTATTTTCAAAAGCTTCATTTATTTTTGCGCTATTGCGATATATCTCGTTATATTTTTCAGAATGTATATCAGCAAGGAATTAGATCTCGTTAAACAAACGTTTCTTTCGGAAGAAGCGCGTCAAGTATACGCCGCTGACCCGAAGGGGTTCGAGCTTTACAGAGTTGACTCGAAGAGCACGTCGAGCAAAAGCGGAGCGGTGATGCTTCGCCGAATGGTATATGCGCCCGACGTTAACGAGTTCGAGATCGGTGTTCGATACAACAGCAAAAAGCTGACGGGCGGTGATCTTAACGAGCCGTTCCACTACGTTTTGAAGGACAACAAGGGCAACGTTTTCGAGATGGTGAACAGGGTTTCCGATTCCCGTTTCGAATATGGATATGAGCGAGTTTGCTTTGGCGGTGTTGTGATCGACGTTGAGGACAACGTGGCGTATCGCGATCCCGAAAGCAAGGATCTTTCGAACACGTTCGGCGAGAGCGACGAGTCGGTCGGAAGCGGTATTTTCGATCAGGTCGACGACAGCTTGACATACACCTTCGAGGTGTATTACGGCGAAGAGCTCATCCACAGCTTCCGCGTTTATCACAGAGACATTCCGCTCAATCAAACATCTTACAAATAAAGGATAGAGGTTATTATGGAAAACAAAGATATGATTATAAAAGCTAAACGACTTCCGAGTGCCTTTTATGCTCTCGTTTCGTTGATCTTTCTGTTCGCATCGATCTATTGCGTCATTCTTCCCGCCACCGACACGCTCAGCGGTCCGCTCGCGCTTTATATCAAGATCGTTTACCTTATTATCGGATGCATCGGTATTGCGTTTTTCGGATACAAGGCGACGTTTCACGTTATCAAGCTCATCTCTCCGCCGATCGCGATCATCATTACCGACGAGGGACTTTTGGATCACACCATTCCCGAGGGTGGGATCGCATACGTTGCTTGGGAAAATATCGCCGAGGTGAAGATGTTCGGTGACAAGAAATGCGATTGGCTCGGAATCAGCCTCAGAACCACGAGCAAGGTATTTATGGGACTCACGAAGGCATCGAGAACCGAGATCAGCGACAATATTGACGCGGGGATGCCCGCGATCATTATCAAGGCGTCGGATATTTCGATCGATATATATGAGCTTCGTTCGATAATTACGGCACGTCTCGGTGAGCTCAACGCAGGAACTCGCACGAGAGTTATGCATAACAAGCCGAGCGTTTCACAGGTCTATGGCTCTGCGCAAGACAAAGCGGTATATCAAGACGATAATTTTATTATCGAGCCGCGTCTCGTTGATGACGACAACGCTTCGACGGCTATTCACGATCTCGTGACAGCGGATATCAAAGAAGAGGCGGCACAAGAGGTCGAAGAGGCTGCTCCCGGAGAAAAACAATTTGACGAGCCGAAGGCAGACACTACAGTGAGATCCGAAGAAAAGAAGTCGAAGATCACGTTCGAGATAATCGACGAGCCCGAGATCGAGGAAGAAACGGTCGAAACGGCGATGCAACCGAAGGTCAAAAACGGAGAAAGATTTTTCGAGATCTCAAGACGCCCGAAAAAGAAGAGCGAGGTAGTCAAGGAAGAGGAAAACATCGACGACATCCTCTCTGCTCTTTCGGCAGGCCGCAAAAAAGACGGCGAATAATTAAATTTTAAATTTTGAAAGCTCCTTTTGAATATTTCTCGCATATTACGGGAAATAATAATTCAAAAGGAGCTTTTTCTTTTTTTATTTTTGGATATTGATCTTGGAGGAAATATGAAAAAATTAATTTTATTTATACTCGTTGCGTTGCTTGCGTTTGCGTGTGCATCGTGCGACGGAATGATGGGAAACGTTTCAAAGGACGAGAGCAGAGGAAACGTTTCAAAAAACGACGTATCATCTGCCGTATCCGATGCGGTCAGCAAGGGTGACTCATTTGTATCCGATGCGGTATCAATGGGTGACTCGGTAGTGTCTGACGTTGTGTCGGGTGCGGAGGGGTTAGTTTCCGACGTCGTTTCCGCTTTGAGTTAAAAAACGAGCTTATACCGAGTGGTATAAGCTCTTTTTTCGTTATTCTGCGTAGCCGAAATATGCTTCCGGTCGATCGAACATCATTTCGATGTTGTATGCCTGTCTGAGTCCGTCGTCTGCTTCGAAATCATACAATGCTTCGAGGTCTGCCTTTTTCAAGCCGAATTCCTCGATGAACTTCATTACGTTACAATCAGCCGTGCCTTCATACTTATCGAGGAAGTCCTCGAACTTATCGACTCCGACCAACAAGATCAGTTCTCTGTCGATCTTATAGTATGCGCTGTTATATTTAGCATCGATCTTTTCGCCGTAATACGTGCGCACCTCGGGGAAATCGTAGTAACGCGAGACGGTCATCACGTTTTGCTCATATCTTTGGTCAAACCAGAGGTCATATTGCCACGCAAGACCTTTCGTATCACGTGTTTCGGCGGGGTAAAGCTCGTCGCACCATTCTTCCCACTGCTCGCGAGTTATTCCGTAATACTCGATAAAGAAGCCGAAGTTCCAATTATCCGTCGTATAGAACATTTTCGCAAACTCGTTCGTATCGTTTATAAAGGTGTTGGTAAATTTAACATCTTCGCCGAGAAGCTTTGAGAATATCTCTTCGGTCAAAAGGAAATATCTCGGATCGTGGATACCGTCGCCTATTGCTTGGACGTTCTCGTCATTCGGCGAAGCAAGCGGGCGGAAAAGTGTTTTGTCGAGCTCGATCTGATCGCCGACAAAGCCGAAATACGCTGCTTTTTGCTCGTCTGTTCCGAAGACGAAATAAGTATTATATGGCAAGCCTGCGGAGGCATCTTCGTTGATGATACCGCTGAAGGTATACCAATCGAGCTCAAAATAGTCGATGAAGCTCAAGATATTTACGTCGTCAGTCATGTCGAGATATTCATCGAATTTATCCTTTCCGACGTAATTTATCAGGCGGTAGTCTATTGTATAATAGATCAAGTTATGCTTGCCGTCGCGGTTTTCGGCATAATACATATCGCCCTTTTTCTCGTAGTCCGCTTTTATCATTAACGGGTCTTCCATATAGTTTTCACTATACCAGCCCTTTACATAGCGGAAGAGAGGATAGGTTTTGTCGAGCTTTTCGGTGCCTTTACCATAGCCCAAGATATCATTGTATAGATTATGGACGACGCTAACGTACGCCATATAATCTTCCTCGGATATTCCGAAATACTCCAAAACAAATCCAAGATTATACCAATGTGTATACGAAAACATTTGGGAGAAATTGGAGCTCTCTTTTTCTGAAATTTCGAAATAACCGCAAAAGCTATAGAAGTCGGGAATCGTATTATTAAGTTCCAAGAAGCATTCGACGTGCTTTTTGTCAACTATTCCTTCGGTGAAGAATTTGTTGAGCAATTCGGAGTCGGGAACGTAATCATCCGTTGGCAAGACAACGTAATCGGACTCTTCCGATGTATCGGTGCTTTCATCGACAGGCTTGCTTTCGTCGGCAGGCTTGCTTTCATCGGCAGAGACGGCATCCGAGGTATCGGTGCTTTCGTTTTCGGGAGACGAGACGGAGCTTTGGACGTCGCTCGTTTCATCACTCGGCGCACACGCGGTGAAAACGACCGTTACTGCCAAAAGAAGCATAAAGATTAAAAGTGTCTTTTTCATCATTTGGTTTCCTTTCTTCGTATTTTTATCTATATAACCCTTTTTCGGGTATATTATAACATATGCGGAAGCGGAATTTGTTAATAAAGTATGAACAAAGTGTTAATTTTTTGTTAACAAACGGTTTTTTAGTTTTTTAAATATGTTTTATACTATATAAACACATAAGCAAGGTGATAAAGTGATAAAAACATCCCCTTGTTCTTCGAACAAAGGGATATTATATATTGACTATATGAAACTTATACTATTTAAATATTCCTTATAAAATATAAGCTGCTTTTGTGTTATTCGGTTAATTGCGAAAGAGCAGAATCGATCAAATTGAGATATAGATTTACATTCGAAAAAACATCTACAAATTTCCCACTTTTCAGAGCTCTTTCCATATATTGAAGATACTCGACTAGCGCTCCGTCTTTATTATATTTTTTTAAATAGGCATCTGTTTCAGCTAAATCCACTATTATTTTACAAACATCTTGAAGCGTAAACAATTTTCCCTCATAATAAAAAGCCACCTTGAGTTTGAACGTCTTTTTCAACAACTCGACATCATCGCTAAACAACAGTTCTATTTCTTCTTGTGTATATCTATGACCTAATTCAGCATTAGATTTTTCGAAAGCTTCCTTAGTAACACCAGATAATTTAATGCATGCATAAAGGTCCGGCCATTGTAATTCATAGTAATAATAATAAGGATCAGCCTGAATTTTAGACACAGTGTCCCATAAAGCATCATCTCCAATCGCCTCGCCCAAAACATACAAGTCGAATACTTTATATTGGTAAAAGATACGATCTGTACCTTCAGGAACATATCCGGCTTCAACAACAATATCAGAATAATCGTCGCTTTCTTCAGCAGCGCTGACATCCGAGGTTTCCGGTGTGCTCTCTTCGGAAGTATCAACATCGGAGTTTTCGGGTTCGGAGAAAGGTGTGCTTTCGTCGGGTGCACTTTCATCGGTGCTGTTATCAACTGAATTATCGTTCTTGCTTTCTATATCTGAAATAATGCTGTTATCGGTTGTAGAGGTTGTGTTGTTCGGGACACAGGAAGCAAGAAGCATTGACGTTAGAATTAATAATGTAATTATTAATTTCAGTTTGTTATTTATCATTGTTTTCTCCTTTTTTAATAATTATTGTGTTACATTATGTATCATCATACAAACCATAATCACCAAAGAAATACATTGGATCTATGGCATAATGAGCTGCTGTGTTAGAATCATTTGTTGAGGTCCTATAATCATCAAGAATTCCAAAGTGAAGATGAGGGGCTCCTTCAGTACCTGAATCACCAAGTTTTCCAACAACAGTTGTTGTGTACACAGTAGCACCATTGACTACAGATACTTCACTAAGATGCATATATACCAAATATAAAGGTTTGGAACTGTCTCCATATACATGATAATCATTGGATCTAATAATTATATACCTTCCTCTCTCGCTGGAAGTTCCGGTTTCTACAACTACTCCATTGAAAGCGCTATAAACACTATCACCAATTTCTCCGGGTATATCTATTCCACCATGATTATACACACTGTGATCGCGAAGGCCATAATCTGACGAAATTTCTTTATAATTATTTCCCAATAATGGATATCTTAGGCTCATAGCTGAATAGTAAGCTTCTATAGCTTCAGTTGTTGTTTGCTCCGTTAATAACCATTTTTGTGAATCAAGGCTATCATATATATCTATATATACATTTCCGACAGAAGTATAAGCATTATCAGAATTAGTTCCGTTGCCTGCGTTAGCAGTCAGAACATAATTAGGAAAATATTTCAATTCAATTTTATAATATCCATATCCACAAGGAGTGAAAATGAAATTCTGAACTTTCTTATCGGTTTCACTTATTGAAGTATCAATTTTATTATATACACTATATATGTCCACATTGCACCCTGGCTCAATAACTCGTTCTCCGTTCACTTTTTTATATAAAACATCAACAACTCTACTTTTTACACTACCATTCATTGAACTGATAGGCGCGATAGTATATGTTTGCAATTGTGTATTATACCTCATTTTAAATTGTTGACCTGCATTTAGGTTTTCCAACACATTTAGGTTTTTGGGGCTCAAGGAACTCGAACCTGTATAAGTTGCAACATCGCTCAAAGTATATGTATTGTGAACTATTATGTTTTGTTTTTCATAATCATACGAATCTGCGACAGAAAGATAATTATTTGTTCCTTTATTGTAGATGGTAAAGATCTTTCCATCCATCCAACCACTTGAACTATGGTATGCTATTTCAATATAAGGGGCATTTCCCGTTGTTGAATAGGTACTGTCATATTCATTCGAGCAAATTACCATCGCTACCGCATTTTCATTAGAAGCTTTTAACAGCAATCCTTTTGATGAAAAGCCTGTTTCGCTAAAATAAGCATCTGTAAAATCTATAGTATAACGCTTTCTCGGACTAGGTGTTGATGTCATTTGAGAAACTGATACGCTGTCAACAAAATTCCCCGGTGTCCAGATCGTACTATTATAGACAACTGTATTTTCGTTCCATGATTGCGAAGCCACATAAGCTTGTATTGTGTTACTTGGCGCTGTACTGAACATATCGGCGAAATTATATTTCATTGTTATTATTCGCCTTTCAAGACATATCATCCGAAACAAAGCATCTGCATCCAAGCCCGGAAATTTAACCAATGTTCTTCCAATTCCGTCCATATACGTCCATTGTGTCCATGCAGAATAATTTCCAATGTAAAGACTTCCGCTATTCCCTACATTTTGAGAATTATTTGAAAATATTGTCGCGTCATCAATCGCATTACTGCCACTTATATTATAGCTCGGGTCAATTGTTACCGGATATTTGATATCATTGTTTTTCAAAAAATCATCAGCAACAACTGTTATACGATATTCTTCATTTTCCTTAACTGTAGAAAGCTTATAGCTTCCGCTTCCCATTTTGCCGTTTGCATCCCATATGACAACGGGACTGATTTCCCCGACAAATTCTTTGTTCGTCGCATCATAGAATGCTAAAGTTTGTTTATTTGCTATCACTTGCAACCCATTTGTTTTCAACGAAAAATCAAACTGAGTTACGCCACAATCTTTTTCAAGTATAATGGCTTCTTTCATACCTGACAGACTTTGGATATATTCTATTCTTATATTTTCATCAAAAGTCGAGGCGTATTCTATTTTATGCGATTTTGACTGAGTATTAAGTTTTGCAACAGGTTTATTCTTCCTCGTGGTATCTAAAACGGGAGTCATTGTAATAATATACTTCCCGTGCGTAACTGTTACACCATCATCTATATTATCAGGGTAAAGTACGCGAATATCATTTTCAAGGTTAATATAACCCGTTTTGGTTTTTGTTAATTTATTGCTTTTATCCTTCGTTACACCTTCAGAATCAACATACTTTATATCCTCATTGAAAATATACAACGTGTTGGTTCCATCTTCATTTTTGAATACTGCACTATTCATTTCTTGCTCTTCCGAATATAGGCGTTCAATATGACCTTTTTCCACCATTTCTTCATAATCAAGAAGAACAGGAACTTCAGATTCATCTAACTTTTCCACTTTTGAAATGACATTCGTGCTCGGTTCCACTTTATCTGAGTTAGTATTAGCAAAGGCACCGTTAAATGACATCAAAACAAATAAAATTGATAAAAAGAGTGAAATATATTTTTTGTAGGCTTTCATTTTCTGTTTCCTTTCTTAAATAATAATTCAATAAGTAAGCAACAAAAAAGCGCACAGTACCCCTGACGTGTTTTCAGGCGCCTATGCGCAAGCATTCCAAAAGATTAGATGATATTCCACATATTGTTTTTTCATAATTTTTGCCTTTCCGCATAAAGCAACAATGGAGAAACAATGTAAAACGACTTAATTAACAATATTTATTTTTGGTTTTATCCTCATTTATATTATACATCCCCCACGCAATATGTCAATAGGTTTTTGAGATCCTATTTGTTAATTTTTTATGAACAAAATATGAACAAGTTGTTCATATTTGCGCGGTGGGGTCGTTTTCGTGCCGATAGAGAAAAAAGCTTATACCGAGTGGTATAAGCTCATTTTGATTATTTTACGATTATCTTTGCGAATTTATTTTTTCCTTTTTGGAGGACGTATTCACCGACTTCGCTGAACACTGCGTTCGCGTCGGCTACCTTTTCGCCGTTCAATTTTACGCCGCCGCCTTGGATGAGTCGTCTTGCTTCGCCCTTCGAGGGTGCGAGTCCGCTATCCTTGAGTGCGTCTGCTACCTGCATACCAACTGAGAGCTCGAAGGAATCCATTTCGTCGGGGACACCGCCCTTTGCGACGTTGCTGTAGCGCTCTGCCGCTGCTTTGATAGCATCTTCGCCGTGGTAGAGGCGAACGATCTCTTCTGCATATCTGAAGTGTGCGGCTCTGACGTCGTTTTTAACGAGGTCGGAAAACTCGCTCTCGTCGAGGTCTGTTGTCAATTTAAAGTAGGTATCGAGGAGGCTGTCGGGTACCTTCATACATTTTTCGTACATTATTTCCGCAGGCTCGGAGATACCGATATAGTTATCGAGCGATTTACTCATCTTCTCAACGCCGTCAAGTCCGGGCAGAAGCGGGAAGGTGATGACCTCTTGGGGAGATTGACCGTAGTCACGCTGCAATTCACGTCCGACGAGCAAATTGAAGGTCTGGTCGTTTCCGCCGACCTCGACGTCTGCTTGGAGTGCGACGGAGTCGTAGCCTTGCATCAAGGGGTAGAATATCTCGTGAAGCCCGATCGGTGCTTGCTCAGCGTAGCGCTTCGCGAAGTCGTCACGCTCCAATATTCTCGCGAGTGTATATTTTCCCGCGAGCTCGAGGATGTCGGAAAACTTCATCTCTGCGAGCCAAGAGGAGTTATAGGTTATCGTTGTTTTTTCGGGATCGAGTATTTTTACGACCTGCTCGAGATAGCTTTTGCTGTTTTCTCTCGTTTGCTCGAAGGTGAGCGGTACACGTGTCTTGCTTCTGCCCGACGGGTCGCCGATCATTGCGGTGAAGTCACCGATAACGAAGACGATCTCGTGACCGAGGTCTTGGAGCATTCTCAATTTACGCAATACTACCGAGTGACCGAGGTGAAGGTCGGGGCGGGACGGGTCTGCGCCCATTTTTATTTTTAGCTTCTTTCCGCTTTGTAATTTTTCGAGGAGTCCTTCCTTTGAGTAGATCGAGATCGAGTCTCTCAAAAGACGCTCGTATACTTCATTTACTGTCATTTTTTAAAATTCCTTTTCTTTTTTAGCTGAGAACGGGTGCTGATACTACGGAGTACTTTTTGAGCTCCTCCTCGTTAACGACGAGCTGAGGCAATTTTTCGTTGATGACCTTCATAAAGTTTTCGTTTTTGAGGCTCACGAGGTAGCTTGTCGTTCCCTTAGACTCGTTTTCTTCATATTGCTTTTCGGTTATCTCGAGACGGTTCATAAGGTGATATCCGTATTCGGTCTCGACCAATCTGTATTCACCGACCTCCATATCGAGAGCGGCGTCTTGGAAGTTTTTGACGAACTGGTTGTTGTCGGTAACGAAATAGGTCGTTCCGCTATCCTCGTTTTGAGAAACGTAGTCCTCCCATTTTGCTTCGCCCTTAGACATTTTTTCAGCGAGCTCCTCGAGCTCCTTTTTACGTGCGGCTTTCTCTTCGTCGGTCATTACGACTGTATTTCCTTCTTCGTTCTTATGCTTGAAATCGAGGTTGAAGAGGATATGTTGAACGTAGCTGTAGTCTTTTTTATAGTTTTCGAAAAGAGCATCTTCATCGATCGGATGAGGTCCTTTTTCCGAGGAGATATATTCAGCCACTTGGTTTACGAGGTAGTTATCCTCCATATATTGAACGAAGTCATCGATATCAACGCCGAATTTCGAGAGGTACATTCCCCATTTTGCTCTGCTTCCGTAGGTTGCGATGCATTCATCGACTACCTTTTGGACTGCTGCCTTGTTTTCGTCGCTGATGGTCAAGCCGTATTCCTTCGCGAGAGCCTTCGCTACAACGAGGTCCTTCGCGCTCGCAACTATCTGCTCCTTGAAGTTATCGCCGATGGTCACGCCATCCTCGCTGATCTTTTGGTTCCAAAGGTCAGCAGAGTCAGTCATTCCATACATTGCGAGAAGATAGGATTTATTTTCGGAAAGCATATAGGAAAATACGCCCGACGTCATTTTTACACCGTTATACTCGAAAACGGTAACGTCCTTTCCGCCACAGGATGCGAGGGGGATGAGCGTTGCCAAAACGAGCATAAATAATAATACTTTTTTCAAGATCTTCATTTTGTCCTCCTGATTTGACCGAGCGGTCAATTTTATAACATTCTAATTATACTACTATTTTTGTTCTTTGTCTATAGCATTTTGTGATATTTCTGTGTAAAGCGAGAGGATATTCTCAACTGCTTGGAGTATTTTACCCTCTTTTGTATTCATTTTGTAGCAAAAATACGGAACTTTACCTGCGTTATACAATATTTTCCCGTTCATCCCGTTCATTCGTGCGAGTCGCGTCACACGGTTCGGATCGGGGTTTTCGGGGAAGAACAACACGCCTGTCGGGTTCGAGGTGATCTTTCGGATGCCGAGTGAGCAGGCGACGTTTCTTATCAGCGATATCTCCATCAGGTTGCGCACGCTTTGGGGGATCGTTCCGAAACGGTCGATGAGCTCCGTTTGGAGATCGATGCATTCCTCCTCGTTTTCAAGGAGCGCGATCTTTCGATAGATATCGATCCTCTGCTGTGAGACCTCGATATATTTTTCGGGTATATAGGCATCGACGGCGATATCGACGGTGCAATCGCGGACCGATTCGACCTTCTCGCCCTTCTCCTCCAAGACGGCGTCCTCGAGGATCTTTATGAACATATTATAGCCGACCGATTCGATAAAGCCGTGCTGCTTCGCGCCGAGCAAGTCGCCTGCGCCTCGTATCTCGAGGTCACGCATTGCTATTTTAAATCCGCTGCCGAACTCGGTGAACTCCTTTATCGCCTCGAGCCGCTTCGTTGCGATCTCGTTGAGCACTGCGTGGGGCTTGAACGAGAGGTATGCATACGCCTTTCTCGTTGAACGACCGACACGTCCTCTTATTTGGTGGAGCTGTGAAAGTCCGAAGCGGTCTGCGTTCTCGATTATGAGCGTATTTGCGTTTGGAACGTCGACTCCCGTTTCGATTATCGTCGTGCAGACGAGGATATCTATTTCGCCTGCAACGAGGCTCTCCCAAATCTCCGAAAGCTCCTCGCGAGTCATTTTTCCGTGGCCGACGGCGACGTTGGCATCGGGGAACTCGTTTCTGAGCTTTGCGGCTCTGCCGTATATCGTATCGACGTTATTATGGAGGTAGAACACCTGACCGCCGCGTCGAAGCTCCCTTTTTATCGCCTCGTTGATTATTACGTCGTCGTGCTCGAGGACATAGGTCTGGACGGGCATTCTGTCGCCCGGCGCTTCCTCGAGGACGGACATATCGCGTATCCCCGAGAGTGCCATATTGAGCGTTCTTGGGATAGGTGTAGCGGAAAGCGTCAGGACGTCGACGTTTTCGCTCATTTGCTTTAGCTTTTCTTTATGTGTAACGCCGAAACGCTGTTCCTCGTCGACAACGAGAAGTCCGAGGTCACTAAACTCGACGTCTTTTTGGAGCAATCGGTGGGTACCGACTATTACGTCTATTTTACCTTTTTTGAGGTCGATGAGTGTTTGGGCTTGTTGCTGCTTCGTTTTGAAGCGCGAGATGACGTCGACCTTCACGGGAAAGCTGCGAAACCGCGAGAGCATCGTGTTATAGTGCTGCATCGCAAGTATCGTCGTTGGGACGAGGATCGCGGCTTGCTTTCCGTCGTTGACGCATTTGAAGATGGCGCGCAGAGCCACCTCCGTTTTTCCGAATCCGACGTCTCCGCAGAGGAGTCGGTCCATCGGCTGAGGCTTTTCCATATCCTGCTTTATCTCGTCGGATGCATTGAGCTGACCGAACGTTTCGACGTATTCGAAGCATCGCTCGAATTCACGCTGATAGTCGTCGTCGGGTGAGAAGGCATAGCCTTCCTTTCGCATTCTTGCGGCATAAAGCTGGATGAGCTCCTTTGCGATGCTTTGCGCATTTGCTTTTGCACGCGCCTTCGCTTTCGTCCAATCCGTTCCGCCGAGCTTCGACAGCTTCACGCTCTCGTCGCTCGCTCCGATGTATTTACTCACAAGGTCGAGTGCATTACAAGGGACGTACAGCACGTCGCTTCCTTGGTATTTTATTTTTATATAGTCCTTCGAAACACCGTCGACGGTGAGGTTTTGGATACCCTCATATCTACCGATGCCGTTATTTTCGTGGACGACGTAATCTCCGACGGAGAGGTCGGAATAGGACATTACCTTTTCGCCCTTACGTTTATTTCGGGTGCGCTTCGTTCTTACGACTGCGCTGTCGCCCGTTCGCTCGCTTTCGGTGATGAGTGCGAAGCGGCTCTTAGTCAGCTCGAAGCCGCCGCGATACGTTCCGTTTTCATCGATGATGATATACGCCACGCCGCGTTTCGGATCGTCCTCCTTCAATATCTCGGCCTCGATCCCCTTTTCGCTGAACAGCTTCATCAGCTCACGTGCGCTTCGCTCGGTCTTGACCGCCATCACGACGATATAATCCGATTGGAGATATCCCGTGACGTCCTCGAAGAGCACGTCCTCATTCATCCAAAAGGCTGTCGTCTGCTTCATTTGGAGTGTGAATTTATCTTTATAGCTATAGGCTTTTCCTCCGAGGAAGAGGTCGAGCGATATCATTCTTTTTTGGCTGACGCCGACAAGCTCCTCGTCGGACATCATCAAAAGTGCGTTATTCATATCGAGCGATCCGCCTTCGGCGTTCGATTTCACCGTCTCGCAGAATTCCCAATAATAAGCCTTCGCACGATCGGTTATTCTTCTTGTGTCGCTCATCAAAACGATCGCATCGTCCATATAATCGAAAAGCGTTTCCTTTTCTTCGAATATATGGCTGAAATATCTGTCGATCGAGCCGAGCTCACGTCCGCTCTCGACGGCGTCCTTATCGCGTTCGAGAAGCTCGATGGTCTTTGCATCCTTTGCTTTTTTGAGCATCGTATCGATCGCATTCTTGATGCGTTCTCTCGCGTCGACGCCGAGCGGAAGCTCTGCCGCAGGGACGAGCTCGACCTCGTTTATACGCTTGAACGAGCGTTGGTCGAGGACGTCGAAATAGCTGATCTCGTCGATCTCGTCTCCGAAAAAGTCGATCCTTATCGGGTTTTCCGATTGCGGCGGGAACACGTCGAGTATTCCGCCGCGGACGGCGAACTGCCCCTTGCCCTCGACCTGAGGTGCATTGGTATAGCCGCCGCTGACGAGGATCTCACACAGAGTTTTCAGCTCCTCGGTCTCGCCGCGTCTGAGCGTTATTGCCGAATCGAACAATACGCTTCGCGGCATCGTGTATTGCATCAATGCATCGGGGACGGCGAGTATGACGTCAAAGTCATCATTGAACACGCTCATCAGCACACCGAGGCGTTGGTGTTCCCACTCCCTGCTCTTCGCATCGAGGTTATCGAAAACATAATCTCGTGCCGGAAAAACGAGTGCTCTTTTTCCAAAGCCCTCAAGCTCATCGCAAAGCGAGTATGCTTCCTTCTCCTCGGGAACGACAAAAAGGAGCTTTCTTTTCGTTGAGTCTAAAAGAGCACAGCAAAAATTGGCGTATGCAGACCTGCATACACCTGTTATCATTATTGGCGATAAACGCCCTAAAGCGGTGACAGCAGCCAAAAACTCACTGTCACCGCGAAAAATGTCGGAGGTTATTTTGTTCATCTTACCTTAATTCATTCAGCAGTCTATTGCGACTTCTTTTCCCGTTGCCGCGGATTCGTAGATCGCATCGATCATCTTCATCAACACAACTCCGTCCTCGGGCTTTACTCTGCATTCCGTTCCATTCACTACGCAGTCAACGAAGTGAGCGATCTCACGCTCGAAGAGACCGTCAAACGACAACGCTGTGCTTTCGGTCATTCCGATATTTATCATATGACCATTCATATCGGAATATATCTCGAGTTGAGGGTCTGCTACTGCGCCCGCTTTCGTTCCGAAGAGCGAGATGACGCCGCAATCCTTCTTTACGTTGAGGTTGAAGCTCGTTTCAAGCTGCATCGTCATTCCGTTATCAAAGCGGATGAGTGCGGACGCGAAGTCCTCGACCGTATATTTGAACATTCCGTTCGGGTTAGCTCTCCAAGCCTTTTCACCGCTTCCCGCTCTGTCCATACCGAGATTATTATAGGTCACGCCGAACGCGCTGACGGGCTTCGGTGAGCCACAGAGGTAGCGAACGAGGTCCATTACGTGCACGCCGAGGTCGATGAGCGGACCGCCGCCGCTATACGCTTTGTCGCCGAACCAACCGCCCGGGCATCCGTTTCTGCGAAGGTACGTTGCTTTTGTATAATAGATATCGCCAAAGGTTCCGCCCTTGATGAAGTCGGTGAGAAAATCTGCATCGTTACCGAAGCGGCGAACGAATGCGGTCATTATGATCTTATTATTCTTTTTAGCGGCATCGACCATTTCCCTCGCTTCCTTAGCGTTCATAGCCATCGGCTTTTCAACGATAACGTGCGCACCTGCGTTCAACGCTGCTACTGCCGCGCCCTTGTGAGCCGCGTTCCAAGTACAAACGCTTACTGCATCGATGCTTTCCTTTTCGAGCATTTCATTATAGTCCGCATATACTGCGGGGATGCCGTTACGAGAGGCATATGCCTTCGCTTTGTCAAGATCGATATCACAGCACGCTACGACATCACAAAGATGAGGGAGCGCTTTATATCCTTTAACGTGATAATTGCTGATATTACCCGTACCGATTATCGCAACTCTTAGCTTCTTATCCATTTTCTTTATTTTCCTCTTTCCTTGTTTTATTATAAAGAGCCATCGCGCGTTGCACGTCGCCCTTCATCATCAATTCGATCGCTTTTGCGACACCGTCGAAGGTATTGCAAAGCTCATTGAGGTCTGCGCTCGACATATTTTCAAGCACAAAGTCCTTGAGGTCGTCGCTTCCCCATTTCGAGCCTACGCCGAGGCGTATTCTCATAAATCCATCCGTTCCGAGATGGCTTATTATTGATTTCAGTCCGTTATGACCGCCTGCTGAGCCTTTTTCACGAATGCGGACGCTCCCCGCGAGGAGAGTCGTATCGTCGGAGATGACGATCACGTTTTCGGGTGACAGCTTATAGAAATCCATTGCGTCTCTTATCGCTTCTCCCGAGTGGTTCATATACGTTTGCGGCTTCATCAGAAGCACCTTGAAGCCACCGAAGTCACACTTTTCGCAAAGCGACATATGCTTCAATCTTTTAACGCTGACGCCCAATTTTCCCGAAAGGTAGTCGAGAAATTTAAAGCCTGCGTTGTGTCTTGTATTCTCATATTCTCTGCCCGGGTTACCAAGCCCGACGATCAGATAATCAATTGCGCTTTTTTTAAATATCAAGAGTTTTACCTCCATTTTTTATCCATCTTATTTTATATGTTTTTCACCAAATTGTCAAGGATATTTACCATTTTTAATAATGTTTTTATCGTCAAAACGGAGAAATATGTGCAACTTGTTTTTTCGGTGTTGACAAAAGAGCTTTTCTTCTATATAATATACTCAATAATTCATTTATTCTATAAGGAGGAATAAAACAATGAAAAGATTACTCGCTATTCTTCTTTGCGTTTTGATGCTCGTAACCGTTTTGGCCGCTTGTGACAATACCACTGAAGAAAGCAAAGCTACTACTTCTACAGATACCTCGACCGAGGTTTCAAGTGAAGAGAGCACAGTTCGTCAGCTTTTCGACGGAATCGAACCGATCGGCGGCAACGGAGAACAAGAGATCGTTTTCCTCGTTGGCGGTTTGGAATACGGCGAAAGATACGGATCCAAAGAAATTTTTGCTGCTGAGCTTAACGACGAGCTTATCAACGATGCCGTTTACAACAGAAACGCGCTCGTTGAGGAATATCACGGCATTAAGATCGCTGAGGTTTCCACAACTACATCAGGCGAGCTTATTTCCAAGCTCACAACACAACAAGGTGCTTCTCTCGATTCCTATCAGATCGTTCTCCCCATTATGAACGACGCTGCAGGATACGCTATCCAAGATTATTTCTATGACCTTCTCGGTGAGGACGTTGAGCCTTATCTTGACCTCTCTTACGAGTGGTGGGATCAAAAAGCCAACACCGACCTTACCATCGGCGGAAGACTTTTCTTCACAACAGGTTATATGAGCATCCTCGACAACGAGTGTACTCACGCTTTCGTATTCAACAATGACGTTATCACAGAGGTTGGTCTTGAAAGTCCCTATGATCTCGTTAAGAACAAGCAATGGACACTCGACAAGATGATGACCATGGCTAAAGACGTTACAAAGGATTCCGACGGCGTTGGCGGTATGGGTGACGGCGACACCTACGGTGCTTGGATCAACACAGGTATGTTCCGCTCCTTGTACCTCGGTACAGGCCGCAGACTCATCACTAAAGATGAAAATGATCTCCCGATGATCGCTGTTGATAGCGAAGACTCAAGAAATATGATCTCCAAGATCGCTCCCATCGCAGGCAGCGACGACGTTATCATCATTGAGCAGATCACACAATATTCTCCCTTCGCTGACGTATATGCATTCTCTACAGACGCTGTTGCTAACAAGCGTGCGCTCTTCCGTGCTGTTGCTCTTACGGACATCACAGAGCTTTCCGCTTATGATTGCGACTACGGTGTGCTTCCCGCACCTCTCGCTGATACAAACCAAGACCGTTACTACTGTGCAGTTTCCACAGTATTGACTCCCGGTATTGCTATTCCGACAACTAACCCCGATCCCAAAACTGCAGCTCTCGTACTTGCAGCTATGGGTGAAGCTTCCGTTGATACGTTGAACTACAGCTACTATGAGGTTCTTCTCAAGCTCCGTAAAGCTAATGAAAAGTCCGCAGAAATGCTCGACATCATTTTCGAAAACAGAGTTTACGACCTCGGTGTTGTATTCGGTTCTTCTTGGGCACCGCTTCTCGACGTTCTTAACGTTGGTAACGGTATCGGCAACAACGGCGAAGATAATTTCTCGTCCTACTTTGGTCAACACAAAGCAAGCATCGAAACTGCTATCCAAAAGACTATCGACGCTTTCGAAGCTTTGCCGTAAGCCTAACGCTTATTAATAAAAATTCCGCTGATCGCTCAGCGGAATTTTTTTGTTTTATTTGCCGGTCTTTTGTTCATAATTTTAACAAATTTATCCCTGTTGACAAATTTGGTTTTCTCCTGTATAATGGTATGCAACAATCAATTATTCTATAAGGAGGAATAAGACCATGAAAAGAATACTTGCGTTTCTTCTTTGTGTTTTGATGCTCGTAACCGTTTTGGCCGCTTGTGACAATACACCTGAAGAAAGCAAAGCTACTACTTCTACTGATACCTCGACTGAGGTTTCAAGTGAAGAGAGCACAGTTCGTCAGCTTTTCGACGGAATCGAACCGATCGGCGGCAACGGAGAACAAGAGATCGTTTTCCTCGTTGGCGGTTTGGAATACGGCGAAAGATACGGATCCAAGGAGATCGGTGCCGAAGAGCTTAACGACGAGCTTATCAACGATGCTGTTTACAACAGAAACGCGCTCGTTGAGGAATACCACGGCATTAAGATCGCTGATTACAAAACGACCACAGCAGGCGAAATGAAGAGCAAGCTTGAAACACAACAGGGTGCTGCTCTTGACACCTACCAGATCGTTCTTCCCATTATGAACGACGCTGCGGGATACGCTGTCCAAGATTATTTCTATGACCTTCTCGGCGAGGACGTTGAGCCTTATCTCGACCTCACACAAGAATGGTGGGATCAAAAGGCTTGCACCGACCTTACCATCGGCGGAAGACTTTTCTTCACGACAGGTCATATGAGCATTCTCGACAATGAATGTACTCACTGCTTCGTATTCAACAACGGACTCATCACAGAGGTTGGTCTCGAAAGCCCATATGAGCTCGTTAAGAACAAGCAATGGACACTCGACAAGATGATGGCTATGTCTAAGGAGGTCACAAAGGACTCCGACGGCGTTGGCGGTATGAGCAGCAACGATACATACGGTGCTTGGATCAACTCCGGTATGTTCCGCTCCATCTTCCTCGGCACAGGCCGCAGACTTATCACCAAGGACGAGGACGATCTTCCCGTTCTCGCAGTTGACTCTGAGGATGCTAAGAATATCGTATCCAAGATCGCTCCCATCGCAGGCAGCGACGACGTTCTCATCATCGACCAGATCACATCTTTCTCTCCGTTTGCTGACGTTTGGGCGTTCGCTACGGATGCTGTTGCTAACAAGCGTGCTTTGTTCCGTGCTATCGCTCTTACAGATATCACTGAGCTTTCCGTTTACGATTGCGACTACGGTGTGCTTCCCGCACCTCTCGCTGATACAAACCAAGACCGTTACTACTGTGCAGTTTCCACAGTATTGACTCCCGGTATTGCTATCCCGACGACTAACCCCGATCCCAAGACTGCTGCTCTCGTGCTCGCAGCTATGGGTGAGGCTTCCAAGGATACGTTGAACTACAGCTACTATGAGGTTCTTCTCAAGCTCCGTAAGGCTAATGAAAAGTCCGCAGAAATGCTCGACATCATTTTCGAAAACAGAGTTTACGACCTCGGTATCGTATTCGGTTCTTCTTGGGGCAACCTCCTCGTTCTCTTTGATATCGGTAACGGTATCAGCGCAAACGGCGACAACAACTTTGAGTCCTACCTCGGACAAAACAAGGAAAGCATTGTGGCTGCTATCCAAAAGACTGTTGACGCTTTCGAGGCTTTGCCGTAAACCTAACGATTATTAATAAAAATTCCTCCGACCTTCTCGGTCGGAGGTTTTTTATATCAAGATCAATGTAAAGAAATAGCCGAAAAGGAAAAGAAGCGGAAAAGTCAGCAGCCAAGCGACGAGCATATCACGTCCGAGCTGCCATTTCATTCGCTTCCCTGCCGCCGCGACGCCCATTATTGCGGAGGTCTTCGAATGTGTGGTGCTCAGCGGTATCCCGAGAAACGTTGAAGCGAGGACGCAAGCCGCGCCGCCAAGGTCTGCGCAGAACGCCGTCTTATTGCTGAGTCGAGTCAACGAGCCGACCTTTTCAACGATACGTTTTCCGCCGACCGAAGTTCCGAGAAACATCAATGCGGCAACAAGGGCGGGCGGCAATATCTCGTTTTTTCCGTTTGCAGTACTACCAAGCGAAAGGAGCATCATTCCGAGAAGCTTTTGACCATCTTGCGCACCGTGAGAGAACGCCATCAATGCTGACGACGTTATTACGGCTTTTTTGAGCGTTTTTTCACGGATGGGTATTCGTTCTCCTATATACCCGATCAACCATCCTGAAGCAAACCCGAGCGTGAGAGAGGTGATCAAGCCGACGAACACAAGCGAGAGCTCGCCTTTGTTTATCGTGCCGACCGCGGCGACGGCAGAGCCGCAAAGCGAAGCTACGACAGCATGGCTCTCGCTTGTCGGCAACCCAAAATACCAAGCGGCGACTGCCCAGAGCACGACTCCGACCGATGCGACGTTGATAGCAAGCTCCATTGTATCAGTGTCGAGCGAGACGATATTCCGCATACTGTCGACGATCCTGCCGCTTGTAAGATATGCCGTCGTCAACCCGAGAAGATTCATTACCGCCGCCATCAACGATGCTTGGCGCATTTTCAAAGCACCGCAACCGACGGCTGTTGCGATCGCGTTCGGTGCATCGGTCCATCCGTTGACGAACACCAACGCGCAAATAAGACAAAGCGAGATCATTTTTTGCCCCCAAAAGAAAAAAATAATAGATACGTATTTCTACGTATCTATTGATAAGTATATTATTTCAGTCCTTCGGGTATTCTATAGGTCTTTACGATCTCCTTCAGGCATAGGCGGATATCCTTTTCGTCGGTATATGCCACCTTGATGAGCTCTTGGAGCTTTTCGGGAAGGTCGTCGGGAAGGACGAGCGGTTTTCCGATATAGATGAGGTCGTTGTCGGTCTTCGTCAATCCCTCTTCGTCCATCAAAAGCTCCTCATAGAGCTTTTCTCCCGGACGCAATCCGACGAATTTGATGTCGATCTCGGTATACGGCTCGAAGCCCGAGAGACGTATCATATTCTCGGCAAGGTCGAGGATACGGACGGGTTTTCCCATATCAAGCACGAATATCTCGCCACCCTTAGCGGATGCACCTGCGCTCAAAACGAGCGAAACTGCCTCGGGGATAGTCATAAAGTAACGGATGATGTCGGGGTGAGTTACACACACGGGACCGCCCTCGGCGATCTGACGTTTGAAAAGCGGTACAACGCTTCCGTTCGAGCCGAGCACGTTTCCGAATCTTACCGCAACGTAGTCGGTCTCGGAGATGGAATTATAGTATTGGACGATCATCTCGCAGCAACGCTTCGTTGCGCCCATTACGTTCGTTGGGTTGACGGCTTTGTCGGTCGATATCAAGATGAAGCGCTTTACTTTATATTTACTTGCCGTTTTTGCGGTATTGAGCGTTCCGAGGATATTATTCTTTATCGCTTCGCGAGGACTATCCTCCATCAAAGGAACGTGCTTATGCGCTGCGGCGTGGTATACGATATCGATGTTATAAGTTTTAAAAAGCTGATCGAGCCGTTTTTCGTCACGGACAGAGCCGATGAGCGTTACAAGGTCAAGCGACGGGTATTTCGCCTTCAGCTCGTTCGAGATATCGTAGGCATTATTTTCATATATATCAAAGATTATGAGCTTTTTCGGTGAATGGGATGCGATCTGACGGCAAAGCTCGCTGCCGATCGATCCGCCGCCACCCGTTACGAGCACGGTCTTATCCTTCACATATCCCAAGATCTTCGCAACGTCGATCTTTATCGGTTCTCTTTGGAGAAGGTCGTTGATCTCGACGTTACGCATTTGGGTTATCGACACCTTACCGTCGAGGAGGTCTTGGATACCGGGGATGGTCTTTACGGTACAGCCCGTTTTCGAGCAGATGGTCAAGATCTCGCTCTTGTCCTTTGCTGAGCAAGTCGGCATCGCGAAGATTATCGTATCGATGGAATATTTTTTTACGGCTTCGTCGATCTTTGTTCGGTCTCCGATGACGTTGACTCCGTGAACGCTCATTCCGAGCTTTTTGGGATCGTCGTCGATAACACATTCGACAACGTATTTTGAAGATGCATTTTTCTTTTCGAGCTCACGTATCAAAAGCACGCCTGCGCTGCCGCCGCCGATTATCATTACTCGCTCGATCTGACTCGGCTCGTCGGGAGAGCTTTTGAATGCGGAGATCTTGCTATAGTAATGAGCAACGAGTCTCAACCCGAGGATCGCGATCAGAGAAAGCGGTGCGGCGATGAGAAACACGCTCAATGGCAGCATACGTGCTCCGTTTGAGAACGAGGGCAAAACGATATCGATGCCTATTGTCGTTATATTCGTCGCGATGACCGCTATTGCGAGCTTGAAAACGTCGACAACGCCCGCATAGAGCCACAGGATACGTTGGCATTGCATTGCAAAAAAGTAGACGGAATAGATGCACAGCATTATCACGGAAACGACGAAGAATTCCTCGACGTATTCCAAAGATTGTGTGATCTTAAATTCAAATCTCAAGACAAGTGCTGCAAATGTCGAGCACATTAAAATGAGCCAATCGGTCAATAGCCACATCACGATCGAGCCCACACCTCTGACTTTATTCATAATAATAAGCTCCGAAACTAAAGTTACAAAAAAATCTTAAAAATCAATAATTTTTCTTATTTTACACCTTTTGTCCGATTAAGTCAACAGTTTTAGCGAATTATATCAATATTTAGCGATGAATTATTTTTCTTTTACAGTTTTTGGCGATAATCTTGACAAATCGTTTTTTATCGGTATAATAAACAATGATGCCTGCATAGTTAAATGGATATAATAAACCCCTCCTAAGCGGCAGCTCGTTCGTTTCCTGGAGGGGCGGAAAACTGAATAATTTTTGAATACGTCCCGGTAGCTCAGTAGGATAGAGCGGTCGCCTCCTAAGCGGCAGCTCGTTCGTTTCCTGGAGGGGCGGAAAATTGAATAGTTTTTGTATATGTCCCGGTAGCTCAGTAGGATAGAGCGGTCGCCTCCTAAGGTTATACTAAATCACTCGCCTTTGCTCAAAAGGCGAGCG
>JAFSCS010000041.1 GCA_017436675.1 Clostridia bacterium | reverse complement strand
AGGGGGACTTTTTTTCGAAAAAGTCCCCCTCAATCTCCCCCAAAAAGCTCAAATTGTGGGGTAGGTTCGGGATCAGTTGTTATTTTGTGCTGTCATTTTTGGATCGTAGGGATCGATGCTCACAGATATTTTATACTTTATAAGCAAAGTTTTTTCGAAAAAGCACTCAAACTCCCCCAAAAAACTTTAATTGTGGGGTAAGTTCGGGATCAGTTGTTTTTTTGTGCTGTCATTTTTGGATCGTAGGGATTGATGCTCACAAATATTTTATACTTTATAAGCAAGGTTTTTTCGGAGAAGCCCTCAAACTCCCCCAAAAAACTTTAATTATGGGGTAGGTTCGGGATCAGTTGTTATTTTGTGCTGTCATTGACCCGCACATTTTTTTAGAAAAAATTGAGTAAAACTTTTAATTCTATGGTGACGAATATGTTTCAGTATCGAAAAAGCTTCACGGAATACGGCGCTGCCGCCGGCAGAAAAGGTTGACCAAACTTTAAATTCTGTGTTGCTTTCGTAGTTGATTGATTATTTATATATCCCTTTCGGTGATTAAGAATAACTCTCTATCGAAAATTCTCTTTAGAGGCTTTTCGGCGACTTTTCTATCCCTTTTTTCCAGATGGGTACATCTGTGCAAAGCAAAACATTCCCGACGAGTAACAAGTACCCATCGGGAAAAAAGCAATATAAAATCTTTGAGGGGTTTCCAAAGGGGAACTTTCTATAGAAAGTTCCCCTTTGGTCGCCGAAGGCATAATATAGATCAATATACTTGGAAGAACTCGATCTCCTCGCCGTCGAATCCATAGACGAATGCGATGCGTGCGGGGATGGGCTCGGGGCGGGACGGTATTACGATATCGTTAGGTGCGATATACGAGGTTGCGCCGAGCTCGAGTGCTTTATTATACACTGCGTCACAATCACTGACGTTGAACGCGATGTGGCGGTAGTTTCCTTGGGGGTTGAACTGTTCGCCCTGTGCAAACAGCTCGATATACTTGCCGTCGCCCATATCGAGCATTGCGGCGGGGTTATTCTCGTCGCCCCACTCACGATAGACTGTGAGTCCGATCTCTTTATAGAACTCGAGTGTTTTTTTGAAATCCTTCGCTTTAAACGCGATATGGTGTAATCCTGTTATCATTGTTTTCACCTTTCTTTATACTGAGAACAACAAGTCGCAATATGACGGGTAGGGGTATTTGGTGCTACCCGTTTTTTCGAACTCGTCGACTGTTTTTCTTGTTTTTGCCATTATCGGACGGATGGTGTCACGGATAAAAAACGCCTTTTCGCGCTCGTCGGTGAGTGCGCTTCCCTTTTCGACGGCTTCATCGAGCTCGGTGATATTATCGCAGAGCGTTTCGTATGCTTCGACGGCGTAATCGAGGCGGCTGAGCGTATTACTTATTCTGCCCTTCAAGCCGACGACATTCGTTTTCTCGACGATACGCAACAATTCTGTTTCCTCCTTCATTACTGACGGGAGGACTTCTTTTTTCGCCATTTCGGACATTGTTTTCGCCTCGATGAGCATCAATTTATTATAGTTCTCGAACATTATCATTCCGCGGGAACGAAGCTCGGTCGGAGTGAAGATATTGTGTCGAGCAAAAAGCTCGATATTCTTATCGTCGGTGAAGTGGTCGAACGCTTCGACTGTTGTCGTATAGTTCTTGAGCCCTCTCGCTTCCGCCTCAAGCTCCCACTCCTTCGAATAGTTATTTCCGTTGAAGATGATACGCTTATGAGCCTCGTATGTATCGTGGATGATATCGTACATTGCTTGTTCGACGTCGAAAGCGTCCTCAAGGATATCGGCAAATCCGCTGAGCACATCGGCAACTGCGGTATTGAGGATTATATTCGCTTCTGCGATCGACATTGACGAGCCGACCATACGGAACTCGAATTTATTACCTGTGAACGCGAACGGTGAGGTTCTGTTTCTGTCTGCGGTGTCCTTTGTGAAATCGGGCAGCACGTTCGCAACGGGGTTCATTTTTATCTTATCGGCGCTACGGTAGTCACGGTGGTATGCGACGCTTTCAAGTGCTTGGGTGATATCGTCGCCGAGGTAGATCGAGATTATCGCGGGTGGTGCCTCGTCGCCGCCGAGACGGTAGTCGTTACCCGCTGTTGCGGCGGACACACGAAGAAGGTCTTGGTGGACATCTACTGCTTTTATTACTGCCGAGAGGAAGAGAAGGAACGAAAGGTTCTTTTCGGGCTCTTTACCGGGCTTTAGCAAATTTTTTCCGAGGCTGGTGGAGATCGACCAGTTATTATGCTTACCGCTTCCGTTTACGCCGTTAAACGGCTTCTCGTGGAGAAGGCACGCAAGTCCGTGCTTTTCTGCGATACGCTTCATCATTTCCATTATGAGCTGGTTTTGGTCACAGGCGATATTTGTCGTTTCAAATATCGGCGCGAGCTCGTGCTGTGAGGGGGCTACCTCGTTATGTTCGGTCTTTGAGTAGATGCCGAGCTTCCAAAGCTCGAGGTCGAGCTCCTTCATATATTCGCTGACGCGCGGGCGGAGTGAGCCGAGGAAGTGTTCGTCGAGCTCTTGGCCCTTCGGTGGCTTTGCGCCGAAGAGTGTTCTGCCCGTCAGCTTCAGGTCTATTCTTCTTTCATAGAGCTTTCTGTCGATCAAGAAATACTCCTGCTCTGCGCCTACGGTCGAGAGGACGTGGTTCGTTTCTCTGTCACCAAGAGCGCGAAGGATACGCATTGAATGCTTATTGAGTATTTCCATTGAGCGAAGAAGCGGAGTCTTTTTGTCGAGGATCTCACCGCCGTAGGAGCAGAACGCGGTCGGGATACAGAGCACGCCGTCCTTGATGAATGCGAAGCTCGTCGGGTCCCAAGCGGTATAGCCTCTCGCCTCGAAGGTCGCACGAAGTCCGCCCGAAGGAAAGCTTGATGCATCGGACTCGCCTTTTATCAACTCTTTGCCCGAGAACTCCATTATTGCGCCTCCGCCTGCTGAGGGGGAGACGAAGCTATTATGCTTTTCTGCGGTGATACCCGTCATCGGTTGGAACCAATGGGTATAATGGGTGGCACCTTTATCTATCGCCCAACGCTTCATTGCGTCGGCTATTTTATCGGCTATCGTTATATCGAGCTCACAGCCCTTTGCCAATGCGCTGAGCAATTTTCCGAAATCCTCGGGCTCGAGGTATTCCTCCATTGCTCTTTCGTTAAACACGTTTGTGCCGAAAAGTTCGGGGATATTCATTTTTCTTCCTCCGTTTATAAGAGATTTACGCCTTTTTTCTTACATTCTTCTATCGTTACTTCGTCCCAAACAGAAGATTGGACCTCGCCGATGTGTGCTTTTTCAAGAAGAAGCATACAGAGTCTCGACTGTCCTATTCCGCCACCCATTGTCAAAGGAAGTGTGCCGTCGGCAAGAAGTGAATGGAAATAGAAGCCGAGGCGGTCGGTCGCGTTTGCTTTTTTCAATTGGCTGACGAGCGATTCGCTATCTACTCTTATTCCCATTGACGAGATCTCGATCTGGCAATCCAGAACATCGTCCCAGAACAAGATATCGCCGTTGAGCGTCCAATCATCGTAGTCGGGGGAACGTCCGTCGTGGCGTTCGCCTGACTTTAATTTGTCGCCTATTTGAGAGATGAATACCGTTTTATATTCTTTCGTTATTTCATACTCACGTTGCTTTGCATCGAGCGTGGGATATTTATCCTCGAGCTCTTGAGACGTTATAAAGCATACGTTTCGTTCGAGTGTTACTGTCAATTGAGGATAGTGCGCTTTCACGATATCGAGGGTATCACAGATCGCGCCTACGATCGCGCTGACTGTGTTCTCGAGATATTTTGTCGTTCTGTCTTCTTTAGTTATTACCTTTTCCCAATCCCATTGGTCAGTATAAACGGAATGGAGGTTATCGAGATCCTCGTCGCGACGGATAGCGTTCATATCGGTATACATTCCTTCACCGATCTTGAACCCGTATTTCCAAAGGGCGAGGCGTTTCCATTTTGCAAGTGAATGGACTACCACCGCTTCGGTATTAGAGCTTTTTATATCAAATTTCACGGGTCGCTCGGTTCCGTTGAGGTCATCGTTGATACCTGTGTCGCTTCCGACGAAGAGCGGTGCGGATATACGGCAGAGGTTGAGTGCTTCGCTCAATTTTTGAGCAAAGTTGGATTTTATCAGCTCGATCGCTTTTTGTGTATCATATATGCTGAGGCGTGAGGTATAGCCTTCGGGGATAAATGTTTTTCCCATTTTCTTTTCTCTTTTCTATATCTTTAGCAAAAAATTGCAATATTTCTATATCATAGTATTATAATAAAATTTTCTATATTTGTCAACGGTTTTGGCTTTTTTGCTTTACAAATCTTCGTATGTATGGTATACTTTTTGCTCGGAGGTGGACGAGATGGACCTTAACTTGAAAAAATACGTTTTACTTGACCTTGACGGGACTTTGACAGACACGGAGGAAGGAGTCGTCAACTCGTTTCTTTACAGTCTTGCGAAGATCGGTGTAACCGTTGATGACAGAAGCTCGATGAGATGGATAATCGGCCCGCCGATACTTGATTCTTACAAGCGGATGCTTTCTTGCTCTGACGAGGAGGCGAAGAAGCTTCTTGCGGGGTATCGCGAATACTACAACAACAGAGGCATTTGGGAAAACAGGCTATACGACGGTGTTGAGGAGATGCTTTGCCGTCTTTTTGACGGTGGCAAGGTCTTATTCACTGCGACTTCAAAGCCCGACGTTTTCGCGAAGCGCATTCTTGACAAGCACGGTGTTTCGAAATATTTCAAATATATATACGGCAGCAAGCTCGATGGAAGCATCAGCACGAAGGAAGAGGTGCTTTTGAACATCATTAACACGGAAGGGATCGATATTTCCGAATGCGTTCTTGTCGGCGACACAAAATATGACGTTCTCGGTGCACGAGAGGTCGGAATGGACGTTATTGGGATACGTTGGGGCTTTGGCTCGGACGAGGAATTCGTCGAATATCCGCCGGATATGACATTCACAACGCCCGACGAGGTATGCAAGGCTTTATTGGGATAAAAAAGTGCGGACAAATTATGGATGAATTTCCTTAATTTGCGTGATATAATGCTATTGTAAAAAGTTTAGGGTGGTGCCGATCGGTGCCACTCTGATTTTTTACTCTGACGTCAACGCTTCTTGAAAGGAGGAGGTTTTTGAAGAAAAAGAAAAATTACCGAAAGAAAGGCGAGCTGTCTCGGTTGGCGGATGTTTATTTTTCGGAATATCTTCCGTCGAGAGAAAAGGAGATTCCTGACGTTGAATCGTTCGCGGTCTTTCTTGGGATCAGCCGTGAGGAGCTGATGAGATGCGAGGGTGAGGAGCTTTTTTACGTTTTAACGCGGATCGCGGGGGCGAAGAAGCAGTTAGCGATGTGCGGGAAGATACCCGCAAGTGTTTTCACCTTTGATTTCAAAAACAATCACGGTTATGGTGACAAGGCGGAAAAAAGCGACGAGGCGACGGAGGTGACTATTGTTGGGAAAGCGGTGGATTGGTGCGATTGAAAAGCGAGGTATTGGAGATCACACCGAACAAGAAGCAAGAGGAATTCTTTCTTTCAAAGGGGAGATACATCGCTTACGGCGGTGCAAGAGGTGGCGGAAAAAGCTGGGCGATGCGGATCAAGCTCGTTCTGCTCGCCATCAAGCACGACGGTATTTCTATTTTGCTGCTTCGGCGAACACTCGGGGAGCTTCGCGAAAATCACATTTTGCCACTCCGCAAGCTACTCGTCGATATCGCCGAATACAAGGACAGCTCGAAGGAATTTTTGTTTCGCAACGGATCGAGGATAAAGCTCGGCTATTGCGACAGCGAGGGTGACGTTTTACAATATCAAGGTCAGGCTTATGAGGTAATAGGGTTAGAGGAGGCAACTCACTTCACCTATTACCAATTTTTATGCCTTACCGAATCGAACAGAGTCAGCGGTAATATGAAGGAAAGCTTTTCACCGAGGATGTACCTCACCTGTAATCCCGGTGGTGTGGGACACGATTGGGTGAAGCGGCTTTTCGTTGACAGATGCTATGAGGGAAACGAAAAAGCGGAAAACTACGTTTTTATTCGTTCGAGTATTTTCGACAACGAGTTTTTGCTTCGTGAAAACCCCGAATATCTCGAAAATCTTCTTGCTTTGCCCGAGCTCAGAAGACGAGCGATGCTCGAGGGTGATTGGAATTGCTTTGAGGGGGCATATTTTCCGGAATTCAAATTTGACGTTCACACGTGCTTACCTTTTTCTTTGCCGAAGGAATGGGGGCGGTTTTGCGCGTTGGACTACGGTTTGGATATGACCTGCTGTCTTTGGCTCGCTCAATCACCAAGCGGGGTGCTTTACGTATATCGAGAGCTTCATGAGAAGAACCTCATTCTCTCCGATGCGGCAAAGAGGATATGCTCACTCACGGGCAAGGATGAAAGGATACGCTACGTTACGGCATCGCCTGACCTTTGGAACAGACGTCAGGACAGTGGAAAGAGCGGTGCGGAGATAATGCGCTCAAACGGACTTTCAAAGCTCGTCAAGGCGGACAACAGGCGTATCGTTGGGTGGCGGGTGCTTCGCGAATACCTGCACGACGGTGGAGGTGAGGTAAAGCTGAAGATATTTCAAGGGTGTCAAAATCTCATTCGTTGTCTTCCGCTTTTGCGGTTTGATGAGATGACGCCCGAGGATTGTTCATCCTCGCCGCACGATATCACTCACGCGCCCGAGGCGTTGAGGTATGCGGTAATGTCGAGGCAACCGAGCTATTTCGAGAAGCTTCCGCAGATCGCTGACAGGTTCTTCCCTATTCGATCGAGGGAGAACGTACGGGATTATATTGATTATTGAAGAAAGGAGAAGAAAAGGTATGCCAAAAAACAAAAGAAGATCACTTGATGAATGGCAGGAATTTGAGGACGGAAAGGAATACAACGTTCGGTTGGGTCTTTATGAAACGGTCGCTAAGAACGAGCGGTTTTATCGCGGTGAGCAATGGAAGGGTGTTGGTGCAAACAACCTCCCTACTCCCGTTTTCAATCTTTTCAAGCGCATTATCGATTATTACGTTTCAAACGTTATGTCGGATGCTACGGTTTTGCACTACTCAAGTATTCGTCGGGGCGACAATAAGGCTTCCGACGAGATGGCGGGTGTGCTCAGCGGTATTGCGAAGGCAAGATGGGAGAGGTTGAAGATGGATTCGCTTCTTTCAAACGCGCTTCTTGATGCGGCGCTTTGCGGTGATGCGGTCGCATATACCTATTGGGACCCGACGATAAAGACGGGACAACCGTTTCGCGGAGATTTTGTCACGAGGCTCGTTGAGAACACAAACGTGTTTTTCGGAAATCCAAACGTTCACGACGTTCAGGCTCAGCCGTATATTATGATCTCGGGCAGAGAGATGGTCGACGAGGTCAAAAAGCAGGCAAAAGCAAACGGAAGGGACGCTCACGTTATTGGGCTTATTGACTCGGACTCGGATATTTTCACTCAATCGGGTGACAGAGGCAGTATTGAGCTTTCAGGCACGAAATGTGTCACGCTTATCAAGCTTTGGCGCAACGAGAGAGGTACGATCAGCTTCAAAAAGATGGTCAAGGATGCGGTGATCATCGACGAGGTAGACACGGGGCTGCATTTATACCCTATTTGCTATTTCAATTGGACGAGGTCGAAGAACTGTTGGCACGGCGAGGCGGTCGGAACGTCGCTTATCGACAACCAGATCTTTGTCAACAAGGCGTTCGCGATGGCGATGAAGCATATGATGGACACGGCGTTTTCGAAGATCGTATATGACAGCACGGTCATCGATGAATGGTCGAACAAGGTTGGGGAGGCTATTGCGGTGAATGGGCCTATTGAGAACGTCGCAAAAGCTATCGGCACGGGCAGTATGCAATCGGGTATGCTTGAGCTGATCAATCTTGCGATATCTTACACGAAGGATATGCTTGGCGCGACGGATGCGGCGCTCGGTAACGTTGATCCGAAGAACACCTCGGCGATCATTGCCGTTCAGCAGGCGTCGGCGATGCCGCTTCAAAACGTCAAGAGACAGCTTTATCAATTCATTGAGGATCTCGGACTTATTTGGCTCGATTTTATGCTTTGTTATTACGGTGAGAAGCGACTCGTTCCATCGCTTGACGGGGATTGGGTCGAGTTTTCGCCGAAGCGTTTCAAGGGTTCTGTTTGGGCTTGCTCGGTTGACGTTGGCAATTCGGGGTATTATTCGGAGATCACCTCGCTCAACACGCTTGACACGTTATTATCGATGGGACAGATCACGCTGAAGCAATATCTTGAGAGGATACCGAACAACATTATTCCGAAAAAGCAAGAGCTTATTGACGAGATCACTGCGTCAATAGAAAAAGACGAAGAAGAAAGGATATGAAAAGGATGGAAAGAGATTACGTTTACTCGCTGATATGCGAGTTGGCGGAGCAAGCGGGGCTCGACGTTCGCGATTATGCGGACCAGCTTTATGCTGAGCGCGGTTTGGATAACGCAAACGAGCTTCCAAGCGAGATAATCGACGAGCTTATCGAGGCTCGAAGGACGAAGCGCGAGCAAAAAGACCTCATAAACGAGCAAGAAAAGCTCGACGGGGACATTAAGCTCTTTCGAGAGCTGTTTCCGGAGGTGAACGCAGACGCTATTCCGATCGAGGTTTGGGAAAACGTCGGCAAAGGGATGGCGCTGACGGCAGCTTATGCGATATACCAAAGAAGGATGGACGTTTTGGGAAAGAGGGCTGAGGCACTCAACGTTGAGCTTGAAAAAACAACGCCCATCGGTCTCTCCGAAAGTGAGGGTGAGACGTTCGTTTCGAGCGGCGAGGTTGAAAATATGTCGCCCTCGGAGATCAAGAAAAATTACAAGAAGATACTTTTATCACTAAAAAAATGGAACTAAAGAAAGGAATTTATTATGGCAATCAGCAACAGTATTGAAAAGGTGATCTCTGCGGAGATCTTGAGAACCAATGAAGACAATCTTATCGCAAACAAGATCTGCAACACGGTCTATTCCGGCGAGATCAAAAACAGAGGTGACAGCGTTACAATTGTCGGACTCAACGAGCCGACGATCACGGATTACACCGGCACACTCACTTATGAGGAGCTTGACGACAGCGCGGTAGTTTTGCCTATCGATCAAGACAAGGTATTCGCCTTCAAGGTCAGAGACCTCGACGAGCTTCGTTCTGCGGTCGGGCTCAAGGATTCTCAGCTCAAGAGAGCAAGCCACAATCTCAAGCTTTCGGTCGACCAATACGTGCTCGGTCTTTATAGTGATGCCGGAAAGACATACAACGAAACTACGGTTACCTCCGACAACGTGCTTTCGGTCATTGCCGAGATCAAGCAGATGCTCGAGGAGATGAACGTTCCCGACGGAAGAAGCTTTATCGTCGTTCCTCCGTTCGTTAAGACGAAGCTTATGCTCGCAGGGATCAAATTCTCCGTTAACGAGGGTGTTAACGGTACGGGTGCTATCGGATTCACCGATGAGCTCGGGTTTGATCTTTACGTCAGCAATCAGCTCACCGTTCTTGACGGCGGAAAGCATCAATGTATTGCAGGCTCTTATTCGGCAATCGCTTATGCTGAGCAAGTGCTCGATACTCAGATCATCGAAAGAATGGAAAACTCGTTCGACACTGCGGTCAGAGGCAGACTCGTTTTCGGTGCGAAGGTCATTCGTCCCGACGAGCTTGTTTGTGCGTCGCTCATCAACGGCGATAACTGATAGATATAAGGGGAGGAAACTCCCCTTTTTTGAAGCTATGAAAGGATGTGAGAGTTATTAGAGGAATTGATATTTTCGAGGCGGCGTTGGATATTATCGGAGAAAGGCAAAGCGATGGCTCGGCACCGCCCGACGTCAGCTTTTTTCGTTCAAGGGCGGTCAGCTATATCAACATCGTGCTTGCCGAATGTGCGCCATATCAAGCGAGGCTGTGCGGTGAGGTTATCGATTTTGCTCCGATCGACTCACTCGATGACGAGCTTGATATCGACTCGAGACTATCTCTCGGGGCGATGCCGTATGGTGTTGCATCGCTCTATCTTTTGGCTGAGGGAGATAGTCGTTACGAGCTGTTTCGGACTATTTTTGAGAATATGCTTTTGAAGGTGATGAGATACGGTACGGCTAAGACTCACTCTATCGCCGACGTATATTGAGGTGTATTTATGAAAAAGAAAAAAATTGCTGTCAGTAGCTTTGGCGGACTCAACGAGCACTCGGAAAAGCTCGGCGAAGCTATCGAGATGGTAAATCTTGTTGTAAATGATGAAGGTCGTCTTATAAAGCGCAGGGAGATGAAAAAGCTGCTCTCTTTGCGCGGTGAGAGTGTTATCGCTTCTTGGGAAGGGACACTCAGGGGGATCGAATGTATTTTATTCGTTACGAGCGGTGGGTTTTACAAATACCTTGCCGATGCGGAGGCGGCAATTTATCTTCGTCCGTTCTTTGGGGAGAGAGCCGAGCTGTTTGAGTTTGACGAAAAGGTATTCATTCTTTCGGACGTTGATCTTTACTGCTTCGACGGTGGGATAGTCGAGCGAGTTGAGGGATATTCGCCCGTTATTGCCATCAACACCGACTCGGAGGGTGGATGTGAGCTTTATGAATCGGCGAATATGCTGACGCCTCGGAGAAGACAAAGGTTTTCGACGGATGGTGAGAGCAAGGTGCTTCGGCTTTTGGAAAAGGAGGTCGAGAGCATTTTTTCGGTCAAGCATCTCGGTGAAACGCTCAATTCGGCGAGCTACACGTTTGACGCGCAAGCATCGACGGTGACGCTCGGCACTGTTTTTCCGAAGGGCGAGAACACTATTGAGGTCGAATACGTTGCATCGGCTTGCAAAAGGACGGAGCTGCTCGGCTTCAAGCGAGCATCCGTTTTTGGCGGCGGGAACGACACGAGGGTGTTTTTATTTGGCTCTGACGATGATCCGTCGTGTCGGCGACACAGCGAGATCGGAGGCGGCATATCGCGAGCAGACTATTTTCCCGAAAACAATTTTGTTTCTATCTCGGGCAAGGTGATCACGTCGATCATACGTCATTATGACAGGCAGCTCATTTTTTGTCTCGACTCGACGTTTTACTCGATCGATGAGATACGGCAGGACAGTCTCGGCGAATATTATCACTCATTCCCTGTTTTTGCGCTCAACAGTGAGAAGGGGCATATTGGAGACAACGATGCGGTTTTAATTGCAAACGAGCCTGTTTCGGTCACTTATGACGGGATATACAGATGGGTATCGACGAGTGTTCGCGACGAGCGGAATGCACTCAAGATATCCGATGCGGTAAGCTCGATCGTTTTGAGGTTTCTCGGGAGAAGAGACGAATACCGCTTATTGCTTTTCGACGACGATCTCAACTCGGAGCTTTGGATCAAGTCGGGCGACGAGATACTCGTTTACAACTACGGTAGCAGGGTTTGGTATTTTTACAAGGGTATCGAATTTTCGACGTTTTCGAGGCATTTTGGAAAGGTCTTGCTCGGTGGATCGAACGGTGACGTGTACTGCTTTGAGGAGGGTGACGGCGAGGTCGCGATACGATACGTGAGCGGTGAGTCGTCGCTCGGAGACGAAACGAGCTTGAAGGACGTCGGCAGGATGGTCATTGGCGCAGGCTCAAAAAACGGTGCATCGTTAAATATTGAGTTGGTAGGCGACGTGGGAGGAGCTGATGCGACACACGAGCTGACATTGATCGGCGGAAAGGAGTCGGAAAAGTTTCGTCGGAGGATCGTGTTCCGACGTACTCATCGGCTCGGAGTCAGTATTGACGGAGTTGCGAGGGATCTGACCGTTTCGCTTATGGAGTTTGATTTCAAGGAAAGGGGGAGATTATTTTGAGCGGATATGACACACTTATCGAAAAACTGAAAAAGAAGCTTGAGGCTGCGGGAAGCGTTGAATCGGAGATCGCAAAGCAATACTCGATGGCAAAGGAAGAGGCAAAAAAGCGATATGAAGAAAGCAGGGCTTCACTCTTAAAGAAGCGCGACGCCGCGATCGCCGAGGCGGCGGCAAGCAAGCTGAAGGCAGAAAAGGATATTGCACAATTTCACGAGGCAAGAGGATTGACAAGGTCCGGAGAAGCTATCGACGAGGCGTTGAACAGAGAGCTTATTGAGGCGAACGCCATCCGTGATACGATGGCAGAGCACTCAGAGGGTGAGGAGAAGCTGAAAAAACAGCTTGACGACGAGGTCGCCGCTTTGGAAAGCGCAGAGCTTAAAGATATTCAAGGCAAAAAAGAAAAGCTCGAGGATGAGATACTCGAGCTTGAAAAGCAGAAGCTGAAGGAGGGCGATGCGGTCGTCGGAGAAGATGGCGGCACAAGCGGTGGCGGTGGCGACAGCTTAGACGATTATGAGCCGTCGATCTCGGAGAGTATGCTTGCGACGAGGCTTTTTAATATGTTCAAGAACAGCGACGGCAAGCTTTCGAGCGACGGAAGCCGTGAGCTGCAGCTTTACGTTGAGAAGCTACGCGAGGACAACGGGCTTAGTGATGAATATATGAAAAATCTTTTATTCGCGTTGAAGTCCTACGGATACGATCCTGCCGACGACGGTGACGATGAGATCGACGGAACGTTCGAGTCGATATTACGCGCCGCAAACAACAGCAGTGCGAAGGTCGAGGATATGATGTATCGTTTCTATCGCGGACGCGGAGCGAAGGACGGAGAGGCTATGGCAGAGGCGAAGAAGCACGCGCTTTGGGCGAAGCTTGACGTTATCTACAAAAACTCGACGTCACGAGAGCAATTCATTTATTACGCGCGAAAGTCAGGCTCGTCGATGAGCACGATCTATCGATATTTCGACAGGATCGAGGACGTTAACAAATACGATATCGGCGGTGGGATATATCTCAAAGAGAAATAGTAATTTTCTGACGAGGTTATCCTTTTAGAGTCTGATATTAAAAGCTTATAAAAATATAAAGAGCCAATTTTTTCAAATTGGCTCTTATTTTTATGCTGTTAGATCAGCTTATGCTCTTTTTTTGGAAACTACAACTGCACCTGCGAGAGAAACGAGAGCAACGAGAACAAATACCATTGTCATATCGCCTGTTTCGGGAGGTGTTGTAGGTTCAGAAGGCTCTGTAGGTTCTGTAGCGGGTTCGCTTGTGTCAGGTTCGGGAGCTTTTTCACCAGCGAGTGTCAAAGCAACGTACTCAGCGAAGTTCTTGTATCCGGAGATACCAGCGCCGAAGCAAGCGTATGTGCAAGAGTCATCAGTAAGGTCAACTTCTTCACATGCGAGTGTGAAAGCGTAACCGAATACTGTACCTTCAGCAGCTGTGATAGTACCGCCTGTGAATGCAGTCCACGGAATTTTTTGCTCGTAAACTTCTGTTCCGTTTGTAGCAACTGTTACTTTGTACTCGATAGAGCCTGTAACAGAACCGAAGTGGTCAGCCTTACCGTTTTCACCATCGGGGTTAGCTGTGATTGTCCATTCGTTACCGTAACCGGAGTTGTAAGCATCGCCCCAAGGCCAAGATTGACCGTCAGCGGGTTGATACTTTGTATCAGTGGGGTTACCTGCAACAACAGCGCTCATTACGTGACGACGGTCGAAGATATAAGGACGGTCGCTGGAAGGCATAACGCCTGTGTGAGTTCTTTCTGTTGTAGCTTTAGCAGTAACTGCTGTGTAGAGGTTTTCTGCATCCCAACCGATGTAGAGAACTACGTCATAGTTAGCTGCGTCTTCGTCAGACTTGTAGTTCCAATAGGTTTTAGAGGAGTCATACTTGATAACGGTGGGGTATTCGTTTTCGGAAACTGCACCGTCGATCGTAGGAGCTGTAGTAACTTTATTGATCTCTACTGTACCGTAATCAACTGCGGAAGCGCTAACTACGAAAGTAGCAACCATTACTACTGCGAGTACGAAAAACATAAGTTTTTTCATTTTGTTTTTTCCTTTCGTTATGGGTTTAATCCCCAAATTTATTGTTACCTTATATTAACATACATTCAAACTTTTTGTCAAGCGATTTTTTTCATTTTGTTCATATTTTGTTCATATTTTTATCTCGGATTTTGCCGACATGATTTATTGTATCATTTTTTCGATCATTTATTCAAAAATCAAAAAATGACAGAGATATGCGTGTTCTCCGTTAAGGATAACACGCATAACTAAGTTTGCCCTTATGGGCAAGTGAAGTTTACTTCGTAAGTGAAGTTATCCTGCGGATAGTGAAGTTTTGCCTATGGCAAAGTGGGCAAACTTAACTTCACTTGT
>JAFSCS010000040.1 GCA_017436675.1 Clostridia bacterium | reverse complement strand
TGATATAAAGAGATTTTGTATGTTAGTGTGGCTGACAGCAGAAAAATCAGATGCACTGATATCTTTGATTTTATCATCGGTTGCGCCTTTAATTTTTAACAATTCACTTCTGTTACCAACAAGAATTGTTTTCCCGTTCTCGTCTGTTGTTCTAAACACTCGCTTTGAATTGTCCATTATAGAAGCATGGTCAGATATGCTGACATTTGGAAATGTATATTCACCAATACTCAATTCAGCTTTATACCTTACAGGATCACCATCACGTTCAGTAAGTCCTAATCTGTTACGAAAAACATCAAGTTGTCTAATCATTTGATTTTCGTAATTATCATTTGTAAAGCCGTTATGTTCTTTACATACAAATCGTTTTTTTAATTTTGCTCCGGTTAGTGCATACGGAATAATATCAGAAACTGTTAAATTTGATTCATTGTTGCAATAAATACATTTCATAAAATCCCTCCAAACTGATTTTATTATAACAGAATTCATCAATAAAAGCAAAAAGTAACGCCCTGGAATATTCAGTTCCAAGGCGTTTTGGCGGAGAGGATGGGATTCGAACCCATGTGCGATTGCTCGCAAACTGATTTCGAGTCAGCCCCGTTATGACCACTTCGATACCTCTCCGTATATGTTAACTCGGCAAACCGAGATTAACGCAAATATTCAGTTGTATTAGAATTCTCGTTAGAACTCTGTGAGATGCGGTGATAGGCAGATGCCCGAAAACCGCACGGTTAAAGGCTTTTTGGAAGATTGTCTTCCGTTTGGCGAAGAAGATTTCGAGTCAGCCCCGTTATGACCACTTCGATATCTCTCCGTATTAAGTTAAGTTTGAATTTTGCACGGCTTTTGCAAGGCCGATGTTGAAATGCTGTCATCCAAAATTCAAGAAAAATGAAGCATTTGCGAGGAAATCGAAGAAAACACGAGCTTTTGCATTCTCGTAAGTGACGAGGTCGGCTACCTTTCGAGTCCGTTTTTCCCAACAACTGATATAATAACATTATTTCTTAAAAAAAGCAATACTTTTTTGAAGAAATATTAAAAAAAGGTGCTACAAATGTAACACCTCTAAAACTAACTCAACGTACGTTCAACCGCATTCTTCCAACCACTAAGCAGCTCGTCGCGCTCGTGTTGATCCATCGTGGGCTTGAAATATATTGAATCGCCGTCGTCCTGCGCGCTGATCTCACCCGAAGCTCCGAGCTCGGCAAACATAGCCGCACCCCTTGCCGTCGCCTCGACCGATCGCTTTCTGATTATATCTACCTTTGAAATGTCAGACTGGAATTTCAAGAGAAAATTATTTTCTGCCGCCCCTCCGTCAACACAAAGCCTTTCGATCGTTATCCCTGCATCACGACAAAGCTCAACGAGCTCGTTGACCTGAAATGCGATCGACTCCAACGCCGCCCTCGCAATGTGTGCCTTCGTGCTGCCTCTCGTCAATCCGCAAATAAGCCCCCTTGCCTCGCTGTCCCAATAGGGAGCACCAAGCCCCGTGAATGCCGGAACGATATATACTCCGCCGTTGTCCTCGACCGATTTAGCCAAAAATTCACTCTCTGCAGAGCTTGAAATGATCCCGAGACTGTCTCGCAACCACTGTATCACCGATCCGGCGCAAAACACCGATCCCTCGAGCGCATAAGTCACTTCTTCGCCGAGCCTCCACGCAACAGTGGTGATCAACCCGTTTTTGTCAAAAATAGGCTTCTTTCCGATGTTGGTCAAAAGGAAAGCACCCGTACCGTATGTATTCTTGCAATCGCCCGTGTTAAAGCAGCTTTGGCCAAACAGTGCGGATTGCTGGTCTCCGGCAACTCCGCAAATCGGGATCTCACGGCCGAATATCTTCGCAACACCGTAATCATCAGCCGACGATAATACCTTCGGCATCATCGAATGGGGAATATCAAAAAGAGTCAAAAGCTCCTCGTCCCACTCCATCGTGTTGATGTTGAAAAGCTGAGTCCTCGATGCATTCGTAACGTCCGTCGCGTGCACCTCACCGCTCGTCAAGTTCCAAATAAGCCAGCTGTCTACCGTTCCGAAAAGCAAACGGCCCTTTTCCGCTTTTTCTCTTGCACCTTCGACGTTTTCGAGTATCCAACGTATCTTCGATGCCGAAAAATACGGGTCGATCGGAAGCCCCGTCTTCTCCTTTATGATATCAGCATAGCGTGTGCTCTTCAGCTCCTCGCAAAAATCAGCAGTCCTGCGGCATTGCCAAACGATAGCATTATAAACGGGAAGCCCCGTCAGCCTGTCCCAAACGACGACAGTCTCACGTTGGTTCGTTATCCCGATAGCATCAACGTTAGCCTTACCAACGAGGTCAAGCACCTCTTTAATGCAAAGAAGCTGACTTTCCGTTATCTGAAACGGATCGTGCTCGACCCACCCGCTTTTGGGGTAGATCTGCGGAAATTCGTGTTGTGCCTTGAAAATAGGTCTGAGACCATCAAAAAGAATAGCCCTCGAGCTTGTCGTACCTTGGTCGATCGCTAAAATAGTTGACATATCAAATACTCCTGCGAAAATAGATTTGCTTGATGTAATAATTATAGCAGAATAAAAATATAATACAAGGAATTATAAAGAAAAAATGTTTAAAAAAATGAAAAAATCATTTAGAAACTCTTGTAAATAAAAAAAAGATATGATATAATTCACATAAAGTATTATAACTTTCTTTGGAGGAACACTATAATGGCTAAAATGAAAATCGCAATTATCGGTTGCGGTACGATCGCTAACTCGGCTCATATTCCGGCATATATGAAGAATTCCGAAGTAGAAATCAAATATTTCTGCGATATAATCCCCGAAAAAGCAAAAGCAGCAGTTGAAAAATACGGTTGCGGTATTGCTGTCGTAGATTATAAGGAAGTTCTCGCTGACCCCGAAATCGAAGCAGTTTCCGTTTGTACTCCTAACCTTATGCACGCTACTATCTCTATCGATGCATTGAACGCAGGTAAAAACGTTCTTTGTGAGAAACCCGCTGCAAGAATCTATTCCGAGGCTCTTCAAATGCAAGAAGCTCAACACAAAGCAGGAAAAGTTCTTAACATCGGTGTTGTTAACAGATTTAACGGTGCAGTAAATAAGATCAAAGAACTCATCGCAGCAGGCGAACTTGGTGAAGTATACCACGTATACGTATCCTTCCGTGCTCATCGTTCTATCCCCGGACTCGGCGGTGCTTTCACAACTAAAGCTATCGCAGGCGGCGGCGCACTCATCGACTGGGGCGTACATTACCTCGATATCGTTATGTATTGCACAGGCGACCCGAAACCTATGACAGTTTCTTCTAAAGCATTCTCAAAGCTTGGTGTAGATATGGCTAACTACGTATACGAAGGAATGTGGGCTGAAGATACAAAAGACCTCAACGGTACGTACGACGTTGACGACTCCGTAACAGGATTTGTTCGTACATCCGGTCCTACCATCACATTCAACGGTGCATGGGCTCAAAATATCGGTATCGGCGAAGGCTATATTGACTTCCTCGGAACAAAAGCAGGTATCCGTCTCACATACGGCGGCGACTTCACAGTTTGGACAACAAAAGACGGTAAGCTCTATAGCTACAAACCCGAATTTGATACAACAAACCACTTCGAAAACGAGATCAACAGCTTCATCCGTTGCATCAAGACAGGCGAGAAGCTCCCCAGCCATATCGACACAGTTATTATCACTGCAAAGATGATGCAAGCAATGTACGACTCCTCCGATTTAGGAAAAGAGATCGTTCTCGACTAAGTTTATTTACGAAAGCATCGTTGCGAGAGCAACGGTGCTTTTTGTGTTTATAAGGAGATAATAATGATAATAAGAAAAGCATTACCGAGCGACGCCGAAGGGCTGAAAACACTCTATTTTGAATACCTTACCGCCTATCCTCCGAAGGAAGCTCAGAATATGGATAAATGGCGTGAAAAGATCGAAAAAATGGCAAACAGTGATAATATGTACCTGCTCGTCGCCGAGGAGGACGGAAAAGCCGTTTCGAGCGTGTGTATGGTCATCGTCGATAACTTGACGCATAATTTGCGCCCCTATGCAGTAATAGAAAACGTCGTCACCCACGGCGACTATCAAAAAAGAGGATTCGCCTCCGCGCTTCTGCAAAAAGCAATATCGATAGCCAAGGATAATGACTGCTATAAGGTGTTCCTCGAAACAGGCTCAAATAAAGAAAGCACCTTGAATTTCTATCGTAATAACGGTTTTGTCCTCGATAAAAAGCATTCGTGTATGATAAGATTCGATTGATTGGGAAGATGATGAAAAATATTCTTGTAACAGGCGGAACGACATTCGTCAGCAAATTTGTCGCCGAGTATTTTTCGGCTGATAATAATGTTTTCGTATTGAATAGAAACACAAAAAAACAGCTCGATAACGTGACCTTGATCGAATCGGATCGCCATGCTCTCGGTAATAGTTTGCGTTCAATGTCATTTGATGCCGTGATCGACGTCACCGCATATTACGAGCACGACGTCAACGACCTTCTCGATTCGATCGGTGAGGTTGAAGATTATGTAATGATAAGCTCAAGCGCAGTCTATCCCGAAACGCAGCGTCAGCCGTTTGACGTCAATACTCCTCTCGGAAGAAACTCCCATTGGGGCGATTACGGCGTCAATAAGATCAAAGCAGAAAAAGCTCTTCATTCACGAGCCGAAAATGCATATATCCTCCGCCCACCGTACCTCTATGGAAAATATAATAACGTCTATCGTGAAGCATTCGTTTTTGATCGCGCACTCGAAGAAAAGCCTTTTTTCGTTCCCAAAAACGGGGAAATGAAGCTCCAATTTTTCGACGTCGAGGATCTTTGCCGAGTGATCGGAATAATACTCGATTCTCATCCGAGTGAGCGTATTATCAACGTCGGAAACAGGGAAGCGGTCAGCATCATCGATTGGGTGAAGCTCTGCTACGATGCGGTCGGTGCGCCCCTCGAGCTCAAATATGTCGACCACGATACCGACGTCCGAAAATATTTTCCCTTCCGAGATTACGAATACTACCTCAACGTCAAAAAACAATATGAATTGCTGAATGAAACGAAGCCTCTGCCCATCGGAATAAAAGACGCATATGAATGGTACAGAAATAATAAGCCCGAAGTAAATAAGAAACCTTTCTCGGCGTATATTGATGAATATCTCTGTTGACAAAAGAACAGTGTGATTGTATAATAAAAATAATTATAAAAAAAGGAATTTGAAATAATGAAAAAGGTTTTTTTGATGGCGTTTGCTCTGCTTACCTTTCTTCTTTGCGCGTGTACCCCAACAGGCACAACGTCGAAAGAGAATAGCGATACCTCGACCGATACGAGCGTAGAACAAGAACAAGTATATGAGACAGTTCTTGTAAGTAAAGGAAAGCCCTACACAGTCTCTTGCGAAGCGACCGAGGTCTATCCTGATATCTTCGGTCAACAGCTCACCGACGGCGAAAAGGTCCCCGACCTTGGCGCACATTACGTTGATGTACGTATGGTCGGCTATAATATGCCCGCGTCGATCGTGATCGACCTCGGTGAAGACGGAAAAGGGATCACGAAGCTCGTCGCACGAAGCCTCGATATGTATCAAGACGGCGTCCTTGCCGCTTCCGTTGCAAGATTCTATGGTTCTAACGACGGTGAAAAATGGAGTACCCTCGGAATAAGAAACTTTGAACAAAAGTCCGACCTCTCCGTAACGAGTGCAGTGCTTGAAATGAAAGAGCCAAAGGATTACCAATATATAAAAGTCGCAATGTACGTTCGAGAGGGAGCCCACTTCTTCTTCACCGATGAGGTGGAGGTATACGGTACACTTCCAAAGAAGGAAGTAACAAGCTCCATAGACGAAGCCTATAAAAACGCATCTCTCGATACGACCGCGTGGAAAACACTTTCAACGGGCAAAAAAGCGATCTATAACGCAAAAGAAAACTATGCCGAACGCTTGAAATATTCAATGAAGAATATGACCTTCGACGACCGCGCCCCGAGTAACACCGTATTTTTGACCGACGGCGACAGAACGAGACGCCTTTTCGGTGAAGACGTGTGGATCGGCATCAACGCCAAGGAAGATTCATATTTCCAAGTAAAGCTTAATAAAACGGTCGATAACCTCTTTAGCTTCTCGCTCCACGCACTCGGCGGCGGCAAAAACGTTAGCTTGCCCGACTACGTTGATTTTTATGCATCAAGCGACGGAGATAACTATACCTTCCTCGGAAGGATCTATGCCCCCGATGAAGCGTCCAACCACGAATATCGCCTCGTGCTTCCCGAGTTTATAAAAGCAAGATATATAAGAATGGCTATCCCCGAAGGCGGACCGTATTGGTTCGAGGAAATGGAAGTGCTCGGCGGTGTGGAAGCAGCATCCCAAGGCGAACTGTTCGATATGCCCGAGCTGCCCCAAGTCACAGAACCTGAATATTGGAGCAATTCCGATGCAGATTATAATAAAACGATCGACCTCATCCTCGGAAGACCTCAACAGATCGCATCCTCCCATTATCTCGATCTCGCAGAGCACGAGGACGAGACCCCCGAAACAACGACCGTGCTGACCGACGGAAAGAGATCGTCGGACACATATTGCTATAACGGTGAGTATTTCTTCTCACGTGGCGGCGGCGCACTCGAATTTTTCTACGATATGACTAAAACGTCATCCGTCGAAAAAATAACGATCAGCTACCTTGAGCATAAGGAGTGGGGAATAAGTGCCCCGACACATATCAAAGCCTACCTCTCCGATGACGGAACGAATTGGTACGCAATTTCCGCTTGGGACCAACCCTCCGACTACGTTTCGAGCCATTCCGCAAAACGCTCGCAAAGAACCTTCACCCTCGATACCCCCATCGCCGCACGCTTCGTCCGTATCCGTATAGAATCGGCATTCCTGTTCGTCGATGAGATAGAGGTAATGGGTAAAAAGAACGTCGATGGCGCAGTGTCGCTGAAGGATACGGGCATCCGTCCGACCATCTACTATACCTCTAAGGATCGCGCAGAATATGCCGATGTCGATAACACGAGAATAAAATCGAAAAACATCGACCTCGTCATCGGAAATAAAGTAACGAAAGAGTCACTCCTCCCGCGTGTCGCATATCTCGATAAGGACGGAAAGATCGTCGATACCTTTATGGATGGCTTCCTCTATTGCACGACCGCAGGCTTGCCCTCCGGCTCATATCCTCACCTCGATAACTATAAGGTCGATTGGGAATTCGTCTTCGATCAGACCTTCAACAGCAACGGTGGACTTGATTCCCTCGAAGAAACAGTAAAAACGGTTAAGGATGCCCTGAACCGCCCCGATCATAAGGTCCAAGTATATTTCACCTTCTTGACCATCCGCGATGGCGTGACCGATTTCGGTGACGTCGATGGCGACGGTATCAGCGAATCACTCGCAACCGCCGAGGGCAGAGAAAAGGTCATCAAATGGTTCGTAAATAAATGCGTCCACGAATTCAATTCCCGTGAATACCAAAACCTCGAGATCGGTGGCTTCTATTGGGTAAATGAATCGGTAACTTGGGAAAAGGACGATAGCGCAATAATTAAAGAAACTATCGACATCGTACATTCGCTCGACTATCCGATCTTCTGGATCCCCTATTTCTGCGCACACCGTTATTATGAAGGCTATGATATGGGCTTTGACCTTGTTAGTATGCAGCCTAACTACGTCTTCAAATCAAACGAACCCGAATATAGAGTCCCGACAACGTCTATCCGCACAAAATACCAAGGAATGACCGTCGAGATCGAGCATACATACCAAGCTCTCTCCGACCCGAACTTTGCCGAAAGCTATATGAAATATCTTTTGTATGGCGCAAAGGACGGCTATATGAAGGACGGCGTCCATATCTATTACCACGACGTCGAAAACTTCTCGCTGATGGGCACGAGCACAGACCCGCTTTGCAGATTGCAGTATGACGCAACGTATAACTTCGCAAAGGGTACACTTGACGTTACCCCCGAGAAAAAGGATACGATAAAGCTCACAGCAAGAACCGACGAGGTGCTGCGCGCCGATATAGGTGATAGCACCCTCCCGACCCGCTTCGAGCTTGTTAAAGCACCCGAAAACGGTACCGTAACACTCACAAAAGAAGGAAAAGTCCTCTATTTCCCGAATAAAGGATATAAAGGCACGGATTCCTTCGAATATACATATAATAACTACCTCGACACCTCAGAACCCTGTAAGGTCGAAATAACAGTGGAATAATAACAAAACTCGGCATCTTATCGGATGCCGAGCTTTTTTTATTTTTTCTTCAATTTTGCCTTCAGCTTCGGAAGATCGTATCTTATCATCGCAATGATAAGCGACGTCATCGTGAAGCATTCCGTAACAGTTCCCGAGATCGAGCCGTGATGTACGTTGTATATGAGCCATGACGGCGAGCAGGGAAATGTCAAAAGCCTCAATTTAGTTTCGTCCGTGAGATAAAAAGCGTATGTCGAAAGTATCATCGCAATTATCGGTAAGATTGAGAACCAATCCTCCCAAACGGCAATTCCGAGCACAACGTATGATACCATAAAACCATAATACCAAGCCCTCGAGTCAGCCCACTTGCGCCCCGAATAATAAATCACGATCGCACGAATGATGCCGAGCAGATTCATCGCAAATCCCGAATATGCCCCAAGCATAAAAAAGTGTATAGTGAACATTGTGATACCGAATATCTGAAAAAGCATAATGTTCTTCTTTTTCTTCTGCTGATACGAAATAAAAAACAATACCGTACCGACGCATCCGATCACCTGCGCAAAGATCTCCATAAAACCACCTCGAAAAAAACTATACCTTGGATAATACACTATTTTTTTCGATTTGTAAAGAACAAACTCGAAAAAACTAAAAAATACAAAAATATCGATAAAAATATAGCGAAATATGAAGAAAATATTGCCAAAAATAACGAAAAAAAGAGAAAAAAGTCTAATATAATACCCGTCGAATACTTGAAAAAAATTTATAATATGATATAATGAATAAGGTATAAAGAATAATTCTGCCCAAAATTAATTAAGTATGAAAACGTAAAACGAAAGGAATAAATCTAATGGCTTTAACTAAAGAACAGATCGATTTGAAGAACGCGGAGCTTATGAGCTTCATCGAAGAGAATAAGAACGTTCCCGGATGCTTGATGCCCGTAATGCAAAAGGCACAAGAGCTCTTCAACTATCTCTCAATGGAAACAATGACAATGATCTCCGAAAACCTCGGTGTACCCGTAACGGAGGTTTATGGAGTAGCAACCTTCTACGCACAATTCTCGCTCACACCCAAGGGAGAGAATATCGTCAGCGTATGTACAGGTACGGCTTGCTACGTAAAAGGCGCACAAGAGATTTTGGATGAAGTAAAGGCAGTTCTCGGAATCGGTGTTGGCGAAACTACAGCCGACGGAAAATTCACGATCCAAGATACACGTTGCCTCGGATGCTGCGGTCTTGCTCCCGTAATGGTCATCAACGAAGACGTATACGGAAGACTTGTTAAAGCCGACGTAAAGGGTATCCTTGAACAACGTTAAAAAACGAATTTCTGCGATTGTGGGATAAGCTAAGTAAGGAATGGTCATAAAATTATGAAAATAAGTGATATAGTAACCTTGTTGGACGGAACTGTAGTGACCGACGGCGGCGACCTCGAGCTCGAGCTTCATTCGGCTTGCGGAAGCGATATGATGAGTGACGTATTGGCATACGTGAAAAATCAAGCCGTGCTGTTGACAGGCCTCGTCAATCCCCAAGTGATAAGAACAGCGGAAATGATGGATATGCTCTGTATCGTCTTCGTTCGCGGAAAGAAGCCGACTCCCGAAATGATCGAGCTTGCGAATGAAAGCGGTATAGTGGTAATAACGACCGAGCATAGAATGTATGAAGCTTGCGGCCGTTTGTACGTAAACGGCTTGAGAGCGGAATAGGTGGACGAGATATGAGCGAACCCTATGTAATGCATTTTGAGGTCGACGGCGATAATTTCACCTCTGCTGGTGAAGCCTCCGTCCAAGTGAAAAAGACACTAAGGCAGCTTCGCTTTTCACCTGAGATAATCCGCCGTGTATCGATAGCGATGTATGAGGGCGAGATCAATATGGTGATCCACGCAGGCGGCGGAGTAGCCGACGTCTTGATCTATGACGATCGAATAGAAATAATCCTTGAGGACAAGGGTCCCGGCATCCCCGATATCCATCGTGCGATGCAAGAGGGATATTCAACAGCCCCCGAGCAAGTCAGATCCTTGGGATTTGGCGCAGGAATGGGACTGCCGAATATGAAAAGATATACCGACTCGATGAACATCGAAAGTGAGATCGGAGTCGGAACAAAAATAACAATGAAAGTTAATGTGTGATGGAACAATATAAGCATTCGGTATTGCTCGACATCAGTCGGTGTAAGGGATGTACTAATTGCTTGAAGCGATGTCCTACCGAGGCGATACGAATTCGAAACGGCCACGCAGTGATCGACGCGAAAAGATGTATCGATTGCGGCGAATGTATCCGTGTGTGTCCCTATAAAGCGAAAAAGGCAAGCTGCGATAAGCTTAGCGCTATGGACGGCTATAAGTGGAAAATAGCGCTTCCCGCACCGTCGCTCTACGGACAGTTCAATAATATGGACGATGTGGATTATTTGCTGCACGGTTTGGAAAACAGCGGCTTTGACGAGGTGTTTGAGGTGTCGGCAGCGGCAGAGCTCGTAACGGAGTATACAAGACGTTATCTTCACCGTAAGGATATCAAAAAGCCTGTGATAAGCTCGGCTTGTCCCGCTGTCGTGAGGCTTATAAGTCAGCGCTATCCGTTCCTCATAGATAATATCCTTCCCATCCTTCCTCCGATCGAGATCGCGGGAAAGCTGGCGAAGGAACGGGCGATGGAAAACCACCCCGAGCTTCGTGAGGAGGATATCTGCACCTGCTTTATTTCTCCTTGCCCTGCAAAAGTAAGCTATATAAAGAATAAAAACGAAAACGAAAAAAGCTACGTCGATTTCGTCGTTTCGATCAGCGATATGTATTTCGTGTTGCTGAACAAAATGGCAAAGGATGTGATCCCCCCGACCGTCTCCTCCTCGGGAATGATCGGAATAGGATGGGCGTCAACGGGCGGAGAAGCCACTGCGCTCTTCAACGATAAATATCTTGCCGCCGACGGTATCGAAAACGTAATTCAGGTTCTTGAAAAAATAGATAACGAGAATTTCGCAGAGCTCGAATATATCGAGCTGAACGCGTGTAACGGCGGATGCGTCGGCGGCGTAATGACCGTCGAGAATGCATTCATCGCCCAAGCAAGATTGCAAATGCTCAAGCGTTATCTCCCCGTTTCAATGAATAGGGTAGACGACGATGACGAGATGAACGTCCCCGACTTCTTCTTCTCAAAATCAGACCTTGAGTATGAGCCCGTGTCTCGCCTCGGTGTCGATAGGTCGGACGCAATGCGAAAAATGGTAAAAATAGAGAATATATTTGAATGTCTTCCTGCAATAGATTGCGGCTCTTGCGGATCGCCGACTTGTCGCGCGTTCGCCGAGGACGTAGTTGAAGGAGAGGTCGTGCTTGATGAGTGCGTCGTGAGGTTGAGAAACATCGCGAAGAACCTCCTCGAACAAAAGAAAAAGGATGACAAAATGCCATCAAATTAACGGTAATGGTGATAAAATGACAGTAAGCGAGTTGATAACAAAAGCCGATCTTGAGATCGTGAATCTCGCCGATGCCGAACGAGAGATCGTTGGCGGCTATACGGGAGATCTGTTGAGCTTCGTGATGGGCAACGTGGAAACGGATAACGTGTGGGTTACAATAATGACTAACACGAATATAGTTGCGGTCGCTTCGCTGGCAGACGTCGGTTGCATCGTTATAACCGAGGCAGAGGAGCTCCCGAACGAAACGGTCGAGAGCGCAAAATTGAGAAATATCAATATATTAAAAACAAAACGCAATTCCTATGAAATGTGTGCGATCCTGGCAGGTTTCGGAATATGAAGGTTTTCTATGATCTGCATATCCATTCGACCTTGTCTCCTTGTGGAGATGACGATATGACCGTCAATAATATCGCGGGAATGGCATCGTTGAACGGACTCGATATAATAGCCTTGACCGACCACAACACGGCAAAAAATTGCCCCGCTTTTTTGGAGGCGTGTAAAAAGAACGGCGTCTTCGGAATAACGGGAATGGAGCTGACGACCGCTGAGGAGATCCACGTAGTTTGCCTCTTTCCGACTCTGGAGGATACGATGGCGTTTGACGAGGAGGTGTATTCGGCGATCCCGAATATAAAGAATCGGCCCGACGTCTTCGGTAATCAGTTTATCCTTGACGGAGAGGATAACGTCATCGGAACCGAGGAAAAACTGCTCTTGACAGCAACGAGCTATATGCTTGATGATGCAGTGGAGCTCGTGAAAAAATATAACGGTGTCTGCTATCCGGCGCATATCGACAGAGAATCTAATGGGATCGTTTCAATACTCGGTGCTTTCCCCGAAAGCCCGTATTTCGGATGCTATGAGCTCAATGACGGAAATAATAGGGAAGAATATGAATCCCGATTCCCGTTCTTGAAGGAAAAGCCGCGACTCGTAAGCTCGGACGCCCATTATTTGTGGAATATCAACGAGCGTGTCAATTCACTCGAGCTGCCCGAGACCGATCGCTCTCCGAGAACGGAGCTGCTTGAGTTCATCAGGAGCGTGTCAAAATGAGAGAATTGTCTTTGAATATACTTGATATATCGATGAATTCCGTGAAAGCGGGCGCAACGGAAATATTAATTGAATTGATCGAAAACGAGACCGACCTCGTGTTCAAAATAGTCGATAACGGAAAGGGAATGACAAAAGAGTTCCAAAAAACAGTCACCGATCCGTTCACGACCTCGAGAAAAACGAGAAAGGTCGGACTCGGATTGCCGTTTCTGAAATTGGCAGCCGAGCAAACGGGCGGAAGCCTGACGATCAGCTCAAAAACGAAGGATGAGTCCACGGACGGCTCCCACGGGACCGAGGTCGTAGCCTCGTTCAAAAAAACAAGCATCGATTTTACACCGCTTGGCGACATAACGTCAACGATCGTAACCTTGGTGCAAGGCTCACCCGAGATCGACTTTGTGTATCATCATAAGGTCGGAGAAACAAGTATAAAACTCGATACAAAAGAGCTTGTCGAGGTGCTCGGCGACCGCTCGATGCTGACGGCACCGGAGGTGTTGATGTGGATAAGCGAAAGCCTCAACGAGCAGTATGACAGTATCGGTTATATAAAATATTGAAAAAATTTAAAACATAAATATGAAAGGGAAACACCAATGAAATCACTCGCTGAACTCGCAGCAATAAGAGACAAGATGAAAGATAAGGTAGCGCTTAGAGAAGGCGTTAACACAACTCGTATAGTAGTTGGAATGGCAACCTGCGGAATCGCAGCAGGCGCAAGACCTGTATTGAACGCATTCGTGGAAGCAGTTAATGAGGCAGGACTTGCCGAAAACGTAACCGTAACCCAAACAGGATGCATCGGACTTTGCCAATATGAGCCTATCGTAGAGATCTATACTCCGAAGTCGGAAAAAGTAACCTACGTAAAAATGACACCCGATAAGGTAAAAAAAGTCGTTGAAGAACATATCAAGGGCGGAAATATCGTCACCGAATATACAATAGGAAACGAATAATCAATAAATAGGAACAAATCAGAATTTGGAGGAAAAATAATGGTTCGCGCACATATATTGATATGCGGAGGAACAGGCTGTACATCCTCGCGCAGTATGGTAATTGCCGAAAAACTCAACGAAGAGCTCAAAGCACGTGAGCTTGAAAACGAAATAAAGGTCGTAACAACAGGATGTTTCGGTCTTTGCGCATTGGGACCGATCATGATCGTATATCCCGATGGAACGTTCTATAGCAGAGTAACTGAAGACGACGTTCAAGAGATCGTTGAAGAACATCTCATAAAGGGAAGAGTAGTACAACGTCTCGTATACGATGATTCGGGTATCGAGAACGTAAAAGCTAACTCTCTCGCAGAAACAGGCTTCTACAGAAAGCAAAAAAGAGTTGCTCTCCGTAACTGCGGTGTTATCAACCCCGAGGAGATCGACGAATACATAGCTATGGATGGCTACCAAGCACTCGGAAAAGTATTGACCGAAATGACTCCCGACCAAGTAATCCAAGAGATCCTCGACAGCGGTCTTCGCGGACGCGGAGGCGGTGGATTCCCGACAGGAAGAAAATGGGATTTCGCAGCAAAAGTACAATCCGACAAAAAATACGTAGTATGTAACGCAGATGAGGGCGACCCCGGTGCGTTTATGGATAGATCCGTTCTCGAGGGTGACCCCCATGCAGTTCTCGAGGCTATGGCAATAGCAGGTTATGCAATAGGCGCGGACGAAGGTTATATCTATGTTCGTGCAGAGTATCCGATCGCTATCAAGCGTCTCCAAGTAGCTATCAACCAAGCAAGAGAATACGGACTCCTCGGAAAGAATATATTCGATACAGGCTTTAACTTCGACATCCAACTTCGTTTCGGCGCAGGCGCGTTCGTTTGCGGTGAAGAAACAGCGTTGCTCACCTCTATCGAAGGTAAACGTGGCGAACCGAGACCTCGTCCTCCGTTCCCCGCAGTAAAAGGTCTCTTTGGCCAACCTACCATCATCAATAACGTTGAAACACTTGCAAACATTCCTCAGATCATCCTCAAGGGTGCAAGCTGGTTTACAACAATGGGAACAGAAAAATCCAAGGGTACGAAGGTATTCGCACTCGGTGGTAAAATAGAGCATACAGGTCTCGTTGAGATCCCGATGGGAACAACATTGCGTGAGATCGTATTTGAGATCGGTGGCGGTATCCCCGGCGGCAAGAAATTCAAGGCTGCTCAAACAGGTGGTCCTTCCGGCGGATGTATCCCCGCACAACACCTCGATACACCTATCGACTACGACTCCCTTATCGCTATCGGTTCAATGATGGGTTCAGGCGGACTTATCGTTATGGACGAAGATAACTGTATGGTTGACATCGCGAAGTTCTTCCTCGAGTTTACCGTTGATGAATCCTGCGGTAAATGTACTCCTTGCCGTGTAGGTACGAGAAGAATGCTCGAGATCCTCAACAGGATCACAGAGGGCAAGGGTGAAGACGGCGATATCGAAAAGCTCGAAGAGCTCGCATATAACATTAAATCCACAGCACTCTGCGGACTCGGACAAACAGCTCCTAACCCCGTATTGAGTACTCTCCGTTACTTCAGAGATGAGTACGAAGCTCATATCTATGAAAAACGTTGCCCCGCAGGTCAATGTAAAGCACTTGCGAAGATCGTTATCGAAGCAGATAAGTGTAAGGGCTGTAGCCTCTGCTCGAGAATTTGCCCTGTTGGCGCTATCTCCGGCGAGATCAAGAAGCCGTTCGTTATCGACCAAGCAAAATGTATTAAATGTCAAGCTTGTATGGAAAAATGTAAGTTTGGCGCAATAGTAAAGAAATAATCGGGAGGAAGAATAAATGAATATGATCAATTTAACTATTGACGGTATAAAAGTAACAGTACCTGCTGATTATACTGTGCTCGAAGCAGCAAAAGCCGCAAAGATCAATATCCCCACACTCTGCTACCTCAAAGACGTAAACAAGATCGGTGCTTGCCGTATGTGTCTTGTTGAAGTAAAAGGCGCAAGAGGCTTGGGCGCAGCATGTGTGCTCCCCGTAACCGAGGGAATGGAAGTAAAAACAAATACGGAAGCATTGAGAAAAGCAAGAAAAGCTAACCTCGAGCTCCTTCTTTCAAACCATAACAGAGAATGTACAAGCTGTGTACGTTCCGCAAACTGTGAGCTCCAAGCTCTCTGTAACGAGTATGGCGTAACTGATTATCCCTTCGAAGGCTCCAAAACCGAGCATACAGTTGACGAGATCAGCCCCTCTATCGTTAGAGATAACAGCAAATGTATCCTTTGCCGTCGTTGCGTAGCAGTATGTAACGAGGTTCAAAAGATCGGTGCTATCGGCGTTTCCAAACGTGGATTCAATACAATGGTTGGTTGTATCTACGGAAACAGCCTCGCAGAAAGCCCGTGTATCAACTGCGGTCAATGTATCGTTGCTTGTCCCGTTGGCGCACTTCACGAAAAAGATAGCATCAAAGACGTATGGGCAGCATTGTCCGATCCCACAAAGCACGTTGTCGTTCAACCCGCTCCCGCAGTAAGAGCAGCACTCGGTGAAGAATTCGGTCTTCCCGTAGGAACAAACGTTACAGGCAAATTGGCAGCATCTCTCCGCCGCCTCGGCTTTGATAAAGTTTTCGATACCGATTTCGCAGCTGACCTCACAATTATGGAAGAGGGCACAGAGCTTCTCGGAAGAATCAAAAACGGTGGTGTCCTCCCGATGATCACATCCTGCTCACCCGGTTGGATCAAATATTGTGAAACATTCTATCCTGAGTTCATCCCGAACCTCAGCTCCTGCAAATCTCCCCACGAAATGATGGGCGCAGTAGTTAAATCCTACTATGCTGAAAAATCCGGAATAGATCCCAAGGATATCTACGTTGTATCCGTAATGCCGTGTACAGCAAAGAAATTCGAAGCAGGCAGAGAAGAGCTCTCCAATAACGGCCTCCAAGACGTTGATGCAGTATTGACAGTTCGCGAGCTTGCGAAAATGATCAAGACCGCAGGTATCGACTTCGTTGACCTCGACGATGAAGACTTCGACGACGTTCTCGGCGAATCCACAGGTGCCGCTGTTATCTTCGGTGTAACGGGCGGTGTTATGGAAGCAGCTTTGCGTACAGTATACGAAGTTGTTACGGGCAAAACACTCGAAAACGTTAACCTCACAGCAGTAAGAGGTATGGAAGGCATCAAAGAAGCAGAAGTCGACCTTGATGGCAAGATCGTTCGTGTAGCAGTTGCTCACGGTACAGGTAACGCTTCCGCGCTCCTCGATTCCATCAAACGTGGCGAAAAGCAATATGACTTCATCGAGATCATGGGATGCCCCGGCGGATGTATCACCGGTGGCGGTCAACCTATCTTGAGTGCAAAACAACTTATGTCTATCGATCCCAAAACGTTGAGAGCAAAAGCACTCTACTCCGAGGACGAAGCAAAAACACTCAGAAAATCTCACGAAAACCCCGCAATAAAGAAGATCTACGAGGAATACTTCGGCGAGCCCAATAGCCATAAATCTCACGAGCTCCTCCACACTCACTATATTGCACGTAAGAAGTATAACTTCTAATAAATATCTTTCACGGGAGGACAAAAGTCCTCCCGTGTATTTTTAATGAGGAATAAAGATGATAATTTTAATAACAGGCGCATCACATACGGGAAAAACAAACCTTGCCCAAAAATTGCTTGAAAAATATAAATACCCCTACCTCTCAATAGACCATCTGAAAATGGGACTCATCCGAAGCGGACAAACAAACCTCACCCCGTGCGACGACGATAAATTGACAGACTACCTCTGGCCAATAGTCAGCGAAATGATAAAAACATCGATCGAAAACGACCAAAATATGATCGTCGAGGGCTGCTATATCCCGTTCGATTGGAAAAATAGCTTCTCCGAGCATTATCTCGAAAAAATTAAATATGTTTGCCTCGTCTTGAGCGAAGAATATATAAAGCTAAACTTCGATAAAATAATCCAATATGAGTCGATAGTCGAAAAAAGACTCTTCAGTGATTACAATCTTGAAATGGCATTTGATGATAATAAATTCTATCTCGAAAATTGTATAAAACATAACCTTACCTATATACTTGTTGAAAATGAGTATAATATCGATAGGAAGATCGAAAATATCCTCCACCAATAGTTGAAATTTTGCAAAATCAACCGTAAGTTCGTGTAAATTTCCCCCCTCCACCGCTATAATGTATCCGAAAGGAGAAAATAATGGACCAAATAAAGATCGGAAAATTCATCGCCGTCTGCAGAAAAAATATAGGACTAACACAAATGCAGCTGGCGGAAAAACTGAATATCACCGATAGAGCAGTCTCAAAATGGGAAACGGGAAAAGCGTTGCCCGACGTGTCATTGATGCTCGAATTGTGTGATATGTTCAAAATAACAGTAAATGACCTGTTAAGTGGAGAGGTGGTAAAAATGGAAAACTATAATAAGGAATTGGAAAAGAATTTGCTCGAAGCAATAAAACAAAAAGAAGACTCAGATAAAAGACTTCTTCGCGCAGAAATCGTGCTTGGAGCGTGTTGTATAGTCGCATTCATCACGTCAGTGATAGTCGCATATATACTCCCAATATTAGAATGGCAAAAAGTATTGATGATCCTTGTCGGTCTGCTCCCCCTGCTCGTCGCAACACCGTTTGCATTAAAAATAGAGCAAAAAGCAGGATATTATCAGTGTAAAAAATGTAACCATAAATACGTCCCGAAATACAGTAACGTGTTTGTGGCTATGCACCTCGGCAGAACGAGATATATGACCTGCCCGAACTGCAAAAAACGCTCTTGGCAGAAAAAAACAATATCAAAAGACTAACAAAAAGCAGATGAGTTTTCCCTCATCTGCTTTTATTTTTATAATTTGTGTGCTATAATGAAAAAAATAAAATGATAGTGGTAGAATTATGGATAAAAAAAAGACGGTCAATGAATACGTAACAATAAACGCATCTCACTTTAATAGGATAATGCCCGATACAAAAAATAGGGAGTTCAAAATCGATATAATTTGGAATAATATCAGTTTTGCTAAAAGTAATATTTTTAATACAGTGTCCCATATCCATTCCTTCTATGAATTATATTGTGTTATGGATGGAAGCATCAAAATAATTATGAATAATAAAGAATTGACGCTAAAAAAGAATGATTGTGTATTGTTCCTACCAAACTGTGAACATAGGATCATAGATTATTCAATTGATTTTGTAAGATATGATATCGGATTTAGGGTATCAAATGCATCATTCATTGAGAATGTAATATCTACTGAAAAAAACGATGGTTACTGTTTCACTATGACAGATGAAATGAAATTTTTATTGACATATATGAATAAATATGCTGTAATGAATAATCTGTATTCACCTTCGGCGATCGGTAATGCTATCTGCGCATTCGTAATTGATGTTTTGAACCAAATTAGATCCGGCATCAATGATGATGAAAAGAATAAGATGACCTACCAAACAAGCTTAGCATATGCTGCCAGAGAATTTATTCAAGATAATTACGAGCGTCAAATAACCCCAAGTGACGTGAGTAATATATTGCATATCAGTAACAGGCAACTCTCGCGTATATTGAAAAAGTATTATAATATGAGCTTTTCAGGTCTGCTTGAACTGTTCAGAATAGAAAATGCAAAGAAACATCTTGAAAATTCCGATCTTACGATCAAAGAGATCGCATTTCTCACTGGCTATTCAAACGAATATACTTTTATACGAGCATTCAATCGTGTGGTTGGCGAAACTCCGGGAAAATACAAAAGACAAATTGACGTTTGAGGACATCAAAGTGAAAAAATCGTCCTTTGGTGTTATTGAAATAATATGTGTTTGTATTATAATAATGTTAGGTGAATCAATATGATCAATAATCGTACCTTAGTCAGAAATAAATTGAATTGTCTAAAAAGCTTTGTTTGGCGAGCGGACGATGAAAGCAACAAATATGCCCATCATCCCTCAATTAAATCATTCAATGGTAAATACTATGCCTCGTGGTCTTCGGGACTGAACGGTGAGGATGAACCGTGTCAATGTATTATGTATGCAGTTTCAGACGATCTTTTGAACTGGTCAAAACCGAAATGCCTATTTGATCCAATACCCGATGGAGTCCTTACAAATTGTGGCTTTTGGGTGGATGATGATCGATTGATAGCATATGCAGGCTATTATGAATACATTGATAACGTGCTTGCTGTTGGTGAGAACCATCAAAATACAACATTGTTTTATAAAATGTCAAAAAATGGCGAAGAATGGTCAGAAATGATCGATCTGAAACTGCCGATAGTACCTAATCATCAGCCAATGAGATTAAATAATGGTGCTCTGTTGATGTGCGGCAATATTTCTGTTGCTTTGACGGATAGCCACGATGGAATAAGCGGATGGAGAATTGTACCATTACCACCATATGGAAAAAGCTTCTCTTTCGATGATTCTGCTGCAATTACATATCTGAAAGAGGAACGAGAAGATAAAGTCTTCTTGTGTGAGATCGGTGTATATGAGCACGGCGAAAAGCTCATCGCATTACTTCGCTCCGATACAGATTGCTTGTTTGCGTGCGAAAGTAACAATAACGGCGAAACTTGGAGTTACCCCCAAAAAACAGAATTCACCGATTACCATTCAAAGTTTTGTTGCGGAACACTAAATGACGGAAGAAATTACGTAATAAGTAACCCCGATAGCGAGTTTTGCCGACTTCCGCTTGTCTTGTCTCTCTCTAAGGACGGTGAATGCTTTGATGAACAGTATGTTCTGGCAGATGAGATGATCCCGATGCGTTACCCGTCGAAATATAAAGGCGGCTACTATGCGTACCCCTCCTGCGAATATGTTGACGGAAAGCTGATTGTGATCTGTTCCGTTAATAAAGAGGATATATTGATCATATCGGTAAACGAAAATGAATTGAGGTGCTAACCTATGAAAATGAATCTAAAAAATCTCTTGATTGTTCTTATGGTCATCCTGCAAGTGTTTCTTGTGTGCTCGTGTAATAATAGCTCGTCAACAACATCAAACGGAAATAATTCATCAGCAACAAGTATCGAAAATTCCGATGTGTCAGCTGAAGAAAGCGCAACCGAGCCTACAGTTGATGAATATCTTGAACAGTTGACCGAGGGCAAACAATATAAAACCCAATTCGTAATAGCTTCTGTAGAAACGTTTAATACAGAGTACCTTCCTATGTATTTCTATGCGGATGAACTTAAAAACGAACCCTTTAACGACGCCGCATATGAACGAAACAGCCGTATCGAAGACCTGCTCGGTGTAGAAGTGCTTTTCCATGGAATCGGAAAGAGCGGAACCGAACTCCCCGATGCAATAATTACCGCTGTAAATAGCGACCAGCATGATTATGACCTGATAGTACCGCATTCATCATATGGCGTAGTATCAATGATGACCGCAGGCGTCCTCTATAATTGGAACGATATCCCATACGTTGATTTCACAAAAGATTGGTGGCTCGAAAGCGCAATAAAAGACCTTTCGGTAAATAATTTAAGTGCGTGGGCAGTTGGCGACCTCACGATCGGTCAGCAAACACCTGTCTGGATGATATTCAATAAAGAACTTGCCCGTGATTACGGTAAAGAAGACCTCTATACCCTCGTCCTTGATAATAAGTGGACACTCGATAAAATGGGTGAATATACGAAAGATGTAACGACAGAAACAAACGATAAATCAGTCTTCGGCGGCCAACTCCCGAACGCATTGTTAAAAGCGTTGATGATATCAACAGGCTCATATCCATCAGCTAAAAACGAAAATGATGAATTAATGTTCGCCCCAAATGTTGATAGATTGTCGAAATTATATACTAAATTGGAAAGTATAACGTCAAGCGGCGCGGATATGAAAATAACACCCTATGACGCAGAAAAATATACTGACTTTATCAATGGCGATACACTTCTGTTGCTTTTCAACGGCGGCCACTATACCGATTTAAGAAATATAGCCTTTGATTTTGGTATCGTACCGTTGCCGAAGCTTGATGAGAACCAAGAAAACTATCGATCAATGGCAGCCGGCGGCTTGATGGCGTTGCCGGTTAATACCGAGGATATTGAATATGCGGGCTTGACAGTAGAAGTGTTGAACGCATTGTCGTCCGAAACGGTAAGACCTGCGTTCTATGACGCAGTGTTGTATAATAGATGCCTGCAGGACGATAACAGTAAAAAAATGATGGATATACTTCTTGAAACACAATTCTATACCAATGTAATGACAGTTACAGAAATAGACTCAATGCTTCTTGAAATAATGAAAACCGGAAATGTCCAATCATATGTCGATGCAAATTCCCAAAAAATTAAATCCCAATATGAACAAATTGTCTCCGGCATAACTAAAAATAAGTAATATAATCCAAAAAGCAGATGGCTCAAACCATCTGCTTTAATATTACTTCCTACCCTTGTCGAACTCGGGGTTGAACGCATAAAAATTCTTCGCGTCAGCTGATGCACAATAGCCGATACCATCTCAAGGTGTGCCAACTCGTCGGTGGTACGATGATGGAAATGAACGCAACTATAAAAAAACCAAGTAAAATCGGGGGTTTTCACACCCCCGATTTTTTTATGTGTTATAATCTTTTGTGTTTAATCCGTAAATGTGTGATTTATTTACTTAAATAAATATCTGCAAGGATAATTAGTGATTCATCCGTATCTTCTTCACCCTTCCATGCAACAATGAATCGCACTTCGGAAGACTTAGGAGAATATCCTTTTTCCTTCAATTTTTCAAGTAATTCCACAAAGGCTTTTGATAGTTTAGCAACATGTACATCTCGTCCGTTGCACTCTGCTACAAGGAATACATCATCAATCTTTAACTTTGTTCCGCTGCGAAGATTGGATATTATTTCCTTCTTGCCTTTGAAGAAACCAAGGAATACGTCTTTATGGGTTGTTTGAAGCATAATTTCATTAGGCTCATCATACGCATTATTATCTACATAGTGTTCAATGCCATTCATACGATATTTGTCAAACAACGTAGTATTTGTGTGTATGTAAAGATTACTCTTGGCTCTTGTCATACCAACGTATAAAGCTCCGCGCTCTGCATCGGTTTTACCAGTGGAGTTTTTCAACATCATATAAACGTTATCAAATTCTCGACCTTTTGATTTATGAATCGTAGATACATAGATAACTTCGTGATCTTGTTCATCGTAAAAATCCTCAAATTTCGATTCATTTATAAATTCCTCGAAATCGGAACGATACTTTACAGAATGAGTTGCTTCAAAGTCTAAAATTAAACGTCTAACATTGTCAATACAAGTGCTGTTATGATATTTGCTGAATAGCTCTTTTTTTGCATTTTGCCATACTTCATCGGAAATAACAGGCGAGTGGAGATTACGATTAATTGCCTTCAAGAACACACGGATTTCAAGAAGGTTATACAATCTGAATCCGTTTAACGATTGAATTAGCTTTGCTCTTTTTCCGTGCTTCAAAAGAAGCCCAAGAACTCGAAGAGCCTCATCATTCGTGTTGGTAAGTACACACGCCTTGCCGCTTTTATATGTCGAAATTAACTCGTTAACGACAGACTCTTCCATATTGTCGCTAGTGTGATGCGTGATTCGCACCTCTCCAACTTCTTCCGTTACTGATTCAATTGGAGCGGATTTCATTCTATAGTTAATCGATTCTGCGAAAGCATTAGCCAATGCAATAACGTTCGTCTTACTTCTATAGTTCTCCGTCATTTCATAGAGATTTCCTGCATATTCTTCGACAAGTTTCTTTATATACTTTGAGTTTGAGCCACGGAACTCATAAATGTTCTGATCATCGTCGCCAACAGCAATGACACGTAAATCATCGTTGTTCATAATCAAGGATTGAACAAGCGCAAATTCATACTCATCCATGTCTTGAGCTTCATCAATAACTAACACGCTTTTTGTAATCTTTCCTTGCTCTACTTCACCTGCTCGAATCATATCGGCGGCATCTTTTACAACATTGCTAGACCCTTCTAACGTGCCGATCTTTCCAAGAAGATCAAAACAATATGAGTGGAAAGTTTTAATTTCTACAAAGTTAGCCGCATTACCAATCAATTTAACCAAACGTTTTTTAAATTCAGTAGCCGCCGCACGAGAGAATGTGAGCATCAAAAGCTGCTCGTGTTTTACATCTTCGAGAAGTAACAAGGACGCAAGCTTATGTACAAGCACTCTAGTTTTTCCACTTCCGGGCCCTGCCGCAACTACGATATATTTTGATTCTGCATCGTTTATGATTTCAGCTTGTTTATCTGAAAGTTCTCCAAAAAGCTGATTATATTTTTCGGGTGTTATATTTCGTTCAATAACTTTTGCTCTGTCTCCTTTGAAATAGGTTGCAATGAACTTTTTAAAGTCCATATTAAAGTAATCTTGAACAAACTGCAAAGCTGCATTATAATCGCGAACCATAAGATTTGCATATTCACCTACAATGTGTATCTGACGAATTTTCTGCTTGTAAAATTCATCAAGTAAACGATAATCGTCATTTTTGTATTTGATACGGTTGTCTCTAACAACACGCTTGATTTCCATACCATTATATAGTACGAGAAAACCGCCTTCGAGTTTTAATGCGCCTGTTTTGGACAGATATAAAAGTGCATCCTCCACATCAGAAAGTACAACCTTTGTATCAATTGTTTCCATTCGTGGAGTAGATTGATAGGCTTTAAACAGTCCAACTAAAGAAAATTCAACAGGCTTCTTTTCTGTATCTTCTTCTTTATTTGGTGTTGTTTTCTCGTAAAGTTCTTCGAGAATAAAACGGCAGATATCAATGCGTCTCTCAAACTTCTCTATAATTCGTTTTAGATTAAGAGAGGGAACAAGATTTACGGAAAAGCTATCTCTATTTTCTTCTTTGGTTATGTAATTTTTTATTGCTAAGAAATGAAGAAGAGTTCTAATATTTTTTACATTAGAGGTTGTGATACCTTTATTCTGTGCTTCTTCATTGAGTTCTTTAAAACCAAAAGATATTCCTTCATCCGTGAATTTTGAAAGGATAAATCTTTCGAGTTTAGCGAAGCGGTCAAGAACAAGCGTTGATTTATGCTGACTATCTGAATCATATATGTATGCGGACATATCATTATAATCTTCAAGTAGTCCTTCCTGACGCATAAGGTTTATAGATTCAATGACTGATTCCTTCTCGATACCAAGAATATCTGCAAGATAATCAACACGAGATTCAGCATCCGGGTTGCCCGCAGTTGCAATGCTACGGCTCGATATGAGGGATTTTACAATGCGAAGAGCTGTATTTTTTTGTTTTTCTGTAAACAGACTCGATTTTCGTATACGGTAAGATGCCTCACTCATATCTTTTGCACGTATGCTTGTCGCATAAACGTGTGGCACATTTCTGCCTCTAATGATATATCCTGCTGTTTCAAGTGCTGCTATTGCAGTTTTTACTCTTGTTTCCATTTCCGAACCTGCTGAATCATCCCAACCAGCTTGACGCGCAATTTCAAGAGCAGAACAACATATATTCGGTCTGTTTTTCGTTAAGTCCTTTATTGCCTTCCATACCTGCTGAATTTCGCTGATGCTCAGTTTTGTTTGATTCAAAAGGATAAAGTGCTTGTCCAAATCGTTATCATTGAATAGTACGTAACAATCCGCTTGAAGAGAGGGGTCTCGCCCGGCACGTCCCGCTTCTTGAACATAGTTTTCGAGAGAATCGGAAATATCGTAGTGAACAACGAGTTTAACATCGCTCTTGTCAACGCCCATACCAAAAGCCGAGGTTGCAACGATAATTGATACCTCGTTATTCATAAAGGCTTCCTGATTAGCAATCTTATCATTAGAATCCATCTTGCCGTTATAAGGTAAAGCATTAAAGCCATCGCTTGTCAATTTACTTGCAAGCTCAAATGTGCGCTTGGTTCTTGAAACATAGACGATTGTTGAACAATTCTTTTGCGCAATCAGTGAACGCAAAGCAGTATATTTTTCATCATCGGTCTCTTTGTGTAAAACCGTATAATGCAGATTTTCTCTAGTTGCAGTTGAGGCAAAAATCTCGAGGTCAAGATCAAGCTTCTTTTTGAAATAATCGCATATATCAGTAATGACCTTTTGTTTTGCCGTTGCCGTAAAGCACGACACGGGAATTGGCATTTTATCGGTTTTCTTTTCCTTTTGAAGCTTACGAATAAAATCTCCAATATAGAGATAGTCTACTCGGAAATCTTGTCCCCAAGCCGAGAAGCAGTGAGCCTCATCTATTACAAATCTCACGATGTTACGAGACATTAAAAGACGCTCTATAGTTTTAGATCGAAGTTGCTCGGGAGAAATATACAAGATAGATGCTTTGCCACTTGCAACACGATCAATCGCTTCGGCTCGTTCAACAGGATTGAGCATTCCATTAACGGTAACTGCATCTTCAATCCCCTTTTCTGCGAGATTATCAACCTGATCCTTCATCAAGGATTGCAAAGGAGAAATAACGATGGTTAATCCGTGTGCAGTCTTACCCGCCATAAGAGCAGGAAGTTGGAACGTAATAGATTTTCCACCGCCCGTTGGGAACACCGCAAGGAGAGATTTGCCTTCAACGGCTGCTTTTGCTGCCATTTCTTGAAGCGGTTCTCCGTTATAAGTACGGAAAGTATCAAATCCGAATATTTTCTTTAGCCCTTTATGTACATCAAGTGCATTTCTACAAAAATCACATCCATCTGTACATGGTGTATTACAAAGAAATTTTATAACATTCTCTATCTTAGGAAAGTTATGTGATAGCCAAGGTGGTGTCGTAGAATATTGATCCCCACATCCTATAAGAGCAAGAGAATATGCTAGTTCTTTCGGATAAAACTTGACTAAAAGATCAATATCCGCGTTAGCACATATTTTATCGCGATATTCATCAAGAATCATCTGCTTAATACTGTAGTTGTTCGGTTTGAAATCAACAAAATCAAAGAAACTTTGGAACTCCACAAAGTTATATAGTAGTTCACAAAATATCTTTTTTCTCTCTTCTTTAAGGTTATAAAACGCATTCACTTCATCGAAAAACAAATCCCGAGCTTTTTTGCTGTCATTTACAGGATTGTTTAATTCTGCACTTTGAAGTTTGTCGTCTTTTAAAAGTCGATGGTATGGTCTTTTGGGGAATAGAAGTGGAGATAGATATAAAGTGTCTATAGCTTTGTTGGGGAGTTTTTTAGAAAGTGCTTCTTCTAAAAATTTTATATCGTGATGAATGATATTATGGCCGCAAATATACTCTGTATTAGAAATAAAGTTATAAAAATCCCATATAGAGCTAGAACTGTAAACCCTTTGATCTAAACGTACTGCTCCTATATCGTGTATTTTCTTATCATTAACACCAACCTCGATGTCGAAAAACAAAATTGATTTTGCCATAACAATCAATCTCCACTTTATATTAGTTTTTAGTAGCAATAATCACTTCGATATTATCAAGAATTAACATCTGTGCTTCTTTATTGTAAACAACAACCTGATACTCACCCCTATCACCGTTGCGCGTTTCAAGTGAAAGACCCAGTTGTTTGCCTGTTTCAGTTGGAAACTTACAAAGCTTTCCATAAGTATTTGGTTGTTCTGATAAGGCATTTATGCTTAAAAGAAATCCCATAATTTGCTTATAGGATAATTGTTTCATTTGCTCTGTATCTATGAGCGAATTAATTCTTTTAGCTATTTCGCTGATGGTTATTGGTTTATCTGAATAGGAGTATTGGGAAAGCTGTTGTTGAGTAATGAAAAAAGGGGAAGAAGGATTTTTCTTTGTTTGTTTCTTAGGAGGTGTAATTCCACCATTTTCAATTACTTGTCTTAAAATATCCGACACATAGAAAAAGCATCTTGATAGTCTAACATTGTTTAAAGCGTCATACTCCGCTACAGGTTGATTATCAATCGGATTAATTCCATTTGCGAGTTTGTCAATGAATGATTTAGCGTAAGCAATTTTTTCAAGTTCTGTCATATTGATAATTACCTCAACTATATAAAGATACTTCATTATACTACAATAATCCCCAATTGTCAAACAACAAAAAAGCAGATGGTAGGACCATCTGCTTTAATATTACTTCCTACCCTTGTCGAACTCGGGGTTGAACGCATAAAAGTTCTTGCTGTCGAGATTGTCTTGACATATCCTTAACGCCTCACCGAAGCGTTGAAAATGCACAAGCTCGCGTTGTCGTAAAAACTTTATCGGATCGCGTACGTCGGGATCGTCAACGAGCCGCAGTATGTTGTCGTACGTCGTCCTCGCCTTTTGCTCCGCCGCAAGATCCTCCATAATGTCGGTGATAGCATCACCCTTCGATTGAAACGCCATCGCGGAGAAGGGAACACCCGAAGCTGCAACGGGATAGATCCCCGCAGTGTGATCAACGAAATAAGGCTCAAACCCACTCTCCTTGATCTGCTCAATGGTCATGTTCCTCGTCAACTGATGCACGATCGCCGACACCATCTCAAGGTGCGCCAACTCCTCCGTGCCCACGTCCGACAAAATTCCAACGACCTCACCGTACGGCATCGAGTATCTCTGACTCAAATATCTCATCGATGCACCAAGCTCACCGTCAGGCCCGCCAAATTGCGTGATAATGACCTTCGCAAGCGCAGGGTTCGGATTTTTTATCTTAACAGGGTATTGCAATTTCTTTTCGTAGCTCCACATATCCTATATCCCTCCTCAACCTTCGTATTGCCACGGCCACGGTGTCTCCACCCAATCCCAGCTCTCGCCGTGAATGGTACCGAAATTCACCGCACCGTATTTCTCAACGTATTGCTCTCTGATCTGGTCGCGCATCTCACGCGCCTTCTTGAAATAGTCGAGCGCACGCTTGTTTTTCGGATTGGCATCCAAAAAAAGCGCCGTCTCATAAATCGCAAAATCCATCGCCTGGAGCATCTTCATCAGCTTTTCTTTCTCTTTGTTCATCGTCCTCGTATATCCTCCTTCAAATACCCCAAAAACGGTTTGTCAAGCTCGGGAAACAATGTCCCTCTCTCAAGCGCAACGTCAACCTCATACGTCTCGCCCCAAACCTGCTTCGGTGAATATACCATCGCAAGAGATGGCGCCGGGATAGTCATATCTTTATTGTTTTTGTCCCTGCAAAAGCAAAGCTCCTCCAAAAATGATCTTCCTTTCTAAAGTTATTCGGCATATCTGCCTTCTACAAGATATGCAAAATTCGACAAAATGTTTCATCAATAAACTCTCCTTGAATTAGGAGCGCACTTGTGCTATAATAAAAATAAAGGAGTGATAACCAATGAAAAAGCTGATCCCAATACTCGCTGTTTTTCTTATACTGCCAACGCTTTTTGTCTCCTGCGGCAAGATCGAAAAATATCACGATACACCGAAGGACGTCTATTTCGCCGTGCCCTACGTCGACCCTGCCGAGTGGCGTAACTATAGATACCTAAAGGAAGAGCTCGGTACAGTCGAGCTCGATAGCAATACTCTTCTTTGGATCGCCGTCTGCTCCGCCGTAGAGGATAGCGGTTACTTCGAAACGATCATAGTGAAAGAAGTGAAAAAAGAAAACGGAAAATATACCTTCGGTAACTTTACCTATAGCTTCGATCCCAATACGATCAATTCCCAAAAGCAGTTCACCGCAAAGGATATGCTAAAAGAAGAATTTAACGGAAAAACACTCACCTTTGACGTCTGGAATACCGAAAAGCTTGGTGAAAAAACAAACGAGTATCAGTATAAAGATTTCAATATAAACACAAAAGAAACGACCTGCAACTTCACTTTGATTTATCAAATAACAGATTAGGTTTACATAATATCCCTCTTGACAAAATATATAAAATATAATATAATATATTTTTAGTGAAAGAGTAAAGGAGAGTAGTGATGACGCTAAAAATAACACCCGAACCCGTCAGATCGTTTCTGACTTATAAACAAGTCATCCAAAACTGCTCGAAATTAACGTGCGAAAAATATGAGCATGACCTCTCACTGTTTTTCCGATTTATTATATCCAAAAGCGAAAACCGACCGTTTGATGACGTCGATCCGCTTGAGCTCGAAAAGATAGATATGGATCGTGTCGCCTCAATACGAAGCGAGGATATCTATGCGTTTTTGCTTTTCCTTGCGAACGAACGTGACAACGGAGACAGCGCCCGTGCCCGTCGGCTTTCAACGCTTCGTGCGTTTTATAAATACCATACCCAAAAATCAAAAACACTCACCGATAATCCCGTGAAGGATATCGACTCACCGAATATAAAGCATAAGCTTCCGAGATACCTCTCGATCGACGAATCTCTTGAATTGCTCAATTCAGTCGATAAGGGTAGTAAGACCTATGCGAGAGACTATTGTATGCTGACGCTTTTCTTGAATTGCGGAATGCGTCTCTCGGAGCTCGTAAATATCAACCTCACCGATATAAAGGATGACTTTTCCTCGCTCGTCGTAACCGGAAAGGGAAGTAAACAGCGTGTTATCTACCTTAATACCGCTTGCCGAGATGCAGTAAAGAATTACCTCGAGGTTCGGACAAAGGGCGTCTATAAGGACTTCCAAATAAACGTAAAAGATAAAAATGCATTGTTCTTGAGCGGAAACGGAACGAGAATATCGGGAAAAACCGTTCAATATACCGTGAAAAAGCATCTTCGAATGGCAGGTCTCGGAAATAAAGGCTATTCGACACATAAGCTTCGCCATACCGCCGCAACCTTGATGTACGAAAGCGGCAACGTTGACGTGAGAGCATTAAAAGATATACTTGGTCACGAACAGCTCAATACAACACAGATATATACCCACGTTTCAAACGAAAAACTAAAAGAAGCAATGGAGGCAAACCCGCTTTCCGGCGTTAAACAAAAAAATGATTAAAGCAGATTTTGAAGTAAAAAGCTACGATACGAACCCAAGAAGCACACTTCGTATCTCCTCATTGATGAAGGCAATGCAACAAGCCGCAAGAGAGGATTGCGATAAAATAGGCTCAACCTACGAGGCAATGAAAAACGATGGTGTCGTGTTCGTTGTCGCGAGAAATGCAATAAAATTGAATAGACCGATAAAATGCGGCGAAATAATAACAATGGAAACTTGGCAGCATAAGGTAAAGGGTGTCTCGTTCTTCCGAAATTTTGAATTCTTCGTTGGTGAAGAAAACGTAGGCTGCGCCGTAAACCAGTGGGTACTGATGGATATCGAGAAGGGTAGAATTGCCCGCCCCGACGTCTTGACGAAAAAGATCCCCGACCTCGACCGTGAGATCGACCTCGAAATAGATACGTTCAGGATCAAAAAGGATGAGAGCGATTCCAGATCCGAGTTCAAGGTGCTCTATTCTATGCTCGACCAAAACGACCACCTCAATAACTGTATCTACGTCGATATCGTCGATGACTATTGTAAAGAGCATAAGGATATAAGCTTGATAGACCTCCATTATGTAAGCGAAATGAAGCTTGGTGAGCTCGGAGAGGTAAACTATTGGTATAACGAAAACGGATATGATTCTGTCATCACTCGTGACGGAAAGAACGTTTTCGAGGTAAAAGTAAAGTATTTTGATTGATTTCTTTTGAAAGGAGTAGTTGTGATGGCAACAAAAGGAACAAAAATAATAGCCCAAAATAAAAAAGCATACCACGATTACTTCGTCGAAGAAACGTATGAAGCAGGAATCGAGCTCTGTGGAACGGAAGTAAAATCGTTGCGTCAAGGAGCGGTCAACCTGAAGGATTCATTCTGCCAAATAAAAGACGGCGAAATAAAAGCGTGCGGTATCCATATAAGCCCATATGAAAAAGGGAATATATTCAATAAAGACCCGAGACGCGAACGCCGTCTGCTAATGCATAAAAAAGAGATATTGAAGCTCTATGGACTCGTCGGAAGACAAGGATACGCAATAATCCCGCTGAGCTTGTATTTCGATAGACAATGGGTAAAAATGTCAATAGGACTGTGTAAAGGTAAAAAGCTCTACGATAAACGAGAGACCGAAGCGAAAAAAACAGCCGCAAGGGATGCCGAGCGAGCTGCCGCAGGCCACGAATAAAATGGGGGCGTAAAGGTTTCGACGGGGAAGAAGAGATACGATAAGCGAGCAGAAGCGCGGGACTTCTATAAAAACCGTAAACTTAAATATAAACGCTAACAGAAATTTAGCAATCGCTGCCTAAGGGCGGCCGTCACCTCGGGAAGGACTGCGAGCTCGAACGTGGCGTGACACAGCAGTGAACGTGCGAAGATAAAAGCTTTGATATTTTCCATGACTCAATGAAGCTACCGAACGAGTAAGCCTGACGATCGGCGTACACGCAAGGGAAATTAAATGATCGTATGCGCTCGGAGAAAGTTGTGTTGAATCTTTTTCGGACAGGGGTTCGACTCCCCTCGCCTCCACCAAAAAGAAACGACAATTTTCGACAGAAGATTGTCGTTTCTTTTTGTTCTCTTCACTTTTCTCTTCTCGTTCTTCTCTTTTCGTGTAAATATAGAAAAGGTATTGACAAATTATAAAAGATGTGATAATATAACCGTAAATTAGGTATAATCATAAAAATTGCTTATTATAATACTTTTTTATTTGTTATATTCCGTAAAGAGCTTAGTCGGAATATTACAAATACGTTTGGATTATTTTAAATAATTTTTTTGAGTTAGACTAATTCTTGTTACATTTTGTTTGCTTTTGTAACTTGGTTGGTCTATTTTTATGCCTTTTTTGCTTATTTCTGCAAAGGAGGTTTTTTTATTTGCACTTAGCAAACAAAAAGAAAAAATTATTTAAAGGAGAAATCAAATGAAAAACAAGATAATTGTAACAAAAACTTTTAAGGTAACTGAGTCAAATAATCGAATTATAAAAAAAGAGTTTCTTGAATTCTATTTAAAAAACAGTAATGGTATGTTTTGGTTGTTTAATCAACCCTTTTCAAAAGGTGTATACTTTTGGTTTAAAGACGGACGTTCCGAGAATGAAGTATTAAACTTTAGAAATTGGAAGTACAACGAGCGACTAAATAATACAATAACTCACATTAAACGTGAAATAAATTATGTCAAAAAATATGTTATGGGGGGATGTGTTGCTTAATATCAGTAAATAATTTTATCTTCTATAAACAGATAACTTTAATCATAAAATAATCTTTTAGAAATAATTGGAGAATAAAACTATGAAGAAATTCAACATTCACGAAGTTGAGAAAAAACTCAACTATCATTTCAATAATCCAGATTTGCTAGAACAAGCATTTACAAGAAGTTCATATGCTTCAGAGAACAATACTTACGACAACGAGGTTTTGGAATTTATAGGTGATAGCATTTTAGGCATAGTTGTAGTAAAACGACTTATAGCTCACTATACGATAGACACCCCTAAGATCCCGACTGACCTAAAAAAACTATATTCAATTAAAAGTGCTTTTTCTTGTGAACTTGATGAAGCAGAACTTAGTGATCTAAAAATTAGTATTGTTCAGCGATCTACTCTTGCTGCAGCAACCGAAAATCTTGGTTTGGAAAATTATTTGTTAATGGGCAAAAGTGATATTTTGGGAGAAGTACAAAATCAACCATCAGTTAAAGAAGACCTTTTTGAAGCAATTGTAGGTGCACTCGCTATTGACTGTAATTGGAATATGACTATTCTTGAAAAGGTTGTTTCTGATATGCTTGATATTGATGGCATCCTCGAAAAAGGTTCAAAGGACGAAGAAGACTGGGAAAAATCTCTTGAAAATTGGTTTTCTGAAAATAATGATACTTTAAATTTTGAATTTGTTTCTTCTATAAATGAAAACCTAAAGTGCGGTGTCAATGTCAATCTTGGCTTTAATATGTTAAATTACGTTGCATATGGATATGGTTTAACGGAAAAAGGGGCAAAACGAATGGCAGCGAAGCGTGCAATGAAGGTTATTAACAAAATCAACAATCGCAAAGAAGTAATAATCAAGTCAGTAGGAGAACCTGATCAAAATAGAGCTATAAATCAACTACAAGAATTGTACCAAAAAAAGATTATATCCGAACCCAAATACAGTTTTGAAAAGCATACTAGCTCTCAGTGCGGTAATCCACAATGGAAGTGCATATGCACCATTGATGGACTGATTACCCCCAGTGGAGGATACATTTGCGATTCTAAGAATGAAGCAAAAAAGCTTATTGCTTATGAAATACTTAAGTATTTAATTGGTAATGATTTAAAAACCAAGTTTTTAGAAAATGGTCAAATAGTAGATAATAATTAACAAAGGAGGTTTAATAATATGAATGAGATTAAGTGTCCAAAATGCGGAGAGGTATTTCAAGTAGATGAAGCAGGATATTCCGCATTAATAAAACAAGTAAAGGATAAAGAGTTCGAAAAGGAAATCAAGTCTCAACTACAGCTTGAACTCACCAAGGTAATTGAAACTTACAACAATCAGATTCACAAAAAAGATACTGAAATAAAAGATTTGCAATTTCAAATTGATGTCAACAGAAAAGATGCCGATCTCAATTTGACCAACGCCATAATTAAAGCAAACGAAGAACATCAAAAAGAAACTAATGAAATGTTACAAAAAATACAATCCTTAGAAAATCAACTAGCTATTTTGAACAGTTCAAGAGAAAATGACATTAAGCTTGCAGTGATAAATAAAGACAACCAAATTAATTCACTTAAATTGCAGATTGAACATAATAAGCAAGATCAAAAACATTTCGAGGAAATGGCAAACAATGAAAAAGAAAAACTAATCTCTAATTATCGGGCTAAAGAACAAGAGCTTATACACGAACACGAAAAAGAAATACGAGAAAAGGATATCGAAATAGAATACTACAAAGATCTTAAATCTAAACTTTCTACCAAACTACTTGGAGAAACACTAGAACAGCATTGTCAAATAGAGTTTAATAGATTGCGTGCTACAGGGTTTCAAAATGCATATTTTGAAAAGGATAACGATGCAAAAAGTGGAAGTAAAGGTGATTTTATTTTTAGAGATTTTGGTGAAGATGGAACTGAATTCATTTCAATTATGTTTGAAATGAAAAATGAAGCAGATACCACAGCAACTAAAAAGAAAAACGAAGACTTTTTTAAGGAACTCGACAAGGATAGACGTGAAAAGAATTGTGAATATGCCGTATTAGTTACAATGCTTGAGGCAGACAATGAACTATATTCGGGTATAACTGATGTCTCCTATAAATACCCTAAAATGTATGTTGTTCGTCCCCAATTTTTTATTCCTATTATAACCCTTTTAAGAAATTCCGCTTCAAATGCACTTCAATATCGACAAGAATTAGCAATAATTAAGAATCAAAATTTGGACATAACACGATTCGAGGAAGATATGAATGATTTTAAAGTTAAGTTCTCGCGAAACTATAGACTTGCTAGTGAAAAATTTCAAAAAGCTATTGAGGAAATAGACAAGACTATTATTCATCTTCAAAATATCAAAAGTGAATTATTATCGTCTGAAAACAATTTAAGGCTTGCTAATAATAAAGCACAAGATTTATCAATAAAACGTTTGACTGAACACAATCCTACAATGAAGCAAAAATTTGACGAATTGAAAGCTAAAGATTAAAAACTGAAATAGGAACTTATCGGTATTATAACTTTATTTCATTTTTGTTAAGGTCAAACATCGAATATTTAATTAATCTGCTATAGTAGAAATCAAAATCCAAGTCATTTGTTGCCTTGGATTTTTCCTTTTTCAATAAATTTCCAATAAAAACTTGAAAGATTGCGAATTTTGTAATATAATGTAAAAAGAAGAAGTTTAAAGGTTGCTTGGACGATGAAAAAAGATCTAAAAGAAAAATTAATTAACAGAAAAATAAAAAAGCCAAATCCGTTGTTGATGTTCTTGGGAATGCGAGTGCTCGGAATACTCAATAAGCTCTATAAGGTCCGGTTTAGCTACGATTACGACAAAAAATCACTAAAAGGAACCCCAACAATCCTTCTCTCCGCCCATTCCTCAAGACTTGAGTTTGTCTATACCGTCTATGGCTTCAAGAAAAACGATATCAATATGGTATGCGGCTACCAAAATATCCTGAAAAAAGGTCTCTTCCAAATTTTTCTCTCTCTCGGCGTGATCTCAAAATACCTCTATCAGCCCGATCTCGTATGTATCAAAAATATGTATAAGGTCTTGAAGCACGGCGGCACCCTCGGACTTTTCCCCGAAGGTATCCAGTCAACGAGCGGAAGCACCCACCCGATCAACCCCGCTACCGCACAGTTTATCAAGCGCAGTAAATCGAACGTGGTCGTCGCAACCTCAAAGGGCGCATACCTTGCAACCAACCGCTATTCCTCCGACCGAAAAAAAGGCTATATCGGAATAGATTATTCATTGGTCTTCACCCCCGAAATGCTCAACAGCCTCAGTGAAAACGAGATCTACGAGCGTATTCTGGAAAAGCTCAGCTATAACGACTTCGAATTCAATAAGACCGCACGTAATAAATACGTCGGAAAAAAACAGAATGCTTTCGGTATCACGAAAATATTATATATATGTCCTAACTGTAAAAAGGAGCATACCCTCATCGTCGATAATGACACAATAGTATGTAATAATTGCTCGTTCAAAGCGAAGGTGGACGAATATTATGACCTTGTCGATCAAAGCGGTCAAATACTGCCGTATGATATCGATAAATGGTATAAATGGCAGCGCCGTATAGTCTCAAATCAAATAAAAGACGATGATTTTGAATTGACTATGAAAGCAACGCTATGCGAGTTGAAGCTCGATAAGCTGAGAAGTGTCCCTGACGACAGAAGAACCTTGTCCATCGGCGAGGTGAGATTGACTAACTGCTCTTTCACCATCAAAGGCTCGCTTGATGGCGCATCCGCTGACTTTGAGTTTGACGTGAGATCGATCTATTCGCTGACCGCATCAACGAAGGGCTATCTCGAGTTCTACCATAAAAACGACTACTATATGCTCATCCCCGAAAACGATGACCAATGCCTCATAAAGTGGACCTTAGCATCCGAGGAGATCCATAACCTCTACGATGAAAAGTGGCGTGATGCGTGTGCCGACGTTTATGAGTACGATAAAGGAGAAATAATATGAGTAATACCGATATTAACGTAAAGATCAAAATTGGCGTAAAAAGCTTTATAACAGTTGTCGCAATACTGTTTGCAGTGCTGTTCTTCGTCGGAGCATTGACTTATCTGATACCGGCAGGCCGATATACTATATATACCACCGACATAGCGAAAGCAGAGCTCCCGTTCTATCAATATACTACCGATCCCACGCTCAATAAACAAATAGTGATCGACTCCTTCCGCGAGCTCACCGAGAGCGAAAACACATCGCGCCTTCCTTTTTGGCGTTGGCTCATCGCACCGTTTGAAGCGATGATATTCGGAAGCAATAGCTCCAATATGATTATGATAATCGCACTCCTGCTCGTCCTCGGAGGTACCTTTAAGGTTCTCGACGAAAGCGGCGGACTCGTTTCGCTCGTAAGAGTAATTATGATGCGCCTGAAGTCAAAACGCTTCGTTGCCATCTGGGCAATAACGGCAGTAATAATGATATTATCCGCAGTCTTCGGTCTCCAAGAACAGCTTCTGATCCTATATCCCGTCTTCGCAATGCTATGCACGGCATTGAATTGGTCGAGATTCACCGCTATCTCGTTCGTGTTGATCTCATCGGGTGTCGGCTTTACGACCGCAATAACCAACCCGCTAACAATAGGAACAGCTTCCATCGCCGCAGGCGTCAGCATCACCGACGGTATCTGGTATAGAAGTATCATCTTCTGCGTAATGTACGTCGTAACGGCTCTGTTTTTGACCTACCTCGCAAAGCGCGACGAAAGAACGATAACCGAAAAATTCGATGCAGAGGGATTTGTGATGGTTTCAGCGGAAGAGCATAGGGAAGACGTCAAAAAATCAAAAATGATAATCTCCCTCTTCTCAATAGCGCTCCTTTCCGTTGTCGTAACCACATCAATAGCAGCACTCCGCTCTCTCGCAATGGTGTTTATGGCAGTAGCATTCATCGTCGGCACAGTCATAATCGGAAGAGTACTGCTTGGCTCATATAAGAGCCTCGGGAAAAGCTTCGTAAAGGGAATAAAGGACGTCCTTCCCTCGATCGTAATAATTATGATAGCCTTCGGTATCACCTATATCGCACAAGAAGGCAATATCCTGCATACCATCTTTTACTATTTCTATAATTCAGTAACGAATATCTCACCCTACCTCGCAGTAATAGTTTTGTATTTGTTCGTGCTGATAATCGAGTTCTTCATCCCTAGCGCATCGGCAAAGGCAGTCTTGATAATCCCGATGCTCACCCTCGCACCGATCGACGGTATCAGTAAGACGGTGATCATACTGACCTACCTCTTTGCCGACGGATATACCAACGTTTTGTATCCGACCTGCGGAACGTTGCTTGTCGGAATAGGACTTGCAGGCGTCAGCTTCACCGAGTGGTTCAAGAAAACGATCCTCTTCCAGCTTCTTTTGTTTGCCGTCTCGATCGCATTCTTGATGATAGCAGTGTTTATAAAGCTTTAATAGAATTAAAAAATATCACCGATCAACCCTTGTTGCTCAGTGATATTTTGCTTGTTAAACGAATACGCCTTCTGCTTCATATCCCTTGAAATAACAAAAAAAGAACTAATGTTGACTTTCATACGGTTATATGATAAACTGAAAAAAATATTGAAAAAGGAAAAGTAATAATGAAAAGAATAATTGCAATATTTCTACTTCTTACCCTCTCGCTTTCATTGTTCTCTTGCGATAAAGAGGGAAGAGTGATCGATAAAGCTACCGCCTTGATAGAAGACGGAAAATATAAAGAAGCATATGAGCTGCTCTATGAAAATAAAAGCTTTCCCGAAGCGGCGGAAATGCTCGCTTCCTTCACCGTGAACGCCGAAAAAGTCACCAATAAAAACTATGAGGTTTATGAAAGCTTCAAAGAGACGACCTATAACGAGCAGGGCGATCCGGTGAAAATATATAGCGACTATACCTATGGTGAACGCTATTTTATAACCGAGAATTTCGAATATATCTATGAAAACGGTAAAATGGTACAATGCCTATCGAAAACCGATGAGGAGTCCTCAAAGCCCGATAAGATCATTTATACCTACGACGAGAAGGGCAACCTGATTAAGCTCGAAGAGAAAAGAGGACTCGACGAATCGGGCAACCCATCTTACACGCGAGATGAAACGTATGAATATGACGAAAACGGCAACGTCACGAAAAAAGAACTCTTTTTTGACGGCGTAATGAACTACCGTTATACCTACGAATACGATGCAAAGGGCAACAAAACAAAAGAAACGATCCTCAATTTTGAAAATAAGACCGAAGAGATCATATACACCTATGACGAAAACGGAAACCTTATAAAAACCTTCAAGCCCACCGAAAAATATAGCTTGACAAACGAATATACCTATAACGATCGCGGCGACGTCTTATCCGAGAAAATAATCCAAGAAATGTATGAAACGGATTTTACACAAACTGTCGATAAAAAATATGAATACGAATACGATGAAAAAGGCAATATAACTAAAAAAATAACAAACAATTTGGCGCAAGATTCCCAAACAGTCGAAGAAACAACGTATAACGAAAACGGTGACGTGACACGTTACCATAAAGTGATCGATAATATCGCCCATACCTTGCAAGAGACCGAGTATGAGTATTTCGAAAGCGGAAAGATCAAAAAATCTAACGTTAAAAGAAACGATTGGAAAGAATATGAGCTTCAACAGGTCTATGATGAAAAAGGAAATCTTTTGAAGGAGTCCTCGGGTGACAGTAAAAACACATATGAATATACCTATGACGAAAAAGGTAATATTACGAAGAAAAAAGAAATAAAGTTCGACGGTACTCCGAAGTATTACGAATATACCTATAACGATAATAACGAGCTTATAAAAGAGATCACCTACTACGAGGGAGACGAAAATAAGGCGATCTACCACGAATATAAGTATAACGAAAACGGAACACTTTCCGAAGAAAAGACGAACGAAGACGATTTCGAAAAGACTTATCAATATATCTATAACGACCACGGCGACCTCATCGCCAAGGATAGCATCTCGAACGGAATTGCCTTCTCCGGCGATAAATATGAATATACCTATTCCGAAGACGGAAAAATGCTTTCGAAAAAGTCCATCGGTGAGGGCGATAAAATATCGAAGCTCAGCGAATATGATGAAAACGGAAACGAAATAAGGGTTACATATTATATTGACGGTGCAGAGGGAAGATGGCACGAAAAAGAGTACGATGAAAACGGTAACCTTATAAAAATGACAACCATCGGACTCGATAAAAACGGCGAAAAGAAAACCGACCTTACATTCACCTATACCTATGACGAATTCGGTGTTTTGCTCTCGAGCCTTCAAGAAGGCTACTCCTACGGGATCTATGCAAACCTCATCGAATATTTCGACTATGAATATTTTTATAATGAAAGCGTGAAATAAAATGGAAATAAAACGATCAAGTGCTGATTTTGAAATAATCGATTCAGGCTCAATAATAACCTTTGATTCGACCTCCGATATATCACTCGCAGTAAATTGCGGTGCGGACTTCAATTTTGTCGTAAAGTTCATCTTCACTTCGACGGGAAGCTCGGAACACAAGATCACTCCGTCAGTCAACGGTAACGTAATAAGCTTTGAGTGCTCGGATTGTAATAATGCGATCGGCATCGGAACGATCGAGCCAATAGAGCTTGCGAGCTATGACGAAAAGAAGATTTATGTAAACTTTTGGGTATATGATCTCGGAAGCGGTTCGCTGAAAAAGATCGACTATACCGTATACTATGGATAAAAAACTTCCCGAGGATGAACGCGTTTCATACCTCGGGAAAATTTGATGTGGGGCAATTTTTTTGGCTCACTGCAATGCGGGGCAGGCCGTCGCCACACCCCTTTTACAGTGAGAGGAAAATTGTATTATGAAAAAGATATCCCAAGAAATGATCCTCGGTAATATCCATAAGAAGTGAGCGATGCTCTTATTTTCTTCTTTGAGCATATTATATAACTCAAATGTTAACAAAATATAAAAAAACCAAAATAAATAAAATTTTTTATTGATGTATTTTTTCTAAAACAAGCTTGAAAATACGATCCGTCAATTCTTTTCCACCCGTGAAATAATATTCTTTTCGATCAAAAATATCGTCTCCGTCCGTGAACGCAAAAATATCAGTCTCCCCGTCGGGATCGAATACGATCGCGCGATCACGCCCTCCTTCGTGTAAGAACGGCATTCCGTTGAAATAAACGGCAATACGATAATTGGCGATCAAGCTTGGCATATCACCCGATATGCGCTCAAAATACGGACGTTCATTCTTGATCAAAGCATATAGCTCGTTAACGATATCCGTATCATTTTTTGAATCATATCTTATCCGTGCAACGAGCTGCTCCGACCATTTTCTGTATACCTCAATAACAACGACCTTGCCGATCCTGTCATATTTGTATCTACCCGCCTCATATGGAGCAGAGCCCGTAGGAAACGCCTCGTGAACGGCAGGAAGCTCTTGTGTGATGCTGTGGAAAAAATCGATCCTGCCGTTTGAAAACCTGAACCCGTCAAGCGGCATCCTCGAAAGCTCGGCGTATTTTTCTTCCAACTCGGGCACACATCCGAAATCGATCATCTCGATCCGTGCGCAAAGAAGGTCCAACTCTTCCGCTTCCAACTCGCGAGTTGCATTCAAAATAAGATAAGTCGTGTCGAGATATCCTTGAAACGAACTGCAAAGTATCTCGACTCTCGTCTTGACCGTAAAATAAATATCTTCGTTGATGTCATAAGACATATCGACCTTGCCAACGTTCAACCCACCGAAATTATCGAAGTATTCCGATGAAGAATAATGACTAACCCCAAAGAATTCGTGTGTCGTACCGTTTACGTCGGTTATTCGAATAATATCATTTTTGTAAAACAATTCGATCGTGTCGTAAAGTAAAAACAAAGTTTCCTTTGTGTTCAGCGAAAAAACAACACCGTTTTTCTTTGAGGTGTTGATATCCTCAACCTGCTTCGGAGAAAAGATCTCAAAAACCTTTTTGCCGTCCTCGTCCTTTTGAAACGAATATATCTCAAATTTTCTTCGTATCTCTGCATTTTGACTTGTCAACTCCTCAAGATCAATGCTCAATTGAGGAGTCAATTTGTCCTTTAACGTTATTTTTTTGCCACCGCTAAAGAACGTCATTAGCGACATAACGATCGTTAACGTCATCGATAAAGCGAAGATCAGCGCAAGAGAAGCAAAAAGGACCCGTCTGCCTTTCATCATAAATCATCACCGCCATCGAATGTTACGCTAACAGTTGTTCCGACACCGGGCTCCGACTTGAAAACAAGTGATGCACCGTGAGCATCTGTGATGCGTTTGCAAAGCGCAAGTCCGAGCCCCGTTCCGCCCTCTCGTCTGTTTCTCGATTTGTCAGTCCGATAAAACGGCTCGGTCAGATGCTTTATCTGCTCGTCGTCGAGCCCGACTCCGTTGTCCTTGACGAAAATGCTTTTTGATTGCTCATCAACACCGATCTCGACCGTCCCACCCTCGTGCGACGCACGAATGGCATTTTCGACCAAGTTGGAAACAACTATCTCCAAAAGCGTCTCGTCGCCATATACGTCAAGCTTTCCCCCAACGTATTTTAAGGATACTCTCTTTTCCGAAGCGCGAATGCTGAATCGCTCAACGGTGCGATATAAAATACCCTCAACGGAGACCTTCTTCTTTTCGATCCCGTTTTCACGAATAAAAGCGGAATCCAAAAGCGTGTCGCTGATGCTGCCCAATCTTTTCGATTCACTCATAATGTTGCGAAGCGACCTCAAAAGCGCATCCTCACTGAGCTTAACGCCGTGCGCATATTCCGCATATCCGTAAATCGTCGTCAAAGGAGTGCGAAGCTCGTGAGCGAGATTGTCGAGCATAGCTTGTTTTCTCGCCGCCGCATTCTTCAACTCGTCGATCTGATCGTTTATCTTGTCGGTCATAGTATTAAAATCACGAGCAAGCTGCGAAAACTCATCATCCCCGGTCTCATCCGCCCTCGCTTCGAAATTCCCGTTTGAAATATCCTTCGTCACGCTTCTGAGCTTTTCAAGCGGAACAAGAAGTCTTTTTTGCATATAATAAAGTAGTAGTGCAAATAAGACCGATGCGACCAACGAAACACCGCCAAAAGTAATGATAAGCTTGCTGAGCTCCTCCTCAAGCTCGTTGATATCCTTTGCATAAGTCAAAAGAATATCCCCGTCGCAAATATATTTGCTGATAAGAATGTGCTTTCTGCCTCCGATCTTGTCGATCGATAAAACGTCACTTTGAGGAATGACAGCACCCTCCGTAATATTGGAAAATGTTACCTCTCCATCCTTTGAAAATGAAAGCATTATTCCTTTTTCGAGATAAAAGCTGCCATAAGAATTTTGAAGCACGTCGCTTTTGTATTTTCCACCCGACGAATGATCTCGCTCATATGCCTCGCTAATAAGATATTGCTCCGATCTTGCCACCTGTATCTCGGAATCAAGATTTCTTTGATAAGTAAAATATTCCAACAAAAAGATAGCTCCGTTGAAGAACACGAGAAACAAAACCAGTGTCAAAATGTAGGAACGCTCAAAAAACTTCATCCTCATAATTCCAACCTATACCCAACGCCGTAAATGGACCTGATCCTGTTTTGAAGCTCAAGCTTCTTTTTGAGCTGACGGATGTAAACGTCGATGATACGGTTCGTGTCGCCTTCATAATCAAAGGACCAAACAAGCGAAATGAGCTGCTCGCGTGTCAAAATGATGTTTCTGTTTGTCACCAAAGCGTCAAGAATATCGAATTCCTTCGGAGTAAGGTCGACCTCAACTCCGTCCTTGAATACTTTTCTTTGCTCGAAATCGATCAGCTTGTCATCAATAGGGAAGAACATCTCGTCGCGTTTTGTCCTTCTGAGAATGACCTTCACACGAGCGAGAAGCTCGGGCATCTCGAATGGCTTCAAAATATAATCATCCGCCCCGAGCGAAAGCCCCTTCAAGCGATCGCTGAGATCGCTTTTGGCTGTCAGAAAGATAACGGGGACGTTGCTGATCTCCTTTATAATATCAAACCCCGACCTTTTCGGTAGCATCACGTCGAGAATAATAAGATCGAGCAGATTGCTGTTAATTATCTCGAGCGCCTTTTCGCCGTCAAAGGCGGAAATACACTTGTGCCCAACAAGCTTTAGATTTTCAACGATGAGCTCGTTAATCATGACCTCATCCTCAACGACTAATATCCTGGCCATATTTTATACCCTCCTTTATTTAATATAATATTATCATATTATAAATAAAAAATGTTAATAAAATGTAAATAATTCAAATTAAATAGTCTATTGCAAAAGTAGATAATATATGTTAAAATAAGAGGAATTAAAACAAAAGGAATGAAACGTAATGAAAGCAGTAATAACCGTAACAGGAAAAGATAACGTAGGTATCGTCGCAAAGGTAAGCGCAAGATGTGCCGACTATAACGCAAATATCCTCGACGTCTCCCAAAGCGTAATGAAGGAATATTTTGCAATGATGATGCTCGTTGACATAACAGGACTGAATATCCAATTTGGCGATTTTATAGATAAGTTAAGTGAGCTTGGAACGGAAAACGGTCTTTGTATCCATACAATGCACGAGGATATCTTTAACTCGATGCACCGCATATAGTAACGAAAGGAACCCCCGAAAATGCTGAATTTTTCCGATGTTCTCGAAACCGTCAATATGATCGAGAACGAGCATCTTGATGTTCGAACTATAACAATGGGTATCTCGCTCCTCGATTGTGTCAGCGACGATGAAACCGTGCTTTTTAAAAAAGTATATGATAAAATAACGAAATATGCCGAAAACCTTGTCAGCGTCGGCAGCGAGATAGAAAAAGAATACGGTATCCCGATAATTAATAAACGTATCTCTTTGACTCCTGCCGCAATAATAGGCGGCTCACTTGACAGGGACGGATACGTAAGACTCGCCAAAACCCTCGATAAAGCCGCAAAAGCTGTTGGCGTAAACTTTATCGGCGGCTTCGGTGCTCTCGTCCAAAAAGGAATGTCAAAGGGCGATATAGAGCTGATAAAGTCGCTCCCCGAAGCATTGACAACGACAGACGTCGTCTGCTCGAGCGTTAACGTAGGAAGCACTCGCTCGGGAATAAATATGGACGCAGTCCTGATGCTCGGTAAAACCATAAAGGATATCGCCTACAATTCACGAGAAGACCAATCGCTCGGATGCGCGAAATTTGTCGTCTTTGCAAACGTCCCCGAGGATAATCCCTTTATGGCGGGCGCATTCCACGGCGTCGGCGAAAACGAATGCTGTATCAACGTCGGTGTCTCGGGCCCCGGTGTCGTAGCATCGGCAGTAAAGAATGCAAAAGGTAAGGATTTCTCCTACCTATCCGATACAATAAAGAAAACAGCCTTCAAGGTAACGAGAATGGGCCAGCTCGTTGCGACCGAAGCCTCAAAACGCCTCGGCGTACCCTTTGGTATAGTTGACCTCTCACTCGCACCGACTCCCGCAGTGGGCGACTCCGTTGCCCATATCCTCGAAGCAATGGGACTCGAGCGTTGCGGTGCACACGGCACTACCGCCGCACTTGCAATGCTTAACGATGCCGTCAAAAAAGGCGGCTCAATGGCGTCGTCACACGTCGGCGGACTTTCGGGTGCATTCATCCCCGTCTCCGAGGACCAAGGTATGATCGATGCCGTAAATTGCGGTGCGCTCACGATCGAAAAGCTTGAGGCAATGACCTGCGTTTGCTCTGTCGGCCTTGATATGATCGCGATCCCCGGAGACACTCCGGCTGAAATAATATCCGCAATAATTGCCGATGAGGTCGCCATCGGCGTCATCAATAATAAAACCACCGCTGTAAGAATAATCCCCGCATATGGAAAAACAGTCGGCGATAGCGTCGAGTTCGGCGGACTCCTCGGATATGCACCGATAATGCCCGTCAATAAATTCTCTCCCGCCGAGTTTGTTAACAGAGGCGGACGAATTCCCGCACCGATACATAGCCTTAAAAACTAACGAAAAAACTCCGTTTTTGATTAAAAAAACGGAGTTTTTTTATCGATATGGGTTGACAAATGCTTCTTTACTCTCTATAATAAAGTTAGGGATATTATACCGTTTGAGTAACAGGGCACTGAAACGGTAGAAAAACAAAGCCCAGAACGCTGACTCAGGGGTGATGCGTATGGACGAAAAAGCCAATAATACGCGAAGAGGTGCTAAGGGGTAAACCACCGCTTCGCGACGAGATCTAACCTTACCCAAGATAATATGATCTTTCAATTACAAAATAAAAAGGAGGAAATACTATGAAAAAAAGCTTGTTAATTACTTTCATTGTTTTGGCTTTGGCAACAATAGTCGGCTTTACCGTCTTTGCTTTGACCGGTAAAGATACACCGAAAGGCGACGAACGCCTCGTTGATGAGACTGTCAGCACCGCAGTAGTAGAAACCGAAAAAACACTCGATCTGACCGAATATGCAAAGAGCTTGAACTATACGGAAATTAACGATGAGACTCTGTCCGAAATTGCTAAGCTGACCTTGAAGCTTTTCGAGGAATACGATAAAATATTCGTAGAATGTTCTTGGTACACGTCCTTTTTCGTTTCCGGCAATTTCCCCAAGACTTCAATCACACGTCAATCGGTTAAAATAACGTCTAAAGTAGTCGGTCAGCGCGATGGGGTTGATGTTCGTACATTCGAATACGGTCCCGAGAAAATTATCGTTGATTGCAGCAAAGGTACAAGAGCAGGAAATTCGCTTGTTTTCCTCGGGATAATGCTTGAGGTATTCGGTGATGATTTCTATTTCGGTGATGAGTTTGGGCTCAAACACATTGCAACCATCAATCGTGAAGTGGGATATGACCTTGTCTTCACAACAAATTATAAAAAATTGGGCTTTGAAACCATTGACGAATATAAAAATGCGACTTACACAATCTCCGATGATATAATTGATATTGCTAATGAAATGAGCAAGTATGAATACAAAGAAACACCTTTGACAGAAAAAGAAGCCCAAACACTTCAAGAATTGACCGAAAAAAAGGAGAAGCTTAATAAGATAGCAGATGAATTGTATAACGATGTATATCGTATCGACTTTAAAAGGTTCTCGCTTGATAAGGCAGGTCAGGACGTTTATGTCGAAGGCAAAGGCTATGTGGATATGACAAGATGGACGTCAGTCGCCGATATAGCGAAAATAAAATAAATATTAAATAAAATAACAAAACTCGGCATCTTATCGGATGCCGAGCCTTTTTTCCTTTTTGTTCTATTCGTTTGAAAAGTCATATAACGATGGGTAAATGCTCTTGTAAAGCGCAACGGTGAGATCTACGACCATACCGTAGCTCTTCGTTCCGTTTTGTTGTCCGTTGGCTTGCAAAAACTTGTCGTTGACCTTGTCGGTGACCTGCGCCGCAACGCTAATCTCGTATTTCTTGAAAAACTTCGAGTAAGATATCAACTCGTATCTCACCTCATCGGGAAGCCCATAGTATTTCTCGGCATAAAGCTCCTTGTCAGCCTTTGCCAAAGCAGATAATACGTATTCCTGCATATTAAGCAGCGCGCTGTATTGAATGTATGGGTCCTCGCTTTCCATGCAAACGAGAAATGCAACAAAATTCGCCTCATCCTCTCGCGCAATACCACGTTGGTGACTCATCTCGTGCGCCATAGTGTACGGCAAAACAAAATCGGGATAATTAACGTTTACGTTCGCTTCACCCGTGAAAAAAGAGTAAACACCCGAAATGTGCGTGTACGTCATCAGCTCCGATAATGCGATCACCTTCGGCTTCGCGTAGAAATGAGAAATATAGTCGTGCTCGGAAGCATATTTCGAAAAAGCATCGTCAAGCCTTCGGATCAGCTCGAAATAATCATAAGGCATCACCGACGCGTCCTCTTCAATAAACTTGACCTCGTCAATGATAGACGAAAGCTGCATCGAAAGCAGGTCGGACGTCATCGCCAATTCTTCTGCCGACACCTTGTTTCGCTCAAGTCCGAGATTCTTGTCGAGCGAATACCTGAAATTGCAAACTCCGAACCCGAGCACGTATAATGATAATATGTTGAAAATGATAGCGATCAAGGGCAAAACGCATTTCCAATACAATCGCTCGTCCTTCTTCATCCGCCTCATCGTGAAAATGAAATATCCTACAGCAAGCGGGATCAAAGAATAAAGCAGTGTTTCGCCGAGAGAGAAGGGAAACCACCCTGTGAGCGTTCCGATAGCCGCGCGTATCCATTGGGATATCGTGCGGGAATAAAACTCTGCGAAAGAAACACTGCTTCTTGAAACCAAATAAACTATGAGCGCAATAATTGCGAAAATAGCTGATGCGATAATATATGGAGTGACGACCTTGATCTTTTCCTTTTGCTCCGTTGCTACCTCAGCAGTATCGACGGAGACCTCATCGGTAGTGATCTGTCTTTCTTCCAATATAAAGATCCTTTCAGTTAGTCGATCTTAACGATCCAGTTGAACTCGTCCTCAGCGCGTCCCCATTGGATGTCTGTAAGCTGATCGTAGAGCATTTGAGAGATCTCGCCGATCTCGCCGCCGTTGATAACGATCTTTTCGCCGTCGCGATCAAGAAGTCCGATCGGAGAAATAACTGCAGCAGTACCGCTTCCAAACGCTTCCTTGAGTCTACCTTCCTTGTGAGCCTCGAAAAGCTCGTCAACGGAAACTCTTCTCTCGTTTACGGTGTAGCCTCTTGCTTTTAAAAGGTTGATAACGGAATCGCGCGTAACTCCGGGAAGAATACTGCCCTCAAGCATAGGTGTAACGACCTCGTCACCGATAACGAAGAATACGTTCATCGTACCAACCTCATCGATGTATTTGCGGTAAACACCGTCAAGCCAGAGAACTTGAGTATATCCGAGCTCGTGAGCCTTCTTTTGAGCTCTGAGCGAAGCCGCATAGTTTCCGCCCGCCTTCGCAAAACCGATACCGCCCTTAACAGCGCGAACGTATTCGGTCTCAACGAATATCTTAACGGGATTCATTCCTTCGGGATAGTATGCACCAACCGGCGAAAGAATAATGCAGAATATGTAGTTGGACGCAGGCTTAACGCCGAGGAAGGGGTCGGTAGCTATAATGAAAGGTCTGATGTAAAGCGATGTGTCCTTCTCATAAGGAACCCAATCACTGTCAACCTTAACGACAGCCTTGATAGCCTCGAGAACGTCATCGGGGTCCATTTGCGGAATGCAGAGACGCTCGTTAGTCCTGTTGAGTCTTTCAATGTTCTTTTGCGGTCTGAAAAGCTGAACGTTACCGTCTGGAGTACGGTAAGCCTTGAGACCCTCGAACATTTCTTGTCCGTAGTGGAAGACCATAGCAGCCGGTGAAAGAGATATATTTTGAAAGGGCACGATCCTCGGGTCATGCCATCCTAATTCAGGGTTGTAGTCCATAAGAAACATGTGGTCAGAAAAGAACTTACCAAAACCTAAGGGCTTGTCAAAGGGCTTTTCTTTTTTGTTTTGAGATTCAATAAATTTGATTTCCATTAGAAGATCCTCCTTGGTTAGTTGTAAACTTTAACAAGCTTACACAATTAGTATTATAAACCAAATGTATCACTATTTCAACCGTTTTTTATCAAATTTTATTCGTTTTTTTAAGAAAAAATAAGAAAAAATCGAAAAAAACTATTGTAATATTGACAAAAAAGGTGTATAATGCAAAAAGGCATTAAAATGGAATAAAAAATGGAAGGTATTTTTTCGATGTATTTAATGAAAATAAGACCGTATTTGAAATTGATCTCATTGATCGTCTTGCTTGTTGCCTTGTTGGCAGTATGCTTGACGTTGATGATGGGAGATCGATCTGAAATCGAAGACCACGAAATATCCGTCAACGAATCAACGACAGATGTCTCCGAAGGTCACACCGAAAATCCCCAAGGAAGCGAAATAAAAGAAACGGCAGAAGGCTACGGTCTCTACATAGACGGTATCTTCATAGCTACCTGTGTCGATGACAGCGTTATCAACAATGCATTGCAAAACGTCTTGAACGCAAAAGCAAAAGCGTTCGGTGCAGGAAGCGAAGCGAAATTTTTGAATGAATTTGAAATAGTGAGATCCAACTTTGATAAAAGCACTTTCGTAAGCGGAAGCGTCCTTGAAAAAATGCTTGGATATGATAAGAACGGATACGTTTTCGAAATAAAAAGCGTATACGGTGTTACCGATCTCGTTCTTGACCTCAGCTATAAGAAAACAATGTCTACAACGACAGAGCTGGAATTTGACACAGTATATCTTGATAACGACGGAAAAACAAAAAAATATAAAAAAGTTCTCGTTGACGGCGAAAACGGTTCAATGAAAGAAAGCTTCGAGCTTGTGTATCTCAACGATAAGCTCGTTGAAAAGATTCTTGTCGAAAAGGTCGTCTTGAAGGAGCCCGTGTCCGAGGTAGTAGAGCGCGGCGTAATGATCAGCTCCTCTATGACTCCCGCATCTCTTAAGATCTTTTCCGTTCCGCTTTATGGTGTAATCACCTCTCCGTATGAATGGCGTGATATCGGCCAAGGCTGGAAATTCCACGAAGCGATCGATATCTCCGGTCCGAACATAAAAGGAAAAGAGGTCATCGCAGCAGGCGATGGCGAGGTCGTTAAAAAGTACTATTCGTGGGGCTATGGCAATAGAATAGAAATACTCCACCCCAACGGAATGATCACGTCATATTCACACTTGAATGAGTATCTTGTAGAAGTTGGCGATACAGTAAAAGAAGGTCAAGCGATCGGAATCGTCGGATCAACAGGAAACTCAACGGGAACCCATCTCCACTTTGAAGTAATAATCGATGGAGAAAAGGTCAACCCTGTATTGTATTTGAAAGAAAATCTTTATGAAGACGATTAAGTCTCAAATATAGCGCGAAAGGACTCCGAAAATGGAATTTAAGAATGAATACCTCGCGAAGGTATATGAAAACGTAGTAAAGCGTAATAGCAGCGAACCTGAATTTTTACAAGCAGTAAAAGAGGTTTTCGAGTCTATTGAGCTCGTGGCAGATAAACGTCAAGATTTTGTTGACGCAGGTATATTCGACAGGATAGCCGAGCCTGAAAGATTTATAATGTTTCGTGTAAGCTGGCTTGACGATAACGGTAAAGTTCAAGTTAACCGCGGATACAGAGTTCAGTTCAACTCTGCGATCGGTCCGTATAAGGGCGGAATTCGTTTCCATCCCACTGTTAACGCATCCGTAATTAAATTCCTCGGCTTTGAACAGACATTTAAAAACTCCTTAACAGGTCTCCCTATGGGCGGCGGTAAAGGTGGTGCCGATTTCGATCCCAAAGGTAAGAGTGATAACGAAATAATGAAATTCTGTCAAGCATTTATGACAGAGCTCCAAAAATATATCGGCGCAGATACCGACGTACCCGCAGGTGATATCGGTGTTGGCGCAAGAGAAATTGGCTATATGTTCGGTCAATATAAACGTATCCGTGATGAGTTCACAGGCGTGTTGACGGGAAAAGGTCTCCACTACGGCGGATCATTGGCGAGAAAACAAGCAACAGGCTACGGTCTCTGCTACTTTACAAGAGAAATGCTCGCAACGAAAAACGATTCCTTTGACGGAAAAACAGTCGTTATCTCCGGTAGCGGTAACGTTGCTTTGTATGCATGTGAAAAAGTATATCAGCTCGGCGGTAAGGTAGTTGCAATGAGCGACTCCAACGGCTATGTATATGATGAAAACGGAATCGACTTCAAGATAATGCAACAACTCAAAGAGGTCGAGAAAAAACGTGTAAAAGACTATGCGGATATCGTAAAAACAGCAACCTACGTTGAAGGCTGCAGAAATATCTGGAACGTAAAATGTGATATCGCTCTTCCTTGTGCAACACAAAACGAGCTCGACGAAAACGGTGCTAAAGAACTTATCGCAAACGGCGTTAAATACGTTGCCGAAGGTGCCAATATGCCTTCAACTCCCGAAGCTGTTGAAGCATTCCTCAATGCAGGCGTTTACTTTGGACCTGCAAAAGCGGCTAACGCAGGCGGTGTAGCAACAAGCGGTCTTGAAATGAGCCAAAACTCAATGAGACTCAGCTGGACGTTTGAAGAGGTTGATGAAAAACTCAACGGTATTATGAAGGGTATCTATAAAGCAGCATACGACGCAGCTAAGGAATACGGATGTGAAGGTAACCTCGTTAAAGGTGCTAATATCGCAGGTTTCCTCAAGGTTGCCGAGGCAATGAAGTCTCAAGGCGTAATGTAATAAACCTAAATATAAAATGCTTGTTCGAAAGAACAGGCATTTTTTTGTTGACAAAAAAGTAATAATTGTTATAATAAATTAAAACGAGTCCTATTTATGGGACACTATTGTTGGTATAATAAAGCCAGAAAGAAACAAACAAGGAGGCTTCGAAAATGGCTTGGTTTTTGTCAGCAGTAGTGCTTATAACACTTTGGGAATGCCTAACGTCGAGAAATTGGTAATCGTTAAAGAAAGGAAAAAGAAATGAAAGGTGAATTTTCAAAACTGAAAATACTACATCTGAAGGAGATCTTGGAAGAAGAAAGCGATATCGAGCACTATCTTTCGATGGAACAAATACTTGAAAAGCTCGAAGCAAGAGGAATACCTGCAGAGCGAAAGAGCGTATATTCGGATTTGAAGGCACTCGAACAGTTTGGTTGCGATATAGAGCATCAAAACGGAAAGAACGGCGGGTATTGTATAAATACACGACAATTCGAACAAGCAGAGGTAAAGCTGCTCATCGATGCATTACAAGCATCAAAATTCATAACCCAAAAGAAAACGAAAACGATCCAAGAAAAACTTGCATCGCTGATGGGAAACTATACGAAAAAGAAATTGCTCTCGCGTACGTCATATAGCCTGAAATCCGAGAATGAGTCAATATTGTATGGAATAGACGAGATCCATACAGCAATAAACGAAAACAAAAAAATAAGATTTCAATATATGGAGTGGTGCGCATCCGAAAAAAACGATGGCTTTGAGCTTGTACCACGTCGAAACGGAGAGTATTACGTCGTTTCGCCTGCGGGACTTTGGTGGGATAACGAGTTCTATTACCTTGTCGGCATCGACGATTTTCGCGGATCAATACGTCACTATCGACTTGATAAAATGAAATCCTGCTCCGTTGTCGATGAAAAAAGAAATCAAATAATAGCAGATATCGATATGACCGAATACAGCAAACGTATCTTTGATATGTATGGCGGAGACGATTCAAAAGTAACGATCCGCTTTGATAAAACGCTTATCGGCGTAGTTATCGACAAATTCGGAAAGAATATCGTAAAAAGAACGATCGATGAAAATACCTATGAAACAACGGTGAGCGTTGCGGTAAGCCCAACGTTTTTCTCATGGGTGTTTACCTTCGGAGGAAGAATGACCGTTATCTCGCCTTCAAACGTCGTTGATGCATACCTCGAGCATATCGAAAATTTATTAAAATCCCAAAAGAGCTGCAACAACGACCGAACCCCAAGATAAAAACAAAAATATCTTTCCGTCCTTTTCGCGCTTCTGACCATATGTCAAAACCGCGATAAATATCGCTGCACAAAGCAAGTAATTCAAAATTTCCGAAAGCTTTCCTTGAGCATCAGTCAAAACGAAGGGAAACTCACCAAAAAACTTGACGATCTCGTTGAAAAGCCGAAGCGGCAGTTCGAATATCCAAATAATGTAAAGCGAAAGCGTAGGAAATAGAAATGATAGAAAAGCAATAATTATCGCACAGATCAAGACAACGGAAAATATCGGCGAAAGCAATAAATTGAAAAGCGGTGAGAATATCGAGAACGAACCGAAATTCAAAAGCACTATCGGTGTCGTGAAGACTAAAGCGAGTGTGCTGACCTTAAAGCTGAGCTGAATGTATCTCAAAAAACGTTTGAAATGCGAGCCGTGCCTGTTCTCGAGGGCGATCTCAGGTGATATCGCGTCGGAATAGATAATGCCGAGAGTAGCACAATAAGATAATTGCAGACCGATCGACAATATCGCGGCGGGATTAAATAATAGAATAATTAAAAGCGAAAGTGACATTGAAGTAACAGTGTCACTTTTTAGTTTCAGTAACCTCGTAATAAACAGGAAAACGGAAATAAAAGCAGAACGTACAACGGGCGGCGTAAAAGAAGGGATCGGCATATATAAAAATATTACGATCAACGAAACGATACAAGCAGCCTTGTAGCTCGACGTAGTTCTCAAAACAACAAAATAACACGCCAAAACGATTAAAGAAAAGTGAAGTCCGGAGATCGATAAATAGTGCGACGCCCCTGTTTTACGAAACGCCTCCTTTAATTCGGCAGATATACTCGTTTGATCTCCGACAAGAATGCTCGATGCAAGTCCATATTCGTCACCATCACCCAAAGCGTTGCGAAGCGAATCATCAATTACAGACCTGACCGAAAGAAAAAACGAATCGAAAGCCGTGATCTCAACCTCACATTCCTCAATGCTGACAGCTTGTCCTTGAATATAACATCTGTCAGCTAATAAATATCTCTTTTCCGTCGCACTGCCGCAGTCGACTACAACAGCCAAACGATCGCCTTTTTTGATCGAAGCAGCCGTCTTTTCGTCGCTATAAAGCTTAGCATTGAAGCGAAACGGCAAAAGCCTCTCGTCCTTAACACTCAAGGTGAAGGAATCGTTCATCGTGTTGACCTCGGTAACGTACCCGCATATCTCGGTCCGAGAGCCCTCGTACACCTTGAAGGGCGCCAAAACAAACGAACTGAACATCGTTCCCCAAATCAACCCAAATGCAAGAAAAGCAAAATACTTTTGCATATACTTGTATTTGCTGAAATGAGAAAGCGCTACCGCACCGAAAAGTGCAATAGCGCAACAAAAACAAATATAAAAGCAGATCTTCGGACAAATAAGGGCAACAATATCCCCGACGACGAAAAATATAACAGCTTTAAATAAACGTCGTCCGCGAAACATAAATAATACCTGCCAAAACTTAAGGAATATCAGTAACCTTGATGTGCTCGGGTAACTCTTGGAATTTGCCGATAAACGAGATCGGCTCTTCGGTCGCGGAGATAACGTACCTGCCGCGTCTGGAATCAAATGAAATTTCTAACCCGTTAATATACTTTTCAAATACCTCGAAAGGAATGTAATAATCATTCTCCAAAAACAAAACGGGATTCTCAAGAGCAAATTGAACGTTGCCGATATAAATAAATCTCGAGTCTTTATAAAGGGTACAATAATCGTTTCCCGAGGAAAGAATAATTGTGATCTGGTTTGAATTTCCCGTCAAAACGGCAGGATAAAGCTTCGAGAACCCTTCGTAAGGAATATATAGAGAACCTCCGATAAAAACCTCGTCAGCAGAGTAAGTCAACTTTGAGCTTTCAGTATATTGAATAGCCAGCCCGCATTTTTTGACTGCCTCGGGACCGCGCGTTAGCTTGACGAAAAAAATCACGGAAGATATGAGAATAATGGCAAAATAAAAGGTCAAAAATACAAAAAGTAAAGCTTTGATCCGCTCGATCTTCCTTTGACGAAGGATCTTTTTCTTGTTGGCTGAAACCGATCGAGCACGTTTTTTCGCCAACTCGTCAGAAGGCGATTTGATGTTGGCGGTATTCTTTTGTTCCTCGCGCATAAAATGCCCTCCTCAAAATTCTAAAAAAACAGAAATATCTGTCATCAATTGTATTATATCATAAAAATACCGATTTGAAAATAGCAAATATCACATTTTATTTAATTTTTCATAACATAAATAAAGAAGACAAAAAAGGAGATCAAAGGTGAGCAGCAGTTTTTCCGAAGAAGGAAAAAAGATAATAGAATCCTCGCTTTCAATATCTCGCTCAATGGGGCATACCTACGTCGGAAGTGAGCATATCCTTTTGGCACTTCTCGGTGAAAAAGGCTCCGTTTGCGAGCGACTTCTTTGGGAGCGAGGCTTGAGTCAACAAAAGATAAAAGCCATGCTCGTCGATCGGTCGGGCTCGACGAAAGAAACAAACGTCGGCTTTTCCGATCTTACTCCGAGATGCAAACGCCTTTTGAAACGGGCATCGATCGAAGCTGACGACTTCAATGCACCGAGTATAGGCCCACTCCATATATTAATGGCAATATTGGGGGAAGAGTGTGAGGCATCCGCAATTTTGCAAAAAAACGGAATAAGACTCTCAGAGTTATATATAACGATCGACAGCTTGCTTTCAAAGGAAAGGTATGATATGCAGATAACAAGAATCGATAGCGACGAAAAAATAATGACGTTAAAAAAACACGGAAGAGACCTGAACGATCTGGCAAAACGCGGCGAACTCGATATAGTGATAGGTCGCGAAAAGGAGGAAGAACGATTAATAAGGATCTTGCTTCGCCGAAGAAAGAATAACCCGCTTTTGATAGGAGAAGCAGGGGTAGGAAAAACAGCAATAGCGGAATCCATCGCTTGTCGTATAGTGGAGGGAAAAGTCCCCGAAAGATTGAAGCAAAAGCGAATTTTTTCACTTGATATGTCCGTTCTCGTCGCCGGGACAAAATACAGAGGCGAGTTCGAGGAGAAGATGAAAATGATAATAAACGAGATCAAGGATGACGGAAATATAATCCTTTTTGTCGACGAGATACACACAATGGTCGGAGCGGGTGCGGCAGAAGGTGCTGTCGACGCCTCAAATATCCTAAAACCATCACTTGCGCGCGGTGAGGTGCAGGTGATCGGAGCAACAACACTTGAGGAATACCGAAAAACGATCGAGCGCGATGCCGCCCTTGACCGTCGCTTCCAAAGTATAACCGTCAATGAGCCATCAAAGGAGCAATGTGTCGATATCCTGAACGGAATAAAGACCTACTATGAAAACCACCATAACGTAACGTTCACGAACGAGTCTATAAGATCGGCAGTAGAGCTTTCAGTTAGATATATCTACGATAAACAGCTTCCCGATAAAGCCATCGATCTGCTTGACGAATCTGCGGCGAGAAAAAGCGTGCTCGGAGAATTGCTTGTGACACCGCAGGATATTGAAAAAACAGTTGAGCTGATGACAGGGATCCCCGTTGCGAGCATCGATGAAAATAAAAAGCTGACGATGCTCGATTCGACCATCCAAAGATCGATAGTCGGACAAAAGGCTGCAATAACTAAAATATGTGACGCGATACGCCGATCGCACTCGGGCGTCGGAAAATGCGACGGACCGATAGCGTCCTTCCTGCTTTGCGGCGATTCGGGAGTCGGAAAAACAGAGACCGCACGAGTGCTTTCGGATGCAATGTTCGGTGAGAACGCGCTTCTTCGTCTTGATATGTCCGAATATACCGAGCCGAACTCCGTCAGCCGATTGATCGGCGCATCAGCGGGATACGTCGGCTATGGTGAACGATGTATACTCGGAGACTTCGTAAGAAAAACACCCTATTGTGTCGTTCTTTTCGACGAGATAGAAAAAGCATCTCCCGAGGTCCTCTCTCTGCTTTTGCAAATATTGGATAGCGGAATGCTGACCGATTCAATAGGCCGCCACATCTGCTTTCGGAACACAATAATCATTATGACGGCAAACGAGTGTGCTCGTTCCTCGTCGATCGGCTTCGATAACAACGAACGCGAAAGACTCAGCTTTATGTCCGTTGAGCTGCTCGATCGTATCGACGAGATAGTGTGGTTTGAGCCTCTTTCCAAAAATGCACTCGAAACCATCGCAGCGAATTGTCTGAGCGACCTATCGGCAAGACTTTGCGAAAAAGGCTATACCTTGAGCTATGACGATATGCTTTTAAAACGATTGGCACAAAGCTGTAAAACGAAAAAAGGCGCAAGAAGCCTGAAAAACGAGATCCGTCGTACAGTTGAACAACCGATAGCCGCGGATATCCTCAACGGAAAGCTGAAGCGCGGTGATAAAATAACGCTGTAATAATATAATGACCTGTCTCATATATTTTAACGAGACAGGTCATTTTAAATAAAAGAAAGGTGAGATCAAAATGAAAAGATCGATCATAGCGTTATTAATAATCTTGTTGTTGACGTCGCTTATTACGGCAGTTAACGCATCTGAAACAGCCGAAATATATCCCGTCTACTATCCGACAGAGGACTATTGGTATGAAACGAACGAAACGATGGCAGAATTCAGCGGCGACCAAAAGGTAAAAAGCTCAATACTGATGGAATACTCGACCGGAAAGATCCTCTATAACAAAAATGAACACGAAAAGCTCCCGATAGCATCTGTGACGAAAATTATGTCTACCTTGCTCGTGATGGAGGCGATCGATAGCGGAAGGATCAAATATACCGACCAAGTTACCGTCAGCGAACACGCCGCATCAATGGGCGGAAGCCAAATATTTCTTGAGCCAAACGAAACGATGAGCGTCGAGGATCTGTTGAAATCTCTCGTTGTATCTTCAGCTAACGATGCGACTCTTGCCCTTGCCGAGCATATATACGGTAGCGAATCCTCGTTTGTCAATGCGATGAACGAGAAGGCAACCGTCCTCGGAATGAATGACACATTTTTTGTCAACACTAACGGGCTTGATGCGGAAGGCCATCTGTCAAGTGCATACGACGTCGCCTTGATGACACGAGAGCTGATGAAGCACGAGGATATCTTCAAATATACGACCATCTGGATGGATACGATAAGAAACGGTGCCTTCGGGCTTGCTAACACCAATAAGCTCATCCGCTTCTATAACGGAGCGACCGGAATGAAAACGGGTTATACCTCAAAAGCAAAATTTTGCTTGAGTGCGACCGCAAAGCGCGATAATATGCAACTGATAGCAGTAGTTCTCGGCGGAGAAACGAGTGACGATCGTTTTTCTTGCGCAAAGCAGCTCCTTGATTACGGGTTCGCGAACTATATGATAACAACTCCCGAAAGACTGACGATAGAGCCGATAAACGTCCTTCACGGAAAAAAGAGTACGGCACGTCTCACCTATGACGACAGCAGTCTGCTGACAGAAAAGGGAAAGAGTGCCGTAGAAACAAAATTTGAAGTAAAAGAGAATGTGGAAGCACCGATAAAAACGGGTGATATAGTCGGTGTTGTGCGTTATTATATAAACGGAACGGAGGTCGGAAACACACCGATAACCGTCTGTGAGGACGTCGAGCGAATGGACCTGCTGACAATGCTCAAAAATATATGGGAATGCCTGACGAACGTCTTTTAGCCGATCCCAAAAAGCCTTGCCGCATTTTCAAAATAGATCATATTTTTCTCTTCCTCGGTCAAGGGCAGCGAATCAAAAAGCTCAAAAGCTGTCTTGGGAGATACGAGAGGGAAATCACTTCCGAATAATATCTTTTCAATAGGATGGTTGCGAAGCTGCTTGAGAACCCGTTCACGCGGCAAACACATCAATGCATCGGACGTATCAAAATATACGTTGCATCCATATAAAAGCTTCTCAGCTTCATCCCAAGCTTGATAGCCACCCATATGTGCCGCAATAACCGTCAACTCGGGAACTTCATTAATGACGTTTAAAAGCCTTCTCGGTGACGATGCGTCGGAAAATTCATCTCCAACGTGAAATAAAACGACAAGATGAAGCTCAGCCATCTTTTTGTAAAGCGGGATCATCCTCGGGTCGTCAATGTCAAAATGTTGAAAATCGGGATGTATCTTGATCCCCTTAGCACCGCAACGTGAAATTCGTTCAAGCTCCTCGATCATACCTTCAGCCGAAGGATGCACCGAGCAAAACGGAATAAAGCAAGCGTTTTCCTTCGCGCTGTTCAAAATGAAATCATTACCTTTTTGAACGTGTAACGGATTAGTCGCCGCGGATGAAACAACAAAATAAGAAATATGAGGTGCTTGCTCAAATAAAGTGGATACCTTGCCGTTGCATTCCATCGGCATATTATAATAAGTACCGATATTGTTACTTGCCCTTTCGGCAACACTATCGGGAAAAATATGTGTGTGAGTATCAATAATTCTTCTCATAAAGGCATACCTTCCAAAAATCTGTATTATATAATACTATAATAGCAAGCTAAAGTCAATCAACAAAATGACGAAAATAAACTCATCAGCAAAAATATGCTGATGAGTTTTGTCTATTATTTCTTCTTTTTCAAGAATATGAATATGATTGCTGCAACTACGAAAAGAGTACATCCTACAATAATCCAAACGAGGATCTTTTCACCGTCACCGTCGGTCGATCCATCAACCGACTCGTCGCTTGAAGTCGCAGTGCTGTTTTCATTTGAAGCTTCAATTTTAAAATCTCTGTAGTCATCGTGGGAAAGCTTCACGATCTTGACGAGCAACTCAAGGTCATCCCCAAGCACACGTTTGGCAACCTCATCGCTTGGCAGATCGAATAGATCAACGTAACCGAGAAGCTCATCAGCGTACATCGAAAGCTTCTCCTTTTCCAATTTTGAAATAAACTCGCCGATCTTTTCTCTCTCTTCGTCATATCCGCCGATCAAAGAAAGCCTCGTGTCGATCGTTTTCAGTTGTTCTATCGCCGCAATGCGAGCATCATATGTTGGCGATACAGCAGAGTTAGATAAGATCGAGCTTGCAATATATTTCGCATAGTTACCGTCATTGTATTGTGAATATGAGAAGAAAGCAAATCCGTCAGCACCCATAGCTCTTGAATCAATGATCTGATCTATCAATACTTCATATCCATAATCTCCGAGTCCGATATACGAAAACCCTTTATTTCCGAATGCATCAACTGTTTGCTTTGCATACATCTTGACAACGTTTGTGCCGTAAGCCATCGGGAAAACCGTCTCAATGGTATTGCCTTCCATCCATTTAACAACGTCTTGAAGATGAGAGCCCTTTGAATCGGCAAGATTTGGTGCAACGTCGCACGAAAGCGCAGTCCTCGGTGATACTTCCTTGACCAGTGATGCTATACGTTCAACGAATCCCGTAACGAACGCCGCTCGATATTCGACCCATTCATCCCACAACTCATCACCCTTGCTCAAACCAAGCGGGGAAGTGCCGTATTTTTTCGTGAACCCATCGATCGTGCTTTCGTTATAGCCGAATTCTTCACCTTCTTGGACGGGATAACGTATGTAGTCGAGCTGAAGCCCGTCCAGCTTGTAATTCTTCAAAATGTATTCATAAACGGAAAATAAATGATCCTCAGCCTCTTTGTTTGACGGATCAACAAAATATCCGTCGCCATATTCGTTTCTGACGTAGTCATTTCCGCTTTTGCTCTTGCATAACCATTCCGGCTTTTTGAACGCAAGACTGTCCTTATAGTAGGTGCTTGTGGAATAACTGACTCTGTAAACGGGAAGCCAGCCTTGTAGCTCAATGCCTTGAGATGCACACTCCTCAATAAAAGCGTCCAAAACGTCAAACCCCTTGAACGAAGGATTGTGAATAACGAGACTCTCCTCCGGCATCGGACAAATAAAAGTACTGTCAAAAAATAATTCAAGACAAATGATGTTAAATCCGAGCCCCTTTATCTCCTCGACCTTCTTTTGGACGTCGCTCTTCGTGTTCATACCCGTCGGTCTCAACCACATCGCGCGTCCCTCGACCGCGGGACTTTCAGAAAGATAAAGATAACCCTCTTCATAATATTGCTCAAATGTCTTTGAAAGTGCGATCGCCTTTGCTGTGTTATTGTCGGCAATAGCCTTCTTTGCAGCGTCGACCAGCTCGCTGAGCTTCTTCAAGTATTTTTCAGCAGCATCCCTGTCAATAATAGCAAAATTCTCGGTTGCATCCTTGAACTGCTCCAAAGCATCAGCATGCTTTATCTCCATCGAAGCAATAATGCTTTCTTCGTTATAATAAAACGTAACTGTCTTCGCCTTGTCATCAATGATCGCCTTCAACCCGATAGCAGCCGCCTCGTTAAGCTCGGCGATCCTGCTTGCTCCAACAGCACTGACAACAAAACCACCCTCCGGAATAGCGTTGTCGTTTCCACCGACGGAAATAACGTATCCGTTCGAATCAACGACAGCCTCATTACCCCAAATGTTCGTTTTCGTGCTCTCGCCTTTATTATAAACGATAATAGAATCCGCAACACGCGTGGAGTTGTACCCCTTGAACTTAACGCTCTTCTCGAAAAACGGAGAATATTCTTCGTTCGGAACAGTCACAGTCATAGCGTTCTTGTCAACGATAAGAACGTCACCGACTACAAGCTCGGAAAGCTTCCCAATAAGCTCCTTGCCTCGAACCGAAATAACGTAACCATACCTCGGTATCGCACAGTTGCCTTCGTGTATCTCTGAAATAGTACCATCCTCAATAACGAATTCCAAAACCTCGCCCTTCGTCAAGGTAGAGCTACCGAAATAATGGTCGAACAAATAAACTCCGGCTGTCCTTGCGGTAACGTTGTAGCCGCCAATGTCAAAAACACCAAATTCCGATGCAATACATACCGTCGAAAAGCACCCAAAAAGAAAAGCTAAAGCTAAAATAAAACAAAACGGTCTTTTCATCCTTCTATCTCTTCGCCTTTCTGCTGCTTGCAACCTTTTCGATGTCTTGCTTGTCGATCCATTCCTCCGAATAACCGCAGCTGCAGCAAATATACCTGTTAACGTTAACTGCCGAAAAAATAGTATTTCCAACCATAATGTTGTTGCCAACACCATACGCACCCGCGTACCCATCGATCCGTACTATATCATTGGATCTGCATTTTGGACAAATTTTCGTATTTTTCATATCGATCTCCTGAAATCAAGTTTTATCATCTAAATTAACCATTTCCCTTAATGATCTAATAATAATCCAACTCCAAAATAGTTTATAAAAATATTATATCATATATATATCGCAATTACAATAAATACTAATATAAAAATATAAATTTGAAAGGTATTTACATATCTTCATTTTTGTGATATAATTTTGAAAATAATATATCCGCCCTTAGCTCAGCTGGATAGAGCATCAGATTCCGATTCTGACGGTCGGGGGTTCAAATCCCTTAGGGCGGGCCAAAGCACTTGTTATATGCAAGTGCTTCTTTTTTTGCCATTTAAAAGCTAATACTTCGTCAAAAGAAAAACTAATTGGTAAAAATATCATAGAATTAACAAAAAATGTAAATTTTCCTATTGACAAAATTGGAAATATATGGTAATATTCATTCGTAAACAAAAGTAAATGCCAAAAAAAGTTAAATATATCGGCGAAAAGGAAGAAAGGATAAAAAAATGCAAAAGAGTGAGTTTTCCCCAAAAGTGATAATAGTTGACAGTAACAGCGAATTTAGAAGCCAGTGTGCCCAAGGATTGCGCCGCTGTGGTGTGGAAGTAATTGCAGAAGCATCCGACGGACACGAGGGCTACGGAAAAATAATCCGCCTGAAGCCGAATGCAGTAATAAGTGATCTTTACCTCGGAAAGATCGACGGAGCGCAGCTGATACGTGAGGTGAATAAGGAGCTGAGAAACGAATCACCCGTGTTCATAATGGCAGCATCATTCAATAATAAAAATATGTTTGAGGAGGTCAGCGAAGCAGGTGCGGCATATTGTATGCTGAAGCCGATCGACTATACGGTGCTTTCCGAACGTATAATCCGCCTCTCCGACAAAGAGAAAAAACGCCAATCCTTCAAAAATCCGCTTCAGGCTCAAGCCGATCTTGAAGCACAAGTAACGAAGATCATCCACGAGATCGGGATCCCCGCACATATTAAGGGCTATAAATTTATTCGCTCGGCGATATTAATGTGCGTGAACGATCCGAACCTGACCAACGCGATAACAAAGGTCGTCTATCCGGCTGTGGCAGATGAATTCTATACAACTCCGTCTCGCGTCGAACGTGCTGTGCGCCATTCAATAGAGGTCGCGTTCGATCGCGGTAATATAAAGGTCCTGACCGAATACTTCGGCTATACAATAAATCTCTCGAAAGGGAAGCCCACCAATGCCGAATTTATCGCAATGATAGCAGACAATCTCCGTATGGCGAACAGATCCCTCATTTTCGCCGGTTAAAAACGAAAGCAGTCGAACTCCCACGACTGCTTTCTTCATTTTTATAATATATCGAAAAGCTCACTCAGATCGTCGATAATATGATCCACCGCCACTCCCTCACATTTTCCGATACCGCCCCGCGTATAGAAGCAGGTCTTCATACCGAAGCCGATCCCGCCCGCCATATCGGAGGAAACGGAATCTCCGACAATGATCGCCTCATTCGGCTCGATCACAATACCACCGTCGCTCAATCGCTTGAAGGACTCGACGAAAAATTCCTTCGATGGCTTTTGAAAACCAATATCGGATGAAACAAAAATATGATCGAACATCTCGAGAAACCCCGCAACACGAAGTCTGTTGACCTGTTGCTCGAAAGGTCCGTTACTTGCCGCACAAACACAATACTTTCCCGAAAGATATTTCAACACCTTGAGGGCGTTAGGCTCGGGAATGGCGCTCGTGAAAAGATATTTTCGAAACCATCTCTCGAACTCTTCTCCGTCATACGAGATCCCAAGCTTTTCGAAAACCATATTCCACCTGACCTTTTTGAGTCCCTCAAGCGTCAGCTCACCCTTTTCGAGCTTGTGCCAAAGCCCGGAGTTGATCTCCTCAAAGGTCATAAACGTATCCTCCGAATATTCACCAAGCCCGAATTCGCGAAATCCGTTCTTCATCGCATCCTTAACGTATTCCGTAAAGCTCAATATAGTGTTGTCAATGTCTAAAAATACTGCCTTTATCATAACTTTCCTTTCAAAACGATCGATCGATCATAGAAATAAGCTTTATTGAAGCTTCAAAAATTTCGCTCAGTGAAAGCTTTGGGCGGATCATCTCCGAAAGCGGAGTGGAAAAATAATTTTCCTTGATCCTTGCAATATCACTCTCTAACGAGCTTTGGTCAATATCCTTTCCTTCCGCTATCGCTTTTTTGATCGCACCAAAATACGAGATCATCTCGGGAAGATAAAGATATTCAACGTTCTCAAAAATATATGAACGACAATAATCACACTCAGCATTTCTTTTCAAGGTCGCCTCAAAAAGCGGACTAATATCCGAGCCCTCCTTCAAATGCTCCAAGGTGGCATTCAATGAATAATCATCGTGTAAGCCGAGCAAAGCCGAAAGCATCGCCAAAGTCCCAACGGAAATATCGGCAAACCCTTGAAATTCGACCTCACCACATCCCGTGGCGTAAGCAATCTCCAAAGAAAGAATACTGCAGTTTATAAATCTTCCGAGAACAGTCCTCGCAATGTCGAAAACGTCTCTTTTTACCATATCGTCGTCAATAGGTATTTCGGTCAATTTCCGAAGAATATAGATCGCATTCTCCTTTTGCGTGGCTATCCTTGAATATTCTTCCTTATATTTCGTGAGCATATTTTTATCAAATCGAGCAAATTTTGTAATAGAAGGGAAGATGTCAAGCCCGTTCTGCTCGTTTGTCCCGTCAACGCTCCAAGCAGTCAGCGATGCGATCGGGATCAATTTTTCCCAAATATCGACCATACTTTCTTTGATAGCGCTTGGATACCTATCCGCACAATAATTTCTCACGTGTTCGTCTATCGATAAAAGCTCACCGTCCCAAGCATTCGCGGTAAAATAATGTAACGTGAATGGATCTCCGTGTGAAAGCTCGGGCCATAATATCAAGCCCTTGCAGCATTTGTCTTTCTTTGCGATGCTTAACCGCTCGTTTATCAATTCATAATAACCGCGTATCTCCGAGTTTTGCTCATACCCGCCAAAGATCCCGAATACCCACGGAAATCTGTTAACAACACCCCAAGCCGTGAAGTTGTTTTCTCTCATCGTATCTGACGTATAGTCGAACAGTATCACCTGAGACGGATCAAATTCGGAAACGAGCTCCTTTACCTCGTCAGGTGAAAAATGCATCCAAAGATCCCAGCTCGCAACAAGAAGCGGCGCGTTTGGATACCTGTCCTTCAGCGCGTTGACAAGCTTATGATAAACGAATAGCTTCATCCGCTTGTTCTCTTCGGCATCCTTGGAATAAAGCCGTTCACCGAGCCCGATGGTGTGGAACATCTCATCCTTGCCGTATTCATCAATATGTGTTTCTGTCAGCTTTAGATAATTTTCAAAATTATCCTTGTCGCGAATATCCCAAACGCGACCTGTCGGATCGTTGTAAAAATTAGTAGTCTGCGGCAAAAAGCAAGGCTTGACCTTTTCCAAAAACTGAATCGGAGTACGAGAATACCAATGAGTCATCGTACCGCAGTCTTCGGGATGTATCAAGTCACGCTCAAACGCATATCGAAGTATATTTTTTCTTAACTCACCGCGATATTGAAGCGACCAAAAAAGCGACCTGTCGTCGAATCCCGTCAAAGCCTCGGGTAACGGCTCGTTCTGCTTTGGATATTCAACAATATCGGAAAATGCCTTTTGAAACAGATCGTCCATCCCGATGCGAAGCATAAATAGATTCAGCCTTTTCTTCAGCATCCAGTCGATCTCGTTTTTCCAATCATCAAGATCCCAATGCTCAGCTTGAAACCTACGTAAGCTTCTGTGAGCAAAATATCGAAGCCCGCGATATTCAAACCTCGGCGATTCGGTAACGTCGATGCTGTCAAAAACAAGCTTGCACGATCCCGTTCTGTCGCCGTCCCAAAACCATCGACAACCGCAAAAAAGCTCGAAGTAGCGATAAACCGCATAGATCGTCGATCTGGCGCGTCCTCCCGCAAGTATCAAATAACTCCTTTTGCCGTCTCTGACGCCCCTGATACAATAATCGTCCGTGGCATATCTTATACCGAGAGGATCGGTCTTCATCGAGAGATACAGTGATGCGGTAACGTTGTTTACCGCGTCACTTCCGATCAAAACGGTGAGATCATATCTCTTATTTTCATCGAAATTCTCATCATCGCAAATATAAGTCTCATCTCCGGAAACTTTTTTTACCAATTGTGAAAACGTCTCACCGGCGATCTTATATCCTTGGTGTGACCTTGAAGGATAAATAACAAGAATATCCATATTGCTTCTCCAAAAATCAATCTATCTTCGATTCTTCTAACTCAAAAAGGAAATTATAAAACCCATCCTCCGAAAGTATCCCTCGCTTTAAGTCGCAGGGAAGAAGTCCGCTTTCGTCGAGCTCATAGTCTGCCATCCATAGTCCACCCTCATAATATTCTGTTAAAATGTCCAATTTTTCCCTGTATCGCTCGTCATTAAGTATGTCAGATCCTACCGAATCAAAACGGGCAGAAAGCTCGTCGAAAAGCTCCTCCATACTTTCAATACGCAAAATAGCGTCTTTTATCATCTTATCCATATAAAAGCCCTCATTGTTAGTTATAAAACGATTATACCATATAAATATTCTAAAATCAACAAAATAAAGCCCTCTCCTTGCGAGAGGGCAATGGATCTAAGTCTTATCTTCAACAGCGAAAGGCTTGAACCGATCCAAAATAGCCTTGTATTCATCGGAGCCTTGATAATACTCAAATGTGTTAACGTCTTCCTTGAGTCGATCGAGTAACCACCATACGCCGTTACACTTGCATCCGTCGTATGTCTTTCGCATATCAAAATCATTTCCGCGAAAGATAACAGAGCTTTGCAAAACAACGTCGTTGACTATATCGTCGATCGCCTTTTCGTGCTCAAAGGCTTTCTTTAGCGAAATGAGAGCTTCATCATATTTCTCGACCTGCGAGTAAAACCTGAACAAAAGAAGATGTATGTCCGCCATAACGCTGTGACAAACACAAAAGTCTCCCTCGGGATAGCAAGTCTCACCAATGGAAGCCGCTCGGACAAGTATCTCTATTCTCTCGAAAACGTCGAGCGAATCTCTTCTTGCAGCTATTTGTGAAAGAAACCAAAGTATATTTTCTATCCCTCGATTGACGTACGCAGCAATTTGACGGAAATTTCTCTCGTCACCCATCGGATAAATACCGCATCTCTCAAATTCTCTCGAACAGTTCATGTCGGGCAACCGATCTGCGTAAAATATCGCTTTGTCATGATCACCGATCCTGCCGTAAAGCTCAATAAGAGATGATAACGCACCGTATCTGCAGCTTTCAATAGTACATTCAGCGAGTATATACGAGCAAAGCTCCTCAATCTTGCGTTTGTTTTTCGATACGTCTTCGACGTCCAAAAGCATCACGATATACCAATCAACGATTCGAAAATCATACGGAAATTCATTATATGCCTGATCAATAAGCCTGTTTTTCGTCTCGTGATCACCATTGTGACGGCATTCTTCGATCTTTTCAAGAATATCAACGATCTTTGCTTCCTTCTTTTCCTTGTCTCTGCCCAAAAGCTCGTCGAGTGATACGTCAAAGAATTCCGCCAAAGGTAAAAGAAAGGTAATGTCGGGATATCCCTCGTTCCTCTCCCATTTAGAAACGGATTGCGGTGCAACCCCAAGTCGCTCTGCGAGCTTCTCTTGCGAAAGCCCTCGCTTCAGTCGAAGCTGTTTTATGTTGTTTCCAAAATTTAAAGTCATAAAAATTCACCTTGTAAATAAGATTTGATTTCGAAATCTATATTTATTATACCAAAGTTTAAAAATATTACAATAACCGCTTCATAGTGCCGACTCAACGCAAAAGCGAGATCTCGCCTCAAAGCAGAAAACCGAGACGGTCGCCTCGGCTTTTTTACTTATTCTATCTCATCAAGCATCTTTTCAATAAATATACCATATCCCTTTAAAGGATCACCGACAAGCACGTGCGTCACAGCACCGATGAGCTTTCCGTCTTGAATAATCGGACTTCCGCTCATCCCTTGAACGATACCGCCTGTCTTCTCGATGAGAGAGCTGTCGGTTACCTTGATGAGAAAATTTTTACCCTCTAAAGCCTTTGCGTTGATCTTTAGTATCTCGATCTCATATTCCTTTACTCCCTCGTGATCGATACTGCATCTGATATACGCCTTTCCCGTGCGCGCTTCATTCTTCAACCCGATCGGTATCTCATCAGAGTAGTTTTTTGTGTTGGTGAGCTGCCCAAAAACACCAAACGGCGTATTTTTATAAAGCTCCCCCGTCTTGATCGGCGAAAATGTACCTCTCAGTTCACCGGGAGAGTTGTTTCTTCCTTTTTTCACCGACGTAATGTTCACGTCAACAATACTCGCATCTCCAAGCGGCATAATTATGCTCGTGTCAACGTCAGAAATACTGTGCCCAAGTCCACCGAAGACTCCGCTTTCCTTGTCGATAAAAGTAACCGTACCGATACCTGCCGTAGAATCGCGTACCCAAATCCCCAACTTGTATCTGTTGTCTTCAATAGAACGGTATCTCTTTATCGCAACCGCATTTTCAACGTCACCGCGTTTTACCCTCAAAGTGATCACGTCGTCCTTAGCTTGCTCAATAAGCTCTCGAAAATGGACTGCATTTTTTATCTTTGTACCGTTTATCTCAATGATAACGTCACCTCTCTCAATGCCGCATTCCTTCGCCGGTGTGTGAGCGCCGTCCTTGTCGGTAACGGAAGTCAGCCCGACAACGATGACTCCATCCGTGTGAAATTTGATGCCGAACGCTTCACCGCCCGGCGATATCGTCTTTCTCTCATAAACGTTGAGCTTCACCTGCTTCGCCGGGATTTTTCCAAATAGCTTCGCGATCGCATTCTCGCCGTTTTCCGATATATAAATATAAGGATAACCATCGATCTGCTTCCCACATTCCACCTCGTCGTAAAACAGGGAAATGCTTTCGGGTATCCCTTCATATATAAAAACGCCAAAAAGTGAGATCGCTAATAAAATGATCAAAAATTTTTTCAAAATCAATAAAACCTCATCTTTCGTTTCTTTCACAATTTATGGTGACCACGAAACGAAAAAATATGTAGAGGAAAAAAAGGAAACGAAAAAAGTAAAAAAAATGAAAAAAATTGCCGAAATATTAATAAATTGTTAAATATATTTGTAAAATTATTGTAAAATCATTGACAAAATCTCTTATCGGGTATATAATGAATTAAACAAATAATTTTAAAGGAGAAATATTCATGAAAAAGATCATTTCTATGATTTTGACAGTTGCTCTTCTCGCTTCTTTGGCTTCTGTTTGCGTATTGGCAGCAGACGTTGACGTTGCATCCGGAAAAAGCTACGAGCTGATCGGTGTTTTCCCGAACCTCAGTGGCGCAACATATCCCGATGAAGAGGGCAAAACAATAACAGATGACAAATATGCTGAAAGCAATTCCTTCAGCGATGCTGCTTGGGTAGGCTTTAATGTTGGCGCAGACGATATTAAAGATGCAGAAACTCCCTCCGGCGCGATCATCGTTGACCTCGGCAAAACCGAGAAGATCACAAAAGTTTATATCGAAGCTAACGAAACAACAAGTGCAGGCATCTCCGCTCCCGAAGGTGTTGAGATCCTCGTGAGTGCTGATAAAGCTGCTTGGACATCCGCAGGTAACGCTACAGTTGCTTTGAAATCCGAAGGTATCTATGATATCACTCTCACTCTTGACTCTGTTGAAGCAAGATACGTAAAAGCAGTATTCGATCATAAATCCAACTGGGTATTCATTAGTGAAGTAGACATTTACGCTTCCGGCGCAGCATCTGAAGGCGGATCCACAACTCCTCCCGCAAGTGATAAGGTAGTTAATAATCTTATCTCGAAGGATCTTACTTGGACCGCAACAGACGTTGAGTACAGCGGTTCTGTCGGTAAATGCACATATTCTTATGACGGCGATAAATTGACGGTTGCATCTGACGTTAACTGGCCGAATATTACAGCAAACTTTGATGAAGGCATCGTAGTTGGCGCAGATGATGAGATCGCAGTAGATTTCACACTCACATCCGGTTACGTAAACTTCTACGTTGTTGTAGATGTAAACGGTGAAGATTACGCTCTCTATATCCAACACTCTATTGCTCCCGATAGCATCTCCGCAAGTTCAGGTGACCTCTCCGTTCAAGGCGAATATAAAACTTCGTTTAAAGTTAAAGACGGTGTAGGAAGTAAATCAGGCGTAGGCGCAGTTCCCGCTAACTGTGCAACTATCCCCGCAGCAGATAGCTATACTATCAAAGCTATAACGATAATGCCTTGCGGCGGTAACGCTTCCTTAACCTTCAATGCGTTCACAGTAACTTCCGATGCTCCCGCAGCTGACGAACCTACTAACCCCTCTACAGGCGACGCTGCAATGGTATTCGCACTCATCGCTCTCGTAGCAATGGCAGGCGCAGTTGTAGTGGCAAAAAAAGTTAGATAACACAAAATAAAGGACTCTTTCTCGTAAAGAGTTCTTTTTTTGTTAAAAAAGTCGCAATATTTTGTAAAAAATTTTAAAAATATATTGCAAAATAAAAAACATTGGTGTATAATAAGTCCATAAATTTTTAAAAAGAAAGGATTTTTTTCGCTATGAAAAAACTCGCAGTATTGTTTGTTGCAGTTATGTTGGTAGTAGCTATGACAGTTCCGTCCTTGGCAGCTGTATCCATGGCTATCAAAACACCTGTAGAAACCCCCCCCACACGTTACCTCCACCTCACAGCAGGCTCCGAACAATCCGAAGCTCAACTTACAGTTAAGATCGATGGATCTAAATTGACAGTTGGTGAGACCTACACAGTAAGCGTTACAATGAAATTCGAGAACATCACCGGTTCTAACCACGCTTACACAAGCATCTACAACTACACAACAGACTCTTTCCCCTATGATTTCACAGGCTTGGATTATTCCAACTGGGGCGACTTCGCTGTATGTAATGCAAGTCAATCTAACGCTGACTGGCAAGTTTACACATCTACATTCCCTGTAGATAAAGAATATGCTTGCTCCACAATCAGCTTTGGTTTCTACCTCTGCTCCGGTACTATCTACATTTCCGAGATCTCTCTTAAAGACTCTCAAGGCAACGTAGTATTTGCAGACGACTTCTCCAACGGCCTCGATACAGACCTCTGGAAAGAATATGCTGGTCCCGACAACAAAGAAAACTACACAGAAGAGAAATTCAAGCTCGAAACAGTTCAACTCCACGGCTACACAGCTCCGGAACCTGAAACATCTGAGCCCGAAGCTCCTGTTACACCCGACGAACCTGCAAACCCCGAAACAGGTGATTCTTTCGTAGCATTCGCAGTAATGGCAGTTATCGCTCTCGCTGGCGCATCTGCAGTTGTTGTTAGATCTCGCAAGAACTAATCAGTAGATCAATTAAAGAGTACGGTGTATCCGTACTCTTTTTTTGTTTTTGATAAAAAACTATTGCAAATAATAGTTAAATGTGTTACTATATTAAAGAAGTAAAAATGTTAAGGAGAAATATTATGCCAGATCTTCTCGTGAAATTGTATGACCTAAAGGATAACTCAGAGCTTTATAAAAGCTTGGAAGAGCAGGGCGTCAGAATATTCAGACCGATGACTCCTAATAAATCGAAATTGAGACGTTTTATAATGGAGCATTTCGGTGAAGGCTGGGCTGACGAAACGGAAGCCGCTTTCTCAAGAATTCCCGTTTCTTGCTTTATTGCATATGATGATAATAAGAAAAAAATAATCGGGTTTGCAGGATATGATTGCACAGCACCTGACTTTTTCGGACCGACAGGTGTAGATGAAGCAGAGCGCGGAAGAGGAGTCGGAAAAGCACTCTTGCTGAAATGCCTTGAAGCATTGCGTGACGAAGGCTATGGATACGCAATAATCGGTTCGGCAGGACCCGTTGAGTTCTATCGTAAGGTCTGCGGCGCAACTGTAATAGAAGGCAGTAGCCCCGGAATATATAAAGATTTGGTGTAAGAGGTAATTGATCTATGGAAAAGATCCGCGCAGGTGTAATTGGCGCAACGGGAATGGTAGGCCAAAGATTTTTGACTTTGCTTGAAAACCATCCCTATTTTGAAGTAACAGTACTTGCCGCAAGTAAAAGAAGTGCAGGCAAGACCTATGAAGAAGCAGTAGACGGCCGTTGGAAGCTCGCTGCTCCAATGCCCGAATATGCAAAAGGAATGATAATGTATGATGCCGCAGAGGTTGAGACCGTCTCATCAATGTGCGATTTCGTCTTCTGTGCTGTCGACCTCAATAAAGAGGAAACAAAGAAGCTTGAGGAGATCTACGCTAAAGCGGAAACGCCCGTTGTTTCCAATAACAGCGCTAACAGATGGACCGAGGACGTACCGATGGTCGTTCCCGAGCTCAACTCAAAGCATCTCGAAATAATCGAATCCCAAAGAAAACGTCTTGGAACGAAATGTGGCTTTATTGCCGTAAAACCAAACTGCTCGATCCAAAGCTATGTTCCTGCCCTCACCCCGCTTCTCGACCTCGGAATCGATAAGGTTTTCGTTTGCACGTATCAGGCGATCAGCGGTGCGGGAAAAACGTTTAAAGAATTTCCCGAAATGGTCGATAACGTGATCCCGTATATTGGCGGCGAAGAGGAAAAAAGCGAACAAGAGCCCTTGAAGATTTGGGGCGAAATAAAAGACGGCAAGATCGAAAAGTATAGCGGAACAGATATCTCTGCTCAATGTATCCGCGTTCCTGTAACTGACGGACACTTGGCTGCAGTATTTGTTAAATTCAAGGGTGAAAAACCCACCAAGGAAGAAATATTGAAGAGATGGAACGAGTTTCCCGCTGTTGACCTTCCCAGTGCACCGAAAAAGTTCTTGAACTACTTTGAGGAAGATAACCGCCCCCAAACGAAGATCGATCGTGAGCTTGAACACGGTATGGCTATCTCTCTCGGAAGACTTCGTGATGATATGATCTTTGACTATAAGTTTATCGGACTTTCGCATAACACACTTCGCGGTGCAGCAGGTGGCGCAGTATTGATCGCAGAGCTTCTTGCGAAACAAGGATATATAACTAAAAAATAACAAAAAAGATCATCTCGTCAAAACGTATGAGATGATCTTTGCTTATCTAAGGAGAAATAATATGATCAAGCATATCGTTTGCTTTAAACTAAAGGATAAAAATAACGTAAATGAGGCAAAAGAGCTCTTGCTCTCAATGAACGGAAAAGTCCCGATGATGAGAGACATCTTCGTTGGCTGCGATGTCCTTCATTCTCAAAGATCGTATGATATCATACTCGAGGTGCTTCTTGACGATATGAAAGCTCTCGACGAATATCAAAACGATCCCTACCATGCAGGCGTAGTCAAGGCGTACCTTGTGAACGCTTGCGAATCGATGATCGCCCTCGATTGTGAAATATAGGTGGAATATGAAACGAATAAAACCAATAATAACAGTATTGCTTTTGCTTTCGCTCCTATTTGGATGCCTTCCTTCATCCTCGACGAGTAATATTGAAGAATCGGAAGCTGATAGTATGCCAACATATCAAAATCTTTCAGACAATACCATCTATACCTTCAGTACAAGCCAAACCTTGAACGTTACGAATAATGACGGTCAACGTCTGACAACACCGAATAATGATAAACCCGTATCGGTCAAGCTGAAGGATGCACCGCTTTCGTTCGGCGATGGCGCAGGAAATACAGTGAATACAACGATGTTCGAAGAAAAAGATCCTTGTTGGTATATAAAAAATGATCTTGGTTTTCCCGCAATGCTCCAAAAAACCGAAATAACCTTCTCGAAAGAAAAAAAGATACCGGCAAGAGTTGAAATATTCACCTCCGACGACGGATATAACTTTACAAAATACATCGGAGATGCTGAAAAAACGGAAAGCGAAACCACTGTAACATTCAGCTTGGAATTGCAAACACCCGTGTTGGCAAAAGCAGTAAAATATTATGTTTTCAGCGCTATCGGCGAGTCGCTCTCAATACTCTCCATAAAAAGTGAAGGTCAGCGACTTAACGAAAGAACACTTCTTTCTGTGGGTAAAAAATATACGACCGACAGTAAGCAAGATGACCGTTTTACCGACAGACTCGATGACGGTGTAAAACTGACCGACGGTATTATCGGCGGCGCAGCTATCAAGGATAAAGAGTACGTCTATATGACTCCGAATTCAAAGGATGAACTGATGGGCCGAAACGTCGTTAACGTGACTATCGACCTTGAAGCAGTTCAAAACGTCTCCGAGGTCATAATTAATTCAGCAAAACCATCGACAGTTTTGTATTCTATCGCCCATCCGGAGTTTATTTCCGTAAAATATTCCGAGGATGGCGAGAGCTATAAGGATTTCTCAATGAGCTATCCCGAAGGCTTTTCAATCAGAAATGATGGGGTAACCAAAACTAACATCGCAACCTTTATGATGATGCGAAATCATACCGTAAAAGCGAGATATCTGAAAATAGTATTGTTCTCGAACTCTCCGATAGCACTTGATGAAATATATGTCTACGGTAGCGAAACCGAAGTCAAAGAACCCGAATATGATTTCTTGACAATGGGCGAAAGCAAAGACCTTGCTCTTGAAGCAGAGTATTTTGTCAACGGAGAAAAAGTCGAAAGCCTAAAAACGATGAATGCAATAGATCAATTTATCGAGATGAAGGCAAACCTGAAGGAGCCTGCGCAAAACGCTATTTTGACAATAAGAACTGCAGAGTATCAAAGGGTAAAAGAGTTAAGCGTCAATTCTACGAAGCCGATATATCAAAATTCTGTCGGCTCATACACGTATTTGTACTATGAGTTTGAAAAAAACGACGTTATCACAGCGGATATCATCTTGTATAACGGTAATTTTTTGAAGCATACCACGTTAACTGCATTTAATAACGAAGCATTTATGCCCCTGATAAGAGGCGGATTCTATGCAATATTCATCGATGCGCTTCCCTCGGGATATAACGCACATCACTTCTTTGATGAATACAGAACGTATATTCATATAAAAGGCTTCCGCGAGCTTGGAATGGATACAATGATCATCGGATGTGAAAATCTCAATTATGAGGGCAAGATCACCCTGATAGATCCACCCGAAGAATTAGCTCAAAAGGGCTACCGAAAGGGTACGGGACACGGCGTCAATGACATTAACGAAGCGATCCTGAATGCAACGGACAAGCTCGGAATGAAGACCTATATATCAACGATCTCAAGCCTCCCCTATAGTTCGTTACCTGCGGCAAAAAATGATAAAGAAGCATATATAAACGGAGCACTTGAGGATGCAAAAATAATAATTCCACATATCTATGAGCTATATAAAGATCATCCTTCGTTCTATGGCTTCTATCTTACCGATGAAACGTGTGATGCGTGGTTGGCGACAGAACGAAGTAATAGAACCTCATTTACGCGAATGCTCTATAAAGGTCAGTCCGATATTATAAGACAGCTCGATGAGTCGTTGTATATAGCAATAGCGCCTGCAGCGTGGAGATCAGACCTTTCTTCGCGTTTCGGCGAGTCACTTTATAATTTGATAAAGAATGACGTTGACGGTGAACGCCCGATAGTCGACCACGTTATGATGCAGGATTGCCTCGGAAGAGAAAGCTCAATAGCAATAAGCGGTGGAATATATGATGGATTCAGACAGTATTTGAAAGATTGTAAAGCGGGCGTTGAACGTGCGGGCGGTGTGTTTATGAACGATGCCGAAACTTTTGACGTAGGATACCGTATAAAACGCTACGATGAGCTTCTGCGTTCGCTTGCACTTGAAAGCAGCTATACAAACAGTACGCTGATCTTCGACCTCGCGCATTATTTCAGCTCAACTGGAAAAGGCAGCTTTGATAATTACAGTTATTTTGATAATGATTATGTGAACAGCCGTTATGCAAAATATGTAATCACCTTTCTCGATTGATAAAAACCCATTTTTGAAAAGTTGATCGTTTGTGAACAGGAACCTCATAATGATCCTTAAAGCATGATTTAAAGCCTTTAAACCAACAATAAAGCCAAAGTACTTCGCTTTTGAAATACTTTGGCTTTTGTTAAACAAAAAAAGACTTCCCAAAAGGGAAGTCTTAATTGAAAACTATAATTACTTAAGCTCTGCGAAGTATTTGATAGTTCTAACCATTTGGCTTGTGTAGGAGTTTTCGTTGTCATACCAGGATACAACTTGAACCTCGGAAGTACCGTTGTCAAGGTTGATAACCATAGTTTGAGTAGCATCGAACAAAGAGCCGTAGGTGATACCGATAACGTCGGAAGAAACGATCTCGTCTTCGTTGTAGCCGAAGGAAGCGGAAGCAGCAGCTTTCATAGCAGCGTTAACGCCTTCTTTTGTAGCCTTACCTTCAACGATAGCGGTAAGAATTGTTGTAGAACCTGTGGGAACGGGAACTCTTTGAGCGGAACCGATGAGCTTGCCGTTGAGTTCGGGAATAACAAGTCCGATAGCTTTAGCAGCACCTGTGGAGTTAGGAACGATGTTAACTGCACCGGCGCGAGCTCTTCTGAGGTCACCTTTTCTGTGAGGACCGTCGAGGATCATTTGGTCGCCTGTGTAAGCGTGGATCGTGCTCATGATACCGGATTTGATGGGCATATAGTCATTAAGAGCTTTTGCCATAGGAGCGAGGCAGTTTGTTGTGCAAGAAGCAGCGGAGATGATAGTGTCATCAGCTGTAAGTGTCTTTTCGTTTACGCTGTAAACGATTGTGGGAAGGTCGTTTCCTGCGGGAGCAGAGATAACAACTTTCTTAGCACCTGCGTCGATGTGAGCTTGAGCCTTAGCTTTGGATGTGTAGAAACCTGTGCATTCGAGAACAACGTCAACACCGATCTCACCCCAAGGAAGCTCAGCAGCATTAGCCTTAGCGTAGATTTGAATTTCTTTGCCGTCAACGATGATAGAACCGCCAACAACCTTTTCTTTACCGTCAACTACTTCAACTTTCTCGGTGTAGGAAACTTTGTCTGCGAGAGCATATCTGCCTTGTGCAGAGTCATACTTGAGAAGGTGAGCGAGCATTTTGGGGCTTGTGAGGTCGTTGATAGCAACAACGTCATAACCCTCTGCACCGAACATCTGTCTGAAAGCAAGACGACCGATACGACCGAAACCGTTAATAGCAACTTTTACATTCATTATTTTATCCTCCAAAAATTTTTCTTGTTTTATCAACTATGTATTTTACATCATTATTGCGTTTTTTACAATAGAAAAATGAAAATTTTTTTCAAAAAAATTGAAATTCGTCATTCTGACTAAATTTTAATACAAAAGTTAGGTTTATTTAACCAACTCGCGAATTCTGAGCGGTATTCCAAGCTCGTTAGCAATAGCTTTGCACCCTTCAATATCCTCGTCGGGCACAGTGGTTTCAACGACCGAGAAAATGACCGTAGGAACGTGCTCCTTAACTAAACCTGCAAATTCCTTGATCTGCTCAAGCGCTCCCGAAAATACGGGATGACATACCTCGGCATATCCTTCCTCAGTCGAGGAGTTCAAGCTTATCGAAACGACGTCGATGCATCCGTCAAGCATCGGGGTAATATCGGACTTATGAATAAAATTTCCGTGTCCGTTCGTGTTGATGCGTATCTTGATGTCACAAACCTCCTTGACCGCCTTTGCAGAGGCAACGAGCTCCTTGACTCTCATCATCGGCTCCCCGTATCCGCAATAAACGAGCTCCTTGTACTTCGAAAGATCGTGAGAAAGAATGCTCTCAATGATCTCCTTTTCAGTCGGCTCACTATCGAGCCAAAGCGAATTACTGCCATAAGCACCGTCTCCGAGGTTGCGAATGCAAAATTCACATCTGTTGGTGCATCTGTTTGTAATGTTAACGTATAGCGAATCGCCAACGATATATGTAATAGTGTTCATTTTTTAAAAAGTCTCCATCCTCGTAAACAACCGTAGTGTGTTTTGTCTCGTTATCCTTTCAAGCTCCTCAAAGCTGATGCCCTTTATCTCGGCGATAGCTTTAAAGGTCTCTCTCATCAAAAACGAGTCGTTTCTTTTCCCGCGATAGGGCACGGGTGTAAGATAAGGACAATCAGTCTCGATCAACAACCTGTCAAGCGGTATAAACTCAACGACCTCTCGCACCTTTGACGCATTTTTAAAAGTGACGACTCCGTTGAAGGAAAAATACCAATCACCCTTTGACATCAATTGCTTCGCGCTTTCAATGCTTCCGGAATAACAATGGAAAACACCTCTGACACCACTTTCCAAGCATATGTCAATAACGTCCTTGTGTGCCTCTCTGTCGTGGATGACAACGGGAAGCTCCAGCTCAGCGGCTATTGACAGCTGTTTTTTCAAAACGTCCTTTTGGATATCTCTGTCAACGTCGTCATAATAGTAGTCAAGCCCGATCTCTCCGATCCCGACGACCTTGTCATATCCGGCGAGACTGCGTAACTCGTCCTCCCAGCCAACCTTAATCTCGTCAGCATCGGACGGGTGGATACCAACGAGTGCAAAAAGCTTTTTGTTGTTTTTTGCCAGCTCGATCGCATTGATCGAATCCTCGATGCTCGTCGAAGCTTCAATAACGTATTCTATCTCATCGGAGCTGTCGATACGAGAGAGGATATCTGCGATATCCTCTCTGAAACGACTGTCTGTATAATGTGCGTGTGTATCGATCATTATCTGATACCTGTGCCGTTCGGAACGTCGGAAGCTATCTCAACGATGCGAACGTCTTCCTCACCCGAGCAAAGTATCATTCCGTTGCTGTCAACACCGCGAAGCTTAGCGGGCTTGAGGTTGGAAACGAGAACGATCTTCTTTCCGATGAGCGCGTTCGGCTCATAAAATTTAGCAATTCCCGAAACGACCTGCCTCTTTTCTGTTTCGATATCAACTATAAGCTTCAAAAGCTTGTCGGATTTTTCAACCTTTTCACATTCGAGGATCTCGCCGACTGTCAGCTTGACCTTCATAAAGTCCCCGATCTCGATCTCGCTCGGAGCTTCTTCTTCCTTCTTTTCAGCTTTCTTTTGTGCCTTTTCTTCTGCTTTCTTTTCCTTCTTTTCCGCCTTCTTGTCTTCTTTGGGCATCAATTCGGAAAGCATCTTCTTTTCGTCTATTCTTGCGAATAATATCGGCACCTCGTCAATAACGTTTCCGCTAAAGCAGATATCATCGGAAAGATCTTCCGGAACGTCAACACCGTATATCTTGAAAATACCCTTTGCGGATTCGGGAATGATCGGTAACATCAGCTTTGCACCGCGAAGAATACCGTCAACAAGATTATGCATAACACTTCCGAGTCTCTCCTTCATCTCGGGGTCCTTCGCAAGCACCCAAGGAGTTGTAACGTCAATATATTTGTTGCAGCATTTGAATATCTCCAAAACACTCTTGAGCGCATCAGCTACCTTATATTCGTCAAATGAAGCCAACGCCTTTGCAAAATATTTGTCGATCTGTTCAAAAAGCTCAACATCGTCCGAATTCTTTTCGGAAGCCTCGGGAATAACTCCGCCGAAATATTGCTTGATCATCGCAGCAGTGCGGTTAACAAGGTTTCCGAGAACGTTAGCGAGATCAGCATTCGTCGTTTTGATTATGTTTTCATAAGTGATAGTTCCGTCGTCGGTGAATCCCATCTCGGATAAGAGATAGTAACGGATGACGTCAACGCCGAATTGCTTCGCAAGGTCGTCACCGTAAAGCACGTTTCCGCGTGATTTACTCATTTTGTCCGTGCCCGAAAGAAGCCACGGATGTCCGAGCACCTTTTTCGGAAGCGGCTCGCCGAGAGCCAAAAGTATAATAGGCCAATAGATCGTGTGGAAACGAACGATGTCTTTTCCGACAACGTGAACGTCAGCGGGCCAAAGCTTCTTGTATTTCTCCGAGCATCCGTCAACCGTGTATCCTAAAGCCGTGATGTAGTTTGAAAGCGCATCGACCCAAACGTAAATAACGTGCCCGTTGTCAAAATCAACCGGAACACCCCAACTGAATGACGATCTTGAAACACAAAGGTCTTGAAGCCCTGGCTTCAAGAAATTGTTGACCATCTCGTTCTTTCTCATCTCGGGAACGATAAAATCGGGATTTTCCTCGATGTGCTTCATCAATTGGTCAGCATATTTTGATAAGCGGAGAAAATATGCTTCCTCGCTCGTCTTGATTACCTCGCGTCCGCATTCGGGACATTTTCCGTCAACGAGCTGCGAAGGCGTCCAGAACGATTCGCAAGGTGTGCAGTAAAGACCCTCGTAAGAGCCCTTGTAAATGTCACCTTGCTCATAAAGCTTTCTGAAGATCCCTTGAACAGCCGCAACGTGATCGTCGTCGGTAGTGCGAATAAATCTATCGTAAGTAGCTCCAAAGGTATCCCAAATGGCTTTTACCTCTCCCGCTACTTTGTCAACGTATTCCTTCGGTGTGATACCGGAGCTTTCGGCAGCCTCTTGGATCTTCTGACCGTGCTCATCGGTACCCGTAAGAAAATAAACATCATAACCACGCATTCGCTTGTATCTCGCAATAGCGTCAGTAAGTATCACTTCATAAGTATTACCGATATGCGGCTTCTTTGAAGTGTAAGCGATAGCAGTTGTGATGTAAAATTTCTCTTTCATTTCATTACTTCCTTTCGAAAATATTTTTATATAAAAATTATTTCTTTTTTTCTCTCAATATTTTAAAAAAGTCACTGAGCAGCGCAGCGCACTTATCCTCCAAAACACCGCCCAAGTATTCAAACCTATGATTGTAGGGAAGTGAATTGAGGTCAACGACGCTTCCGAGTGAGCCCGCCTTTAGATCATATGCACCAAAAACCACTCTCTCCATCCGCGAGTTTATCAAAGCTCCCGTGCACATCGCACACGGCTCGAGCGTAACGTATAAAGTGCAGTCGTGAAGCCTCCACCTGCCGAGCTTTTTACAAGCCCTGTCAATAGCAACTACCTCAGCGTGAAGAAGTGCGTTGTTCTTTTTTTCTCTCATATTTCTGCCCGAAGCAACGATCTCGCCGTCCTTGACGATGACGCACCCGATCGGTACCTCACCGTACCTCGCGGCAATGCGAGCGCGCTTGATTGCTTCAAGCATAAATCTTTCGTCATTATTCATATCTTTTCTTCCGTCCTGTGTTGATCGCAAAACAGCAGATAACCAAAACAAAGAACACTGCGACAAAAATATAAGGTAAGATGTCGGTGATCATCCGCGTTTTGCTGCCGTCTCCGGAAATAGAAGCAAAAAAAGCGATCGTATTATTGATAAAATGAATGATAATGCAGTATCCCAAACGTCTCTTTTTATAATATACGTATTGCAGTAAAGCTCCGAATACAAATGCATTGATGATAGAATGTATTCCTTTGTGGGAGAAAGCAAAAAGAAGCGACGTGAATAATATCGGTCTCACAGAGCCTTCCAAAACGCAGAAGATCCTCTCTCGAAACAATACCTCCTCAAGTATCGACGGAAGCACGACCGAGGAAACGAAATATAAGCACAAAACAAGAAACCCCTTGCCTTTTACATCGGATGGCTGAACGAATGCCAAAAAAGAAACAAGATGACTGTAACATATGCGGAATAAATACCCCGCACCCAATACGATAAAACACGACCTGACCAATTCCCGAAAAGAAAGATCACCGCATGGCGCAGTCTTTTCTTTTTTGCCTGCCAAAAGATCAAGAAAGAGAATCGGAGCTCCAAGCGAGATCAAGGTGAAACAAATGTCACCAATACCCGCTAACACGGTCCCGCCGCCTATAATATAACGTCTGCAAGTAATAAAAATTGCATTAAAAATACCTAAAATCAGAAACGATCCGCACACTGCAAGCGAGTCGGTGTGTTTTCTGCTTGTTCCATCCCGCCGATCCACGATCCATTCTCCCGAAAATAAATATACATTGTAATTATACCACTATTGGAATTGAAAATCAACACTTCTGTAAGGAATATTTTAAAAAGGATATATTTAAGCTTGAATTTGAATACTGATGCTTGATTGCTTTGTTTATGGATAATTTTTAAAATTCCAAAAATTCCCCTTGAAAAGATATCTTCAGTGTGTTAATATATAATTAATAAAGATCAGGGGAACAGAAATGGATGAAAAGAAAAAGCGTCAACTCGCCGAAAGACGAAGACGCGAAAGGATAAAAAAGAAAAAACAAGATGTGATGACGATCCTTCTTTGCTTGGTCGTTATCATCGTCGAATTAATATTAATAATAGTGATCAAACCCGAGCGTAGCGAAACGCCGAATCCCGAGACCTCAAATTTCGATACCTCGTCGGAAGAAAGCAAGGAGCTTACCTTTGATGAAATACTTGAAAGTATCAAGGTGAAGGATAGCAGCTGTTTGCTCGGTGGTTCTTTGTTACCCAACCAATTTGTTGCCGGTTATGACGAATTTGATATATCGGTCAGCTATACGAGCGGATCGCCCGATACAAGCGTAGTGGGAGAGTATGAAATAGGAATAACCGTCCGCGATAATAAGTCGTCGCGTAAAGCCAATTATACCGTTTCCTATACAGTGCTTAACATAAAAAGCTATCACCACGTTTCACTTGGAAGCGATACAATAAAATACTCCGACATCGTGCTTGATAACTCGATCAATGCATCATTGTCCCTTGATCTGTCAACAATAGATTGCTCAAAGTCGGGCGTTTACGAAGTGGTAGTGACGGTAGGAATGCTAAAATATAATTGCAGAATAGAAATTGGATAAAAAAGAACTCACTGCCTTTGGGGGAAGACAGTGAGTGACCCTCGTGTCGAGGGAGACGCGTATTATAAGGGGGTTAATACGCGAGAAGCTTTATTGCGCTTCTTACGATAAAATTTAATTATTTGGGTAATCTCTTGAGGTTGCCCTTTATTTATACGTTGAATCTGAACAGAACGACGTCTCCGTCCTTGATCACGTATTCCTTACCTTCGCTTCGCATAAGACCTGCCGCCGCCGCTGCTGCGGTCGAGCCTTTTTCAATAAGGTCCTCATAAGCGATAACCTCGGCGCGAATAAATCCGCGTTCAAAGTCAGAGTGTATCTTTCCGGCAGCCTGCGGTGCCTTTGTGCCTTTTGTGATCGTCCATGCGCGAACCTCCTTGGGACCTGCCGTAAGATAACTGATAAGTCCGAGAAGCTTATATGACGAAGCGACGAGCCTTTCAAGCCCGGGACAATCAAGCCCAAACTCCTCGAGAAACATCTGTTGATCCTCTTCGCTCTCCTCACCGAGCTCAGCAAGCTCAGCTTCAATAGAAACACAAAGAGGAATAAGCTCAGCGTTTTCACTTTCTGCGATCTTCAAAAGCGGAGCAACGAGAGGGATATCCTTCGCGTCCTTGCCAACGTCACCGTCGGAAATGTTCGCAACGTATATAACAGGCTTTGAAGTCAAAAGCTGAATGTCGGAAATGAGTGCCGATTCGTCTTCCGTGAGATCAACCGTACGGGCACAATATCCTTCGTTGAGTGTGTCGAGTATCTTTTCGAGGACCTTGATCTGCGGCTCAATAGAGGAGTCACCCTTGAGGAGCTTTCTTTTCCTGTCAATGATCTTTTCGAGCATCTCCATGTCCGAAAGAATAAGTTCGGTGTTGATTATTTCAACGTCACGTGATGGATCCACCTTGTCCTCAACGTGAATAATATCAACGTTTTCAAAGCATCTGACAACGTGAACGATCGCATCGACCTCTCTGATATGGGAAAGAAACTTGTTCCCGAGACCTTCACCTTTTGAAGCACCCTTGACAAGTCCGGCTATATCAACGAATTCAATGGTAGCAGGTGTATATTTTTCGGGGTTGTACATTTTTGCAAGCTCATCCAAACGATAGTCCTTGACAGCAACAACACCGACGTTGGGGTCAATAGTGCAAAACGCATAGTTTGCCGCCATTGCACCGGCCTTAGTCAAAGCGTTGAAGAGAGAGCTCTTTCCAACGTTAGGAAGACCAACAATACCTAATTTCATCTATATAATTCCTTTCAATCATCATCAAAAACCGTGAATATTATAACATATTCTAAAAAAAATGCAATAGAAATTTATAATACTAAAAGAAAAAATAATAATAAATAATGAAAATATAATATAAAAAATAAAAACAAAGTAGGGAAGTATTAATGAAAAAAGAAGATAATTTACATAAAGAACATCGCGAGCGGGTGAAAGCACGTTTTTTAAAGCATGGCTTTGAGACCTTTGATGAACACGTGATCTTGGAGACTGTGCTGTTTTTTGTGATACCGATAAAAGATACAAATCTGACCGCCCATAGATTGATCAATAAATTCGGTGATATTTGCGGTGTGCTTGAAGCGTCATATGACGAGCTGGTGTCGGTTGAGGGCATAGGAAAAGCAAGCGCGACCTATTTATTGATGCTCGGTGCTTTATACAGAATAATAACCGAGAAAAAGAATATGATCCAAGCGGACGCCTTATCGGTCGATTCGGTTGGCAATTTTGCTGCCCAAAGATTGATGTATGAGAAAAAGGAATGTACCCTCTTGGTGTTTATCAAAAATAAACGTATAGTGGATACTAAATTGATGACGGTGGGCGATAAACGAAGAACTATGTTCGATAGCTCCGAAATGATAAGACGAGCTCTCGAGCTTTCGTGTGATATGATCGCAATAGCACATAACCATCCCGGTGGCTCACTTACTCCATCGGTCGACGATTACCGAACGCTGTATACGACCAACACTTTAACAGAGAATATGAATATTCGCTTGTTTGAGTACTACATCGTGAAGGATGGGATCTATTACCCAATGCTGCTCAATTCGGAGCACGAGCTTGAGAAAATTCCAAAAGAGCCTTGACAAAGTTGATCATCGGTGATATAATTATGATATCATTTTGATATGAAAGGAGAATGGAATTGAAAAATATAATTAAGATCGAAGGCTTAACGAAATGCTTCGGCGAGTTAAGGGCGGTTGACGACCTGAGCTTTCGTGTTAAGGAAGGGGAGCTCTTCGCCTTTCTCGGAGTTAACGGTGCGGGTAAATCAACAACTATCAATATAATCTGCGGTCAGCTTTCCAAGGATGTCGGAAAAGTATATATCGACGAGCTTGATATCGAAAAAGACCTGAATCTGATAAAAACGAGGATCGGCGTCGTGTATCAAAGCTCTGTCCTCGATTCATCCTTGAGTGTCTACGATAACCTTGAAAGCCGCGCCGCTTTATACGGTATTATAGGTGACGATTTCAAAAAAAGGTTGGAAGAGCTGAGCGATCTGCTTGAATTGCGCCCTCTTTTGAAGCGTACCGTCGGAAAGCTGTCGGGCGGCCAGCGCAGACGGATCGACGTAGCTCGCTCGCTTTTGAATGACCCCAAAATATTGATCCTCGATGAACCGACGACAGGACTCGATCCTCAAACAAGAAAAACGCTTTGGAACGTCGTTACAAGGCTTCGTAAAACGGAAAATATGACCGTCTTTTTGACAACTCACTATATGGAAGAAGCGGCAGATGCGGATTATGTCGTGATCCTTGATTCCGGAAAGATATCTGCCGAAGGAACACCGCTTGAGCTAAAGAATAAGTATGCAAGCGACTTCATAACGCTTTACGGAGTCGATGAGGAAAAGGTAAGCTCTCTCGGTGTCAATTACGAGCAATTAAAGGATGCTTTTCGCATCAGTATTCCGAATACGTCTGCGGCAACCGAATTGATCGTTAAATATCCCGAAGTATTTGTTGATTATGAAATTACAAAAGGGAAGATGGATGACGTCTTCTTGAACATTACCGGCAAGGAGCTTGAGGGAGGAGACAAAAAATGAAAACCCTATTTCTTTTGATGAAAAGAAACGTAAAGCTGTTTTTTAAGGACAAAGGACTGTTTTTGACCTCGCTTATAACCCCAATGATATTGCTCGTCTTATACGTAAGCTTTCTCGGAAACGTATATCGCGATTCCTTTACGATGAATCTTCCCGAAGGTATAACGGTGTCGGAAGATCTCATCGACGGATATGTGGCAGGCCAGCTTATATCCTCAATATTGGCAGTTTCTTGCGTTACCGTGGCGTTTTGCTCAAATTTCCTAATGGTTCAGGATAAAGCGAACGGCACGATAAAGGACCTTCGAATAACACCGGTCAGCCCGTCGGTATTATCCCTCGGATATTATCTTTCGTCATTTCTTTCAACGTTGATGATATGCTTCCTTGCGACAGCGCTCTGTATCGGATACGTCGGTATAGTCGGATGGTATATGAGCATTGCGGACGTTCTTTGCTTGTATCTTGACGTGTTATTGCTGACACTTTTCGGAACGGCACTTTCGTCCGTGATCAATTTTTTCCTTTCGTCCCAAGGACAGATCTCCGCTGTCGGCACACTCGTCAGCTCTTGCTATGGCTTTATATGTGGTGCGTATATGCCGATATCGAGCTTCAACGAAGGGCTGCAACGGGTAATATCCTTCTTGCCGGGAACGTATGGAACGGTTCTTGTGCGATTCCATTCGACACGAGGTGTGTTTAGTGCTATGGCAAACGAGAACGTTCCTGCTGAGTTCATCAAGGCGAGTATGGACGCAATAGATGCAAACTTCTATTTTTTCAACGATCAGGTCAGCACCCAAATGATGTATCTTGTTCTTTCGTTGACTATCGTTGTATTGATAGGAGCGTATATACTCCAAAACACTGTAAAAAATAAAGTGAAATAATATGATATTTTTAGCCTCCGATAAAACGATGTCGGAGGCTGTTTCTCATATTTTGAGAAAAAATCTCACAAACTGTGCGCTTGATTGACGCAAAATAATGTGGTATACTTTAGTTGCCGGTGAAAATTATAACTCTGTGCAGAGAAGAAAAACGGAGAATAAAATGAAATTAGATCTAGGAAATCAAATAAGATTGAATCGTAGAAGAATGAATCTCACCCAAGAGCAATTGGCTGAAAAATTCGGAACCTCTCCCCAAGCGATCTCTCGATGGGAAAACGGTACGACCTATCCCGATATAGAAATGTTACCAATGATAGCTTCTTTTTTTGAAACGTCCGTCGATGCAATGCTTGGGTGCAGCGACGAAGAGAAAGAGAAGTATTGCGCAGAAATGCAGAGATCATTCGAGTCGGCAGTTCGCTTGAAGGATATCGATAGGACTGTTGAAATAATGCGAGAAATACGCCGTGATTTGCGGGAATATCAAGAGTATTGGTATTGGGGACTTTATAACGAGCTATGGAAAACACGTTTGTTCCATAACGAAAAGATCCTCGATGAGCTGCGCCTTTTGACAGAAGAAATATTTTCGGTATGTCCAAAGGAGCATCATGCTTGCGTTATTGAATGGATGGCGAGTATGGAGGATGATGAACATATCGAGGCATTTTTGAATGAGCATACCACCCGTGAGCATATGGACCACTCAACGTTATTGTTCAACAGATATAAAATGCGTGAAGAGCTTGATAAGATCGAGCCGATAAGACAATACGTTTTGTGGGTAGAGCTTGAGCATATAATAAGTGCTGCAAATGATTGGCAAGAATATCTGTGTAAAGATCCCAATCATTTTATATGGTATTGCGAAACACAGTTGAATTATCTGAATTCCATAAATTGCTTGTCACCCGATAAAAAGCATATCATCAGTGGCGGAGAACAACTTGACCTTTGGTGTGAAGCGAGGGTTTTTCTTGGGTTGCGTTATACAGCGGCGTTTTCAAAGCTTGGACGACTTGATGAGGCATACGATGCATTCGAGGATACGATTCGTGTTGTGGAATATGCAATGTCGATCAAAAAAGATGAATTTGAGCTCGGATGCTCTTCTCCGGCACTAAAAGGCTTCACCTTGAAATGCGAATATCATTACTTGGAGGAAAGCGGCAGATCATTGTCACTGAGCTGTAACGAGTGGCAAAATTGGATCATTCCGATAGACTATCAAAACGCCGTTAAAAGCTTTTGGTATGATGCTATGAGAGAAGATGTACGCTTTGAGTCATTGTTTGAAAGATTGAATAAATGTGTTGCTTTTAAAGAAACAACAGAATGAATTAAAAAACCTCCGAATCAATGAACAAGTCCGTTAAAAACGGACAATTGAAAAAAACACCCTCCTATGGTAGAATAAAAACATCTACCATAGGAGGAATTTTTATGCCCCGAGAATACCGTCACATAAAACAATATTCAGAAGAGAT
>JAFSCS010000039.1 GCA_017436675.1 Clostridia bacterium | reverse complement strand
CTTTTTGTATTCTTTTTCCCCAACGGGCACTCTGTTGCTCCTTGGGGATTTCTTTTTTTGCAAAGAAAAGCACCCGTTGGGGAAAAAGTGTGCAAGAGGCTTAAAGGACTCTAAAGAAGCTTCTTCAAAAATCCCCTTATACTGTCGGAAATATATATAAATTCGTCAGATACACAATAAAATCATCGAAGATATTATAAAAATTATACGTTGTTGCTTGTATTTCTCCTGCGGTTTTTTATATCTCCTGCGGTTTAGGATAAACCTTCTTATAGAAGCCTTTCCTAAAAATCCTCTCGGCGACTTTCTAATATTTTTTCGATGTGGGACTCAAAGAAGCATAAAAAAAGAACTCCCGAAAAATATCGGGAGTCCCACATCGAAAAAATCATTAAAAAATCTTTGAAAAGATTCTTAAGAAAAACTTTCTATAGAAAGTTTGTCTTAAGCCGTCGGAGACATATAAGAATCCTTCGGGGGATATCAAGCTTCGACGCCATATGCTTCGAGTTCGGCGACGCTGATAAAGTGGGCAGATCCGCCCGCTTCACCGATGAGTCGCACGCCCATACACACGGTTTTTTCGAAGTTGAAGGTATATGTTTCAAACGAGCTTCCGAACGCTGCTTGGGTATTGCCGTTCGGATATGCGGGATCGACCTCGGTCTCAACGTCGGTCCACACTGCGACGTCTCCGTCTGCGATGAGCAATTGCAGCTTCAACGTGCCGTTTGCGAACCAGCCGCCGTTGTCGAAATTCATACCCTCGGTGAACACCACCTTATTAAGCTCGAAGGGTGAAGTAAATATATAACCGATGTATTCATCGTGCACGAGAGCGCTGTAGGCAAACGTGTCGAATTGTGCGCCGGGGTTATAGTCACCAACGTTAGGCTTCTTGCCGTCGCGGAACTGCTCGAGGCTCTTGTCGCCCGTGCCCTTCGGTGCGGTCACCGAGCACATCGGATAGCCGAGCGATGCGAGATTGCGATATTTGCCCTTGTTTTCGTCATCAGCTTGTTCAAAATCAGCGGTCGTCGTGACAGTAGCCGTATGCTCGACACTCGCGCCGTTGTTGTTCGTCACGACCAGCTTTATCGTGTATGTTCCCGCTTTTTCGTATTTGTATGCGGAGATAGAATCAAAGAATACCTTTCCGTCGCCCATATCGAATTTTATGCTCTTTATACCCGAGTTGTCAACAGCGTTGAGCGTTATAGTGACTACAGAGTCAGCACCGACAGTTGCGGAAAATTCAACTGACGGCATATCAGGCCATTGCTCGAACGGTACCGAGTTGACGGAGAAAACGGGAATATCGTAACCGCCGTCAGTCGCGGTCGCATAGGTCTTTATCGAGTCACCCATCAGCTTGATGCACGCATCGATCGTCTGTGAAAGTGTAAACTGAGTCGTTGTGAACTTTGTGGTCGTAAGATCAAGCCCTTTGACACATTTTTCGGGGAGTGCGCTATAGCCATAGTATGCGCCGAGAATACCGCCGACGCTCGACGGGTTGCAGTCGCTGTCTTGACCGCATTGCATCGAGATGACCATCGAGTTGATGAAATCACCCTCGCCGTAGAGCAACCCGATGAGTATGTATGCCGAATTGAGCTTCGCATCAATATTTTGCGGACCGTAGCAGTACCACGGGCATCTGTCGTCGCTGCCCCATTTGTCCTCGATTATCTGCCACGTTTCTTTCCAGGTTTTTCCGTCCTTGTGGGCATTTATTACGTCGTCAAGCACGGCTTTGAATCTTGTGTCCGCGGGGATAGCATCGTATCCCGCCTTTATTATCTCGTCAATGCTTTCAGCAGTGTATGCCGCCGCGTTCATCGCAGAAACGAATACACCACCGTAGACACCGTCGCCGTAGTTTGTGATATGTCCGAGCTCAAACGCACGCGCCGCAGCTGCGGTCGGGTTGCCGGGATACATTTGACCGACGAAATCGGCGTTTATCTGCCAGTCGATGTCGTCACAATGGAGATTATATTTGTAGCTTCCCGAATCGGGTGCATTGATCCCCTTTTGAAGATTCTCGCGTCCAATTTTGTTGGCATGGTCGAGCGGGTACTTCGAGTTTTTGAACGCATCAGCCATCAGCTTCAGCGAGCTGTCGTATCCCGTTTTCATCATCTGCTCTATATAAGTTATCTCAACGTAAAGATCGTCTTGTGTGAAAGCATCGTTGATGTTGAGCGTTGAAAAATCTTCTACTTGGTCGTCGGGCATAGTTGTTCCTTGATACCAGAACTCCTGCTTTGCACCGAGGACTACGCCTGCCATCTGACCTGCCCACGCGCCTTTTATCTTATCGGCGAGCTCGTCATTCGTCACCGTCGCTGTTTTTGTGGGTGCTGACGCTGAAACGTCGTCGCTTACTGTATCGGACGTCTCACCGCTCGGCGTACAGGAAGCAAGAATGAGTGTCAAAAGCATTAACAATGCAATTAATTTTGTTTTCATTAGCGTTACCTCCGCTTTGGTTTTGTTATTTTATTATAACTGCAAAAAACCACGTTGTCAACGGGAAAAATAATAAAAGTGATGGATGATCCATCACCTTTACGTGAATACTCAAAAATCGTCACACTCTCAAAATCGGGTATTTCTCGGTTTCCTCGAGCCCTGCTTTTTTGATATGCTCGTATGCGAGGTCAAAGGCGTGGCAGATCGCACTCGCGTTGTGACAATCGCCCGAAAGGATCACTCTTCCGCCTTTTTCCTTGATATACCTCAAAAACATTATCGAGGGATATGGCTCGGTTCGATATCCGCGCGACATCGCCCCTGTGTTCACCTCGAATATCACGTTCTTTTCGAGAAGCTTGTCGATAGCCGCATATCCCTGCGTAAGATAGCGCTCGTCCGTTGTGTCGAACAACACGTCGCCCTCGTTGAATTTCGTCACGAGGTCGAAATGCCCGACGATAACGCCGTCCACTCGGTCGGCGCAAGCAGAAACGAGCTCGAAATAGTCACGAGTATATGCGTAATAATCGCCGCCGTAATATTTTTCAACGTCGGATATCGTTTGCTTTTGCGAAAGGTCTATCGGCAGCATCGCGCCGTCCTTTTTGATGTAGTGGACAGACGAGATAAGGTAGTCGAATTTTTGCGACGGGATAGGCGAAAACACGTCCAGCTCCAAGCCGACAAGCACGTTTATTTTGTCTTTATATTCCTCTTTCAGCGCGGTAGCATCGCGAAAATAGTTTTCGAGCTTTTCATCGGCGATACACCACTCGCAATCGCTGACCATCGGTGAATGGCCCGAAAACCCGAACGCATAGAGTCCCTTTTCGAGTGCAGCGTCAACCATCTCACGAAGTGTGTTTTTGCCGTCGCACCAGGTCGAATGTGTATGAAAATCGGAAAGCGGGATCATTTCGTCATCTTCTCCTGCTTTACCTTGTGGTCGATCACGTGGCGGGATGCGAGTTCGTTTTTGATGTCGTCAACGGAGATGCCCATCTCGACCATCAATACCATTACGTGATATGCGAGGTCAGCGATCTCATAGATCGTTTCCGCCTTATCGTTCGCTTTACCTGCGATGATGACCTCTGTGCTCTCCTCACCGACCTTTTTGAGTATCTTATCGATGCCCTTTTGGAAAAGATAGGTCGTATATGAGCCCTCGGGGAGCTGTTCCTTTCGTCCTACGAGAAGCGAATAGAGTGATTCGAGCGAAAACTCCTCGATATATTCGTCCTCAAACACGATATCATTGAAGCAGGAATCCGTTCCCAAATGACACGCGGGTCCGTCTTTGTTTACAAGCACGGTGAGAGCGTCGCGGTCGCAATCCGTTTTTATCTCGACGATATGCTGGTAGTTACCCGAGGTCTCGCCCTTTCTCCAAAGCTGTTGACGTGAGCGAGAGAAGAAGCAGGTCTTTTTCTCAGCGATGCTTATCTCCAAGCTTTCTTTGTTCATATATGCTACGGTCAGCACCTTTTTCGATTTAGCATCAACGACTACTGCGGGGATGAGTCCCTTTTCGTCAAATTTCAATTCATTTACGTTTATCATAAGCTATTCCTTTCAAAGTCTCACTTCTATTCCGTTATCGTGGAGTGTTTTTTTCAGCTCCTTGATGCTTACCTCACCGAAATGGAATACAGATGCGGCAAGTCCTGCATCAACCTTCGGGAGCGTTTTGAACAGCGCAACGAAATCATCGATGCATCCCGCTCCGCCCGAGGCGATAACGGGGACGTCTACTGCATTACATACGGCGTCGAGCATCTCAAGATCGAAGCCTTTTTTCACTCCGTCTGTATCGATGCTGTTGAGCACGACCTCACCTGCACCGCTATCGACACATCTTTTTATCCATTCGACCGCTTCAAGCCCCGTGTTTTCGCGCCCGCCCTTCGCGAACACGCGGAACACTCCGTCGACGCGCTTTACGTCCACCGAGATGACGACACATTGGTCGCCGTATCTTTTCGCCGCCGCTTCAACGAGCGATGGGTTTCTGATCGCGCCCGAGTTGACGCTGACCTTGTCCGCGCCACAACTGAGCACTCGTTCGAAGTCGTCAAGCGTATTGATGCCACCGCCGACTGTCAACGGAATGAATATCGTTTTCGCGACCTCCTTCAATATGTCCGTGAAGATCGCTCTGCCCTGCGCCGACGCTGTGATATCGTAGAACACGAGCTCGTCAGCACCTACGTCACTATAGAACCGACCAAGCTCCACGGGGGAGGACACGTCGGTGATGCCCTCAAAATTTACACCCTTTACAACTCGTCCGTCTCTGACGTCAAGGCAAGGGATTATTCTTTTTGCTATCATACTTTTGCCACCTTTAGTGCTTCCTCGAGGTCGATCGTGCCCTCATAGAGCGATTTTCCGAGTATTGCGCCGTACATTCCCATTTCGGCGAGTGTTTTCACCTCGCTTATACTCGTGATACCGCCCGATGCGACGATATCGATGTCGAATTTTTCCGAAAGGCTTTTATAAAGCTCAATATTCGTTCCCGAAAGGAGTCCGTCCTTCGAGATGTCGGTGCAGATGACCGTTTTTACGCCGATCGATTGCAGATATGCGCAAAACTCGCTGCATTCAAGCTCGGACACCTCTGTCCATCCCTTTATCGCAACGTAGCCGTCCTTGATGTCGACGCCCACCGCTATTTTTTCGCCATATTCCTTGACTGCACTCTCGAGAAAAGCTTTGTCCTTTACCGCTGCCGTTCCGAGAATGACACGGAACGCACCTGCATCGAGATATTTTTTTACCGTTTCTATAGTACGGATGCCGCCGCCTATCTCAACGAGAAGACCGCTTTTGTCGATGAGCCTTTTCACCGTTTCGAAGTTCGGAGTATCTCCGTTTTTCGCTCCCTCGAGGTCTACGGCGTGGAGGTATTTTGCACCCTTCCTTTTGAAGCCTTCCGCTATCTCAAGCGGAGAACCGTATATTGTCATTTTATTATAATCGCCCTTTACCAAACGGACTGCTTTGCCGCCGATGATATCGGTCGCGGGAAATAGATTCATATTCTTCTCTCCTAATTGATCTCACAAAAGCCGCGCAATATATTAAGTCCGACGTTTCCGCTCTTTTCCGGGTGGAACTGTGTCCCCATCACGTTGTCCTTTGCTACTGCGGCGGTCAACGTGATGCCGTATTCCGTTGAAGAGATGACGGCTTCGTCGCAATCGGTCGCGAAGAACGAGTGGACAAAATAAACTCTGTCTTTTTCGTTTATATACTTGAAAAGTGCGTTTTCTTTTCTAATATTGAGCTCGTTCCAGCCGATGTGCGGTACCTTCAGCTCTTTCGGTAAAAGCGGTTGCATCGGAACGACGCTTCCTTTTATCAGGTCAAGTCCGTTATGCTCACCGTACTCATAGCTTTTTGTGAAAAGCATTTGCATTCCGAGACATATCCCGAGGATCGCTTTTCCGCTTTTTGCCTCCTCGCGAAGCACCTCGTCCATCCCGTGCATACGAAGAAGCGCTGCTGCATCACCGAACGCTCCGACACCGGGTAGCACGAGGCGATCGGCTTTTTTTATCGTTTTGATATCGTTGCTGACGACTGCCTCCTCGCCGATATGCGCAAAAGAGCTTTTCAGCGAAAACAGGTTGCCGACACCATAGTCTATTATTACTGTCATAATTTTCTCCGAGTAATTTTTATCAGCTTACAGAACACCCTTCGTAGATGGGATCTCGTCGATATGCTTTTGGTCGATCGAGGTCGCGGTGTTCATAATTCGTCCGAACGCCTTGAACGCCGCCTCGATTATGTGGTGGGAGTTAACTCCGCTTATTTTTTTGAAGTGGAGCGTCATACCGCATTTTCGAACGACCGCCCAGAAAAATTCCTCGACAAGCTCGGTGTCAAACGTTCCGACCTTTTGAGTCGGGATCTTCAGATCGCACGAAAGATAGGGGCGTCCCGAGATATCGACCGCCGCAATAACGAGGGATTCATCCATTGGAAGAACGATGTCACCGTATCTCTTTATACCGCGCATATCTCCGAGCGCACCCGCAAACGCCATTCCGAGTGCTATTCCGATATCCTCAACGCTGTGGTGGTCGTCGACCTGCACGTCGCCGTTGCAGGTAACGTCAAGGTCAAAATCTCCGTGACGAGCGAAAAGCGTCAGCATATGGTCGAGAAAACCGACTCCGCTGTTTATATTACTTTTTCCGCTTCCGTCAAGGTTGAGCGTTAATTGTATTTGTGTTTCGGCAGTATTTCTTTCGACAAAATACACTCTCATATCGTTTCCTCCCCGAGAAGCATCGGCTCTTGCGCCAATATATCGATCGTTTCGATCAATTTTTCCATCTCCTCGCGCTTACCTATCGTTATTCTCAAATAATCCTTGATCCGTTCCTTTTTGAAGTGGCGGACGAGTATTCCCTTTTCCTTGAGCTTCAAATAGAGCGATCCACCGTCTATTGAATCCAATTTTGCAAACACGAAATTCGCCTTTGACGGAATGACCTTAAATCCTCGTTTTTCAAGCTCACGAGTCGTATATTCGCGAGTTTCGATGATTTTTTGTCTGCACTCCTCGAAATACTCTTCGTCCTCGATCGCCGCCTTGCCCGCAAGGAGCGTCAGACGGTTGATGCTGTATGGGTTGGTCGAATATTTTATCTTTTCAAGTCCCTCGATGATCTCGCGGCTCGCGATGGCAAAGCCGAGTCGTCCGCCCGCAAGTGAGCGCGATTTTGAGAAGGTCGACACTACGAGAAGGTTGTCGTACTCACCCACGAGTTTCGTTGCGCTCTCCGTTCCGAAATCGACGTACGCCTCATCGATAAGACAAGCATAATCACGGTTGCTCTCAAGTATTCTTTTGATATCATCAAGAGAAATCGTTTTTCCCGTCGGTGCGTTGGGGTTCGCGATAACGACGTTCGCTTTGACGTCCAAATAATCCTCCACTCCGACAGAAAAATCGTCGCGAAGCGGTATCTCTCTGTATTTCACGCCATAGAGGTTACAATAAACGGGATAGAAGCCGTAGGTTATATCGGGGAACACCGCCGTTTTCTCCTCGTCGCAAAAGCCGAGGAAGAAGAAATTCAAGATATCATCCGAGCCGTTCGACACGAAGACGTTCTCCTTTTCCACGCCGTAGCGTTTTGCTATCGACTCACGAAGCTCACTGCACGTCGGATCGGGATAGAGGCGAAGGTCCTTCACCTCGTTTGCGTTTATCGCCTCGAGTGCCTTTGGAGACGCGGGATAGGGCGATTCGTTTGTGTTCAGCTTTATATATTTTTTATCTCTCGGTTGCTCGCCGGGGGTGTATGCCTCCATGGAGCTGTATTTTTTACTCAAAAAGCTCATTATCTATTTCCCATCTCTAAAGCGGATCGCAACGCTTTCGCCGTGTGCGTGGAGCATTTCCTTTTCCGCAAAATATACTATATCGTCAGCCACTCTTGAAAGCGCATCCTTCGTATAATAGGTGAACTGTGTTTTCTTTACAATATCATCGACGGAAACGGGGCTCGAGAATCTCGCCGTGCCGTTCGTCGGAAGTGTGTGGTTAGGGCCTGCAAAATAGTCGCCGACCGCCTCGGGACAATATCTGCCGAGGAACACAGAGCCTGCGTTCTTCACGCCGTCGAGGTAGTCGAAGGGGTTGTCGACGCATATCTCAAGATGCTCGGGAGCGAGCTCGTTGGACATTTCGATCGCTTCCTTGATACTATCCACTAAATTATCTTTCCGTTATTTTCGATCGACGCTCTCGCTATCTCGCTTCTCGGGAGCAAGTCGAGTTGACGCTCTATCTCGAGAGAAACGCTCTTTGCGAGCATCTCGCTGTCGGTCACGAGTACTGCCGTTGCCATTTTATCGTGCTCCGCTTGGCTGAGCATATCTGCCGCGACGAAGGTCGGATCACTCTTTTTGTCGGCTACAACGAGGATATCGCTCGGGCCTGCGATCATATCGATCGATACTCTGCCATATACTTGTCTTTTCGCTTCGGCAACGAACGCGTTGCCCGGGCCCACGATCTTGTCGACCTTTATTACGGTTTCCGTACCGCAAGCAAGCGCGGCGATGGCTTGTGCTCCACCGATCTTATACACCTTGTCGACACCTGCTATCCTTGCCGCTGCCAAGATAACGGGGTTGATCGTTCCGTTATACGTCGGGGGTGACACCATAACGATACTATTGCAGCCCGCGAGCTTTGCGGGAATACAGTTCATAAGCACCGACGAAGGAAGCGGTGCAGTGCCGCCGGGTATATACAGTCCCACCTTTTCGATGGGCAAAAGCTTCTGCCCGAGCAGTTGTCCGTCCTTTTCGCTGATGATATATCCGTTTCTGACCTGCTTTGAGTGGTAATCTCTGATATTTTGCGCAGCTTTTTCCAAGATCTCGATAAATCTCGGCTCCACCGAATCAAATGCGGCATCTATCTCCGCTTCGCTGACCTCGATATCGTCAAGCTCTGCTTTATCGAACAAGCGCGAATATTCGCGAAGTGCCGCATCTCCGTTTTGTTCTACGTTTTTGATTATTTTTTCAACAGACTCCGCTATCTCGCGCTTCGCTTGACCGCTTTCGCGCAAAAATACCTCTGTTTCACCCTTTTTATATATTTTTATCATTTATAACACCAACTTTGATCTTATTTTTTCAGCCATTCGCCGAGCGCTCTGCAAAGCTCGGTGATGCTTTCGTTTTTGAATTTATAGCTGACCTTATTTGAGATGAGCCTTGCGCTTATCGGCACGATGGTCTCAAACGGCTCGAGGTCGTTTTCATAGAGCGTCTTTCCCGTTTCGACGATATCGACGATGACGTCGGAAAGTCCCAAAACAGGTGCAAGCTCGATCGATCCGTTCAATTTTATTATATCGATCTCTCTGCTTTTGGACTCGTAATACGCCTTTGCGATATTGGGAAACTTCGTCGCAACGCGCAAGGTCTTGTCGTTGTTGTCAAAAAAGTCCTTCTTCCCTGCGACAGCCATTCTGCATTTTCCGATGCCGAGGTCAACGAGCTCATACACGTCGGGAGTATATTCAAGCAAAATATCCTTTCCCGCAACGCCGATATCGGCAACGCCGTGCTCAACGTATATTGCAACGTCGGACGGCTTCACCCAAAAATATCTCACACCCTTTTCCTCGTTCTCGAATGTCAATTTTCTATTGTTTTCGTGGATGGACGGACATTCGTATCCGATACTCTCAAAGATCGAATACACCTTTTCTCCGAGCCTTCCCTTCGGTAATGCTACGTTTATCATTTGTCTACCTCACAGATGCCGTTTTTCGTCAGCCTTTTGCATTCTCCGTATTTAACGCCGGACAAGCTTGATCTCTCGACGCGAACGGACGCTCCGCTTTCTCTGATCTTTTCAGCGGCAAGCAGTATTTCCTCTGCAGCCACATCGTCATCGACGAGCAATAACACGTCAACGTCTTTCTCTCTCGACTCGCCGCCATATCTTTCCAAAAGGTCGAGCGAGAGTGCGAATCCAACGGCACCGCCCTTTCTTTTCAGCTTCTCGACGAGCTTATCATATCTTCCGCCCGAGAGGAACACGCTCGTGATACCGTCGATAAAGCCTTGGAATATCAATCCGTTATAATAATTCATATCGTTTACGAGTGAGAAATCGATACGTATCTTCTCCTCGAGTCCGTATTTTTCCATTATTGCAGATATATCGCTCAGCTCTTTATAGCCGTTAGTATCACCAAAATCGGAAAGAAGCTTCGGTAATACCTCGCTCGGACGTCCGTAGATACGGCAAAGACTCGATATTTTTTCGATCCAATCCTCCGACACACCGTCGGTTCTGCACACTTCCTCAAGCTCGTGGACGTTCTTTTCGCCCAAAAGCTTCAAGAGCACGTCGCAATTCTTCACTCCCGCAAGCTCGAATATCTCGGAGACGAGTCCCATATGCGAGATATCGAGGAGATAGCTCTCGCTGATACACAAAAGGCTCTTTGCGGCGAGCATCAAGACCTCTCCCATCTCATATTGACCGATATCACCGATACACTCAAGTCCCGTCTGCATTATCTCGCGAAACGATCCCGTTTCATGAGACGGACGATATACGCTCTCGTTATAGAAGAGCTTCAAAACACCGCCGTCAAGCGCCGCGTTCTTCACGATCGAAAGAGTTACGTCGGGCTTCAGCGCCTTCAGATTTCCGTTAGTGTCGGGGAAGGTCAGGATATTCTCGCTTTTGAGAAAATCCTTATTCTTCGCATAGAAATCATACCCCTCGAATTTATTAACTTTATAATGGAGATATCCATAATCGGAAAAAAGCTTCCTTAATTTATAAACTGCTCTCTCGTCATTTTTCAACAATCTATCATCTATCGTGAACATTGATCTGCCCCATTTCTGCATTTCACTTTAATACTTTACTATACTAACATATTACAAAGCAAAAGTCAATACGCATAATAAATTTATTTTATCATTATATAACTATTTAGCACTTAAGTCAATAGGGATAATGATATAAATAAGCGCTGTTTAATTAGCACAATACCCGAAGGGTATCTTCCCTTCGGGTATGAATTATTATCTATCATTCATTTTTACGTAATCGCGTTCTTGGGATATACTCATATATGCGGGGCGGATGATCTTACCTGCGTTGATGAGCTCCTCGAGTCGATGTGCGCTCCAGCCTGCGATACGCGACACGGCGAATATCGGGGTATAGAGCTCCTTCGGAAGACCGAGCATACGATATGCAAATCCGCTATAGAAATCGACGTTGGCGGAAACGCCTTTATATATCTTCTTTTTCTTCGCGATCACCTCTGCGGCGAGTCTTTCGACACGTGAATAGAGGTCGAACTCCTTCGAGAGCCGTTTTTCGCTTGACAGCTCGGCAACGTATTTTTTGAACACTCTCGCTCTCGGGTCGGAGATGGAATAAACGGCGTGTCCCATACCGTAGATCAGTCCCGAGCGGTCAAACGCTTCCTTATCGAGTATCCTCTCAAGATAAGCCGATATCTCTTCGTCGTCCGTCCAATCGCTGATCTCTGATTTGATATCCTCGAACATCTCGACGACCTTAATATTCGCTCCGCCGTGCTTCGGACCCTTTAGCGAGCAAAGCGCGGCTGATATTGCGGAATAGGTATCGGTGCCCGACGAGGTAACGACGTGCGTTGTGAACGTTGAGTTATTACCGCCGCCGTGCTCGGCGTGGAGCACGAGCGCGAGGTCGAGCACTCGAGCCTCAAGCTCTGTATATTGGCTATCGTTTCTGAGCAAGTGGAGTATATTTTCCGCCGTGGAAAGCTTCTTTTCAGGTGCGTGGATAAAGAAGCTCTTTCCGACGTGATAGTGGTTATACGCTTGGTAGCCGTACACGGACAGCATCGGCATCAGTGCACAGAGCTGGAGACATTGGCGAAGCACGTTATCGACGGACGTATCGTTGGCGCGTTTATCATAGGAATGTAGCGTCAATATGCTACGCGTGAGGCTATTCATAATATCGTTATTGGAAGCCTTCATCACGACGTCACGAACGAAATTCTTCGGAAGCGTTCTGTAATTCGCGACGATCTCGTTGAACTCGGCGAGCTGCTCATTTGTCGGTAGCTCTCCGAACAAAAGGAGATACATCGTTTCTTCAAAGCCAAATCTTCCGTCCGACACGAAGCCATCGATGAGCGACTCTACGTTATATCCGCGATAGAAGAGCTTTCCGTCAGTCGGAACAGTCTTGCCGTCGACGATCTTATTTTGGCGGATCTCGGAGATATCGGTAAGTCCCGTTAAGACGCCCTTACCGTTGAGGTCACGAAGACCGCGCTTTACGTCATATTTGGTATAAAGCTCAACGTCAATTTTTGTATTCTCTTTACAGATAGATGCGAGTGCTTCTATCTCGGGTGTCATTTTCGAATAATTTTTCGCCATCTGTTTTCTCCAATTTATATAATAACAGTTTTTTCAAAACAAAAATGCCGAAAGAACGAACCGTTTCAAATTCTTCTTTCGACATCATTTTAACATATTAAAGCGTTTTTGTCAATCCTCGGGCTTTTCTTCCGCCTTTTTCTCATTTTTCTTCTTCTTTTTTATGTCGCCCGAGCGGAAGATAGCGTATTTTGCGCATGCCGGACCGATCAATTCATAGAGCACCGATGACGAGAGTATGATCGTCAAAAGGGTATCTCCAAGCTCCTTCGGGAGCGCACGGCTACCCAAGAATGCGAGACCGATCGCAACACCTGCCTGCGGGATCAACGCGAGTCCGAGATATTTTTTCACCGTAGCCTCGCCCTTTACCAGAACAACTCCAAAATATGAACCGAGGTATTTTAATACTATTCTTATCAAAAAATAGGTCAATCCGATCAAGCCGACCGACTTCAGTGCGGTGATATCGAGGTTCATTCCCGAGATGATGAAGAACAGCTCCATAAAGGGCGGGGTGAACTTATCTGCCTGACGGAACAGATGCTTATCCTTTGTGAGATTGATATAGACCATACCGAACACCATACACGACAAAAGCGGAGAGATATCCACTATCGCACAAGCGCCCGACAATCCGAGAAGCAGCGCGACCATAAGGATCAATCTGCTGTCGTCACTACGGCTCGGCGTTATCATAATATTCAGTATCCAACCGCACAACGCGCCGAGAAGGATACCGCCGATATTATACACTATCGGCATCACGACGTCGGTCGCACCGACACCGCCCTCATAATGCGCGCCGCATATTGCCAAAACGACGCTGAACGCAAAAAGGCAGATGACGTTATCAAGAGCAACGACCTGCAAAAGCGTATTGACGAAATCGCCCTTCGCTTTATATTGCTTTATCGTCATCATCGTGCTTGCGGGCGCAGTTGTGGCGGCGATCGAGCCAAGCAAAATTGCGAACGACCAATCGAGCGAAAAGATATATTTCAACGCAACTGCCGTTACCACTCCTGCAGGAATAGATTCCATCAAGGTCAATATTATGACCTTTAGTCCCCCGTGCTTCAAAACGGAGAATTTGAAATATTTTCCGATACCGAACGCGATAAACGCGAGTGCAACGTCGCTGATAAAGCTCATTCCATCGATCATCCGCTCGGGCACGAAGCCAAGAACGTGAGGACCGATCAAAATTCCCGCGATAATGAACCCGCTGACCTTCGGCAGCTTCACGAGATTAGTCAGTCTCGTCATACCGAAGCCTGCGAGCAAAATGAAGCAGAGCGAGAGCAATATTTGTATATTTACGTCAAGTCCTTCTATATATTTTATCATAATGTACCATACTTTTCTTTATCTATTGATTTATATATATTCTGATGTTATAATTATATTCAAACAAGGCGGAATGTCAAACCCTTTTTTGAAAAAAGACACATCCGCACACAATTTAGCAAATAGGAGCAAAAAATGTTAAAAAGGAAAAGACTCGTTTATCTCTCCCTTTCCGCAGTATTATTTTTAATAGAGCTGTTTATTGCACTTTTCGTTCGCGACCGCTTCATCCGCCCGTATTTCGGAGACGTGCTCGTGGTGATACTCGTATATTGTGCTGTGCGGGTAGTGTTGCCCGAAAAGCCGAGGCTTTTACCTATATACGTTTTCGTATTCGCCGTTTGCGTCGAGATAACGCAATATCTTGACCTCGCTGAGCTACTCGGCGGAGGTGTATTACTCGAGACGCTTATCGGAACGAGCTTTTCGTGGCTCGACATACTTTGCTATCTCTGTGGCACCATTTTGATCTATCCGCTTGACGTATTGATCAAGCATCTATCAACCCTAAAATAAAATCACACACGTCGGTATCGATCACGGTATCGGCGTTTTCCTTTGCCTCTTTAGCAGCATTTTTCACTGCTACGCCCAAGCCGGCTGATCTCAACATACTGATATCGTTCATTCCGTCACCGAGGGCTACGGTTTCGGAGACGGAGACACCGAGCATTCTCACGATGCTCTCAAGCGCATTACCTTTTGTCGCATCGTTGGACACAAATTCGAGGAAATTCTTTCTCGAGCGGTGGCAAACGTATTTATCGCTTTGCATTTCCGCTTCAAGCCGCTCTGCTTTTTCATCCGTTGTTATCCAAAGCACCTTTGTGACGTCATCAAGCTCGTCAAACGGGCGCACACTTGCGCTGACGCCCAATATTCTTTCATATTCGGCAACACGTTCGTCGTAGCTCTCGCAATACAGCTCATCACCGCACCACGCCACGACACCGCATCCATATTTCTTGCCCCTTTTACTTGGTTCAAGATAACTTCCGAGCGTATATTTTTCTACGACCACGCCGTCGACATCAACTACGACTGCGCCGTTTTGGCAGATAGTCGGCATATTTACGAGTCCCAAATATTCTCGAAGCGCTTTCGTCGCGGCAAACGCTCTTCCGCTCGCCAACACGACGTACATTCCGTGTTCGACTGCTTTTTTTATCGTATGAGCGGTCTTTTCGTTTATTATTCCATCGTTTGCGGTCAGCGTGCCATCGATATCGGTCACAAGTAATTTATATTTCATATTTGAAGCAATCCATATAACGAAGCTTGAACTGATTGATCTCGTGGAGCCTATCTATTCTCGCCTTCGTCTTTTCGTCGGGCTCGATCCCCTCGCGGATATATTTATCGAGCGTTTCATATGTAAATCCGAGGTTATCCTCGTCTGTTTTTCCGCAAAGTCCGTCGACCGGCACCTTGTCGGTGAATTTCTCGGGCAATCCGAGATATCTGCCGATCGCTTTTACCTCTTGGACGGTGAAGCAAGAAAGCGGGCTGAAATCTCCTGCCGCATCGCCGTATCTCGTCGAATAGCCTACCCAATCCTCTGAGAGATTGCAGGTGTTCGCAACTCTCCCGCCAAGCGACTGCGAGACCATATACACGGTCGCCATACGTATTCTCGCAGGGAGGTTTGCTTTCGCCTGTGCGCTGACCTCTATTTTATCGCCAAGCGACGAATAAAGTCCGTCAACGGCGTCCTTTATATTGACGGTGATATGCTCTATTCCGAGGAACTCACAAAGCTCATACGAATAGTCGATATCGAACTGCTCACCCTGCGGCATCAACACTCCGACGACTCTATCCTTGCCGAGCGCTTCTACGCATATTGCGGCAACGACGGAGCTATCCTTTCCGCCCGAGATACCGAGCACGGCTTTGCATCCGTTTCCGTTTTTTTCGAACCATTCCTTTACCCAGCAGACGCACTGCTTCGTTGCATCCGCAACGTTGAACTCATACATACTCTCGCCTCGTTACTTCATTATTATATATATTATTTTACTCATTTTGCTTGAAAAGTCAACAATAAAAAGCTGTCCCTTCAGAACAGCTTTTCGACAGACGGATATTATTTAAAATTTAGAATTTTTCCTTTTTCGGCATTGCCTTTTGGAGCAAGATCATCACTACAAGCGTCAAAATGATCGAGAGCACCATAAACGCCCCGTTGTAGACGATGGAATAGAGCACGACGCCCATTGTCGTTTCGTTTGAGAAATCAAGTCCGTAGATGGGGCCTGCATATGATGCATAGAGAAGCACTCCGCTCAAGAAATGCACGAAAAATCTTGCCATACCGCCGACGAGCGTTCCGTAGATAACGCCGTTTTTCATTTTTCTGAAGAGTCCCGCAAGCCCTACTGCACCGTATGCAAGTACGTAGTCAAGAAGTATCGACGGAAGTCCCCAGCCGAGCCCGTCACCGAGCACACATTTCACAAAGCCGAACACCAAGCCCGTTCCGACACCCCAAGCTGTTCCGTGGCGAAACGCGATCAACACGAGCGGTACCATTACCAAGCTCACGCTTCCGCCCTCTGCACCAACGTCAAATTTAAGATAACTCAACACGACTGCAAGTGCCACCAATATCGCGCACTCAACGAGCACTCGTGTCTTTTTCATTTTTTGTTCCATTTTTTCTAATTCCTTTCGAATATATTATTATTTTTTTCGTACAAAAAACGGCGTGCCGCAGAAAAACGACACGCCGAAAAAAGCGTTCAAAAATTCCTACGACGGCATTACCCGTATCAGGTTCAATGGGTATTTCTCAGCCGAAGCGGTCCGCTTCAGCACCCCTATTAAATTTTCGAAAAAAATCTACTCGCCTGTTTTTTTGTAATCCGCTCTGTCAGGTAGCTCTACCTTGACCGAATCACCGAATGCGTTATAGGTCATTTGACACGTTACCTCGATCCTTGTGAGGTAATCATCCTTGTCGGGAGTTTCTCCCGGTACGTATGGCATTTGCGAATACATATACATCGTGAATTTCAGGAAGCGTGTTACTAGCGTCATATCCTCCGCTCCCGTTCCTTCGGTCACTATATAGGTGCATTCGACGTCCTTATACTCAGTCAACGTATAATCGGGGCTGAGCACACCTGCCAACGAATAAATATCAACACCTGTCATCATATCGAGTATTTGGCGTGGCGGTTTACAGTCGAAGGTATAGGTCTTTTGCAATCCGTCTGTCTTGACCTTTAGCTTTTTGACTGTACCCACGTCGAAGATCGGTGCTTTTCCGAACAAGAATTGTCCCAAAAGCTCCTCCTCACTCATATCAACGACCACTCGTGAGTCGCCGACCTCAGTATAATACTCATTGTTGACATATGCAATATTAGCATTGGAATATTCGCCCAAAACGTATTGTGTCATCGCACCGTTCATCTTCAAGCCGTCGGTCTTATCGACGTTTATGTGACCTTGAGTGAAGCACGTGTTTCGCTCGGTCTCAAGATTTACGATGCTTAGCTGGAAGGAGCTTTTATACTTTTCCTCGCTGTTCGCTTTTTCGATTATATCGCAAAGAAGAGAATATTCACTTTTATCGACACATCCGCAAAGCGTCGGCAATAATATTACCGCTATAAGCAGCAGAAAAGCTACTCGCCTCATTCAACCAGCTCTCCTTTCGAGATCATTATCGTTTCACGCTTGAATTGTAACAGCTTATCGACGTTGACGTAGAATTCGCCCTTTCCGTTGAGCTCGAAATATACCTTTCTGGTCGAGGCGGTATAGAGAACGTATTCATAATCGCCCTTCGTCGTTTCGATCTTGAGCTTCAATACTGCCGGATAGCCGTTGGTCGGTTTTTCCGTTTGACCGTATATTCTGAACTCAAGAAGCGTTACGTAGTATTGTCTGAACGCATCCATATCGTATTCTTTTCCGTTGTAGAATACCTTGTATGCTTTTCCGTCCTCGTTGCGCTTGAGCTCGAACTCATAATCGACACCGTCGAACGTTGTTGTTATTTTGTTGACGTCATTGATATTCATCGAGAACATCGAATACTCAACGAAGCGGTTGAAATCCCATTCCAACCAATAGAGAGTGTCATAGGGCACCTCTGCGATGATGCCCATATACATTGAATACACGTAATATACGCCGTCGTCGTTAAGTGCGGTGCAATCGAGGTAATACGGTGCGGCTGCATCGGGATCTTCCTCGGGAGTTATCGTGTAAAGGATCGTGTGGGCAGGGTTATCGAGTCCGTATTTTTTCAATACCTCCTCGTATTTTTGAGAGTTCTCTACCCATTTCTCGTGTTTTTTGTTAAATTCGTCGACGCGTTTGTTGTAATCCTCGTCGCTCTCGCCATCTTTTCTGTCCTCAAGCACGGGCTCGTCTCCCGGAGGCTCGATGCCGTATTCGCAAAGCTTCGAGCCGGTGAGTTGAGTCAACGACGTCAAGACCTCGCCGTAATAATACGTTGATGCGATATAGTTTTTGTCCTTCGGGAACTCAACAACGTAGGGCTGTTGGCTCGATTCCTGCTCTTCGAGCGTTGCGTTTCTGATAGCGATGAAGGGTGTTCCTTCTCTTGAATAATAGAAATTCGTTATTTGTGAATACTTGAGTGATTCAAGCGGATATACGAGGATCGGTGTGATGAAATCGTATATCGATTGAAGCACGGAGTCCTCAAGAGTCGTATCAAGGACGTAGATGAAGTCCTTCGTATAATACTTCGCGTAATATCCGCCGCCGTTAGCGACCTTGTTACCGATCAATATTTTGTGATACTGCTTATCAAGGGTATTTACCTCGATGATCGCCTTACAGGTATCCTCGGTCAGACCGAAGTCCTCATATTTATAATCCTCGGGGTTATCGAATTTGATCTTTCTCGTTGCAAGGGTATAGGTGGAGTTAACGACGAGCGAGGAGAATTTCTCCTTATCATACGCCAAAAGCTCCGCACCCTCGAAATAGAAGCTCTTCTCTATTCGATAGGCTTTAAAAGTTCCGTGTTCGTTGGTGACCGTGATATCCTGAACGTCGGCACGCTCGATATTCGGATACATAAACGGACGTCCGCTGTTTCCGAGCTTATCGCCATCGGCATCCTCGGTCGGCTTACTCGTCGTTCCCGACGTATCGCCGCCTACGGACGCTGCCGCAATAGCGTATGCTATCGACAATCCCAAAACAAGAACACACAAACTTATTATTATAATAAGTCGTTTTTTGTTCATTACAAGTGTCTCCTCTTTGACCAAACTGCAAATCCGACACCCGAAGCGATCAACGGAACGATGACTGCGATTATTACAGTCCAGGTTCTTGCTTCACCTGCGGTGATGCTGAGCGCTTGTGTTTCGAATTTCTTCCAATCAAGTCCGCTGGGAACCTTTTGGCTACCCATAAGACGAGCCATTTGATAGAAAATTTCTTTGTTACCGTATGCTCCGGAGCCAACGTATGCGTCTGCGCCGAAGTCGGTCGAGCCGATGAGCACTACAGTTGTATGGTGGAGTGCTTGTGCTCCCGCCTCACCAACGTACTCGAGATCGGTAGATACTGCCATTATCGGATATTCTCCGCTGCCGAGTGCTTGGTTGATGCTGTCGTCTTTGTTATCTACTGTCATATCGCTCTTGAATGCGAGTGCCGTTTCATAGGTCGTGAGCGACGGATATACGTCTCTTTGAACGTCCTTGTTGATGATCAACGGAACTGCATTGTTGAGGATGGTCTTTACGGGGATATTGAGTGTGCTTACCGAGCTATGCATCTTATATGCCGCGCTGGAGAGGTAGGGATCGTCCTCTGCACCTGTTCCTGCATAGTACTTTGCATTGAGTGCGAGTCCTTTGTTTCCGAGCGAGTTTGTGAAGTCATAGAGTCTCGTTCCGACCATATAGTCGAGTCCCCATTCGCTGAGAAGCTCACGAAGCTCGGGAAGGTCGGGGGTATCGGGGTTCACCATCACGATGAGGTGGTTTTTCGTCAAAAGGTAGTCGGCGATCTTTTGGATCTCGTTAGTACCGCCTGCCATTGCCGCGTCGATGCCTGCGAAATCCTTTGTCGGATTGCTGATTATCAACATTCTTGTGTTTTCGGGGATCTCGCCTGTTGCGAGGTCAACGTATTGGATCTGGAATCCTGCGTCGTAGAGTGTCGATGCGAGTGCGGCGTTGGTGGATTCGTTATGTCCGATCGTGAAGGTAACAGCGGGAGCGTCGTCGCCGCTTACTTGGATTATTGCATTTGTGAGTGTGATCTCACCCTTGAAGCTATATACCTCACCGGTGCTTTGCGCCGTTGTGAAGAACGCCGCGGGAGCAAGCTGACGGAATTGACCTGTTTTGCTTTGGACGATGATGTGTGACGTCAAAAGCTCAACTTGGCTTTGGTCGGTATAATATTTTGCGAACGAGGGGTTTTTGAAGATATCGACGTACTCAACGTGAACGTTGTCATACTGTGCGGCAAAGATCTCGATGAAATCACGCACCATTACGACGAGGTCACCGTCGCTGTCGATCTGATCCTTCTCCTTGCAGAAATAGATCGTATATTCTGCGCCCTCCGCTTCGATATATTCCTTGACGAACTCCTTTGCCTCATCCGAGATGGTATAGATACCTTCCTCGGTGATATCCATTTTAAAGGACATCGGGTGCTTTTGCGCCAAGGAGTAGAGCACTGCGTTCAAAAGAATTATTACAGCGATCAGAAGCACCGATACTATGACGGAAAAGCCGCCGTGCATAAGCTTCTTCTTGCTGAGTGTTGATTTATTATTCTTGCTCATCATTATCCTCCTGTTTTATGCCCAACGGCGTCTGTCATAGACTCTGCCTGTCAGGAACAAGAAAACTACGACGAATGAAATGAAATAGATAAACGTGGTGATGTCGAGATATCCGTTCGTCAAGCTCGAAAGTCGCTCGAGAACGCTGAACCATTTTATTGCGACACGAAGGAAGGTGTTGTTGATATACTCCGTTGCAAACGAGCAGAGCACCAAAACACAAGTGGACAGCACCGTGATGATGACGGCGGATATTTGGTTTTCAGTCATTGCGGAGATAAACGTTCCGACTGCGATGAACGCTGCACCGAGGCAGAACGTTCCGCAGATATTGCCGATGATGAGCCCTACGGGCATCAGATCGAGAAGCGTATAATCGCCGTAAAGCGGAAGCTCGGCATATTTGAAAAGAAGCGTGAAGTTGAACGACGAGATAGCCATCGCTATCGCAAACATCGTCAAAGCCGCAAAATATTTTCCGAGAACTATACTCGTGATGCTGACGGGAGCAGTTAAAAGACCTTGCTCCGTTCCGTTTTTACGCTCCTCGGAGAAGAGCTTCATCGTCAATATCGGCAACACTATCGCGAGGATAAATATCGTCAAAACGAAATAACTTGCTATATTACTGTTTGCTCCTGCTTCAAGAGTGCTGACGCTGAAAGCAAATCCGTTAACTGCGAGATAGACCGCCAAGAAAACGTAGCCGATCGGCGTTGTGAAGTAGGAACGTATTTCTCTTTTATAGATCGCACCCATTATTTCATCGTCCTTCCCGTTGTGCGTTTGCCAACTTTTCTTTCATTTTCCATATCTACGAGACGCAAGAAGATATCCTCCAGATTGAGCTCTGCGCCCTCAAGTCCGATGAGCGCCCAGCCTTTTCTCGACAACGCGAAGAAAAGAGGCTTTCTGATATCTACTCCGCCCTCGGATTCGATAACGTACGTTACGGAATCGGTATCCAATTTTCCGAGCACCTCAACGTTTCTGATTCCCGAAATGCTCTTCAATTCCTTCAAGACCTCGTCTTGAGGACCGACTATCTTCGCCTCGAGCTTTCTCGCACCGCTTACCGCAAGTGTAAGATCCTCGGTCTTTTCGTTTGCAACGACGACGCCCTTGTTGATAACGACGACGCGGTCACATACTGCTTGTACCTCGGGAAGAATGTGTGTGCTGATTATTACCGTATGATCACGGCCGAGCATTTTTATAAGGTTACGGATCTCGATGATCTGTCTCGGGTCAAGTCCAACCGTCGGCTCGTCGAGAACGATCGCCTTCGGGTTGCCGATGAGTGCTTGTGCAATTCCGACTCTTTGGCGATAACCCTTTGAAAGGTTTCTGATGAGGCGGTTAAACACGTCATTGAGCTTTACGAGGTCGCAGATCTCCTTTATATGCTGTTTCTTCGGTAATTTACATTTTTTCAATTCATACACGAAGGAGAGATATTCGTTTACGGTCATATCACCGTAGAGAGGGGGCTGCTCAGGCAAAAATCCTATTTTTTTCTTTGCCTCTATGGGATCCTCCAATATGTCGCATCCGTCTATTTTAACGCTTCCGTCCGTTGCGGACAAGCATCCGGTCATAATATTGAGTGTCGTTGATTTTCCCGCTCCGTTAGGGCCGAGAAATCCCAATATCTCACCGTCATTTACAGTAAAGGAGATTCCCTTTACGGCTTCTATATCGCCGTATCTTTTTGTAAGACCTGTGATCTCGATCATCCTGTATTTTTCCTTTCGATTCTTTTACTTTTTATATGGTATATAATCTATGAGTACGCAATGTGAAAACTCACAAAAATTTGTGTGAACTGATGCTTCCAAATCGCAAACCTACCGACAGAGGTCTTTCTGTCGGCAGATCTTTATTATTCCTTATCTTTTTTTATCTCGAGTCCGAGCTCGTCGAGCACGTTTTGAGGTACGTCTGACGGGCAGGAGGTCAAAAGCTCGCTCGCATTTTGGACCTTCGGGAACGCTACTACGTCACGAAGTGATTCTGCGCCGAGAAGCTGCATCACCAATCTGTCGAGTCCGAGCGCCATTCCGCCGTGCGGAGGTGCACCGTAGCGGAACGCATCGAGGAGATAACCGAATTTGCGCTTGCTCTCCTCCTCGGAAAGACCGAGAAGGTCGAACATCTTCTTTTGGAGCGCGGGATCGGTGATCCTGATCGAGCCGCTCGCAAGCTCTATTCCGTTGAGAACGAGGTCGTATGCCTTCGCTCTGACAGCCGCTTTATCGGTGTCAAGCAGAGGGATACACTCGTCGAGAGGCGCTGTGAAGGGATGGTGCATTGCAACGAAGTCACCAAGCTCTTGGTCAAAATCAAAGAACGGGAATTCAACTACCCACAAAAGCTTGAAGCCCTCGCGCTTGATATTCAATCTGTTTGCGATCTCAACACGAAGTGCGCCGAGGCGGGACAGAACGTTATTATTGTTGGAGTCTGTGAGAACGAGGAGCACGTCGTCCTGCTCGAAGCCCGTTCTTTCATAGATCGCCGAAAGCTCGTCCTCGGTCAAGAACTTCGCAAAGCTGCAGGTCGTTCCCTGCTCCGTTTGTCTTGCCCACGCAAGTCCCTTTGCGCCGAGTCCTTTTGCATACTCGCCGAGCTTATCGATCTCTTTTCTCGTGAGCTTGTCTGCTTCGCCCTTGACGTTGATGCATCTGACGCTGCCGCCGTTCTTTACGGAATCGGCAAACACGGAAAAGCTACTGTTTTCAACGATATCGGATATATTTACGAGTTCGAGTCCGAAGCGCATATCGGGTTTATCGCTACCGAAGCGTTCCATAACCTCGCTATAGGTATATCTCGGGATAGGCATCTCGATATCAACGCCGAGTGCTTCCTTGAACACTCTTTTCATAAAGCCTTCGCCAATAGCGAGCACGTCGTCAACGTCAACGAAGGACATCTCGAGGTCGATCTGTGTAAATTCGGGTTGACGGTCTGCTCTGAGGTCTTCGTCGCGGAAGCATCTTGCGAGCTGCATATATCTGTCAAATCCGGCAACCATCGAGAGTTGTTTATAAAGCTGAGGTGATTGGGGGAGCGCATAGAACGAGCCCTTATGGATACGGCTCGGGACGAGGTAGTCACGCGCGCCCTCGGGAGTGGATTTTATGAGCATCGGTGTTTCGATCTCAATAAATCCGTTCTCATCGAAATAGTCTCTCGTTATTTTTGCGACTCTATGTCTGAAAAGCAAATTGTTCATAAGGTCGGGGCGACGGAGGTCGAGGTAGCGGTGCTTCAATCTCAATTCCTCGTTAGCCTTTGAATCCTCGACGATCTCGAACGGAGGAGTTTCGCTCTTCGAAAGGATCTCCATATCCGTTACGAATATCTCGATATCACCCGTCGGGATATTGGGGTTTTTACTGCTTCTTTCTCTGACTACGCCGACAGCGGAGAGCACGAACTCGCTTCTCGTTGCGAACGCGAGGTCAAAGACACTTTTTTCGCTGTTCTCATCAAATGCGAGCTGAACGATTCCCGTTCTGTCGCGCAGATCGATGAAGATGAGCGCGCCGAGGTCACGCTGACGTTGTACCCAGCCCTTTACGCAAACGGTCTGTCCGACGTTTGCCATCGAAAAGTTTGCACAATAATTTGTTCTTTTTATATTTCTCACGATATTCACCTATTAATTACTTCAATTATTTTTTCTGCCGAAAGCTCCACGTCAACGGTATCTCCGCCGTTCATCTTACGGAGTCTTGCCGCGCCGTTTGATATCTCGTCGTCGCCGAGGATCAAGGTATATTCGGCACCGAGCTTGTCGGAATATTTCATTTGTGCCTTGAGCGAACGGCCCGTCATATCACATTCCGCATAAACGCCCTCTCGTCTCAACGCCTCGGTGAGAACTGCGCATTTCATTTTTGCGTCATCGCCGAGCGGTGCGAGATATATTTTCGGCACCTTTCTTTCGGCAACAAGGCTTTCGGATTGGCGCATCGCCTCGATAAGTCTCGTTATACCCATACCGAAGCCGACGGCAGCCAACTCGGGTCCGCCGAGCTGAGCGACGAGCTTATTGTATCTACCGCCGCCACACACCGTGCTTTGCGCACCGATGGATTCGTCGATAAACTCAAAAACTGTTTTATTATAATAGTCAAGTCCTCTTACTATCTTGACGTCGACAACGTAGTCGATCCCCGACTCCTCGAGAAGCGTTCTCAATTTATCGAAGTGGTCTTTACAATCGCCGCAAAGATAATCAACGGTCTTCGGAGCGTCGGCGCAGATCCTTTTGCAGCCCTCGTCCTTACAGTCAAGTATTCTTCTCGGGTTAGTCGCGAGTCTTTGCTTACACGTCGGGCATAGCGACTCCTTTTTCGACTCGAAGAAGTCGGTGAGTGCTTTTGTGTAATCATCGCGGCAATTATCACAGCCGACGGAGTTGAGGTGCAATCTGACTCCCTTTACGCCGAGGCTTCTGAACACATCTGCCGCCAACAGAATAACCGTTGCATCGGCGATCGGTCCGTCTGCTCCGTAAAGCTCCGTTCCGAACTGGAAGAACTCTCTGCTTCTGCCCTTTTGCGGCTTTTCGTGACGGAAGAAGTTCGCAATATAATAGAGCTTGAGCGGCATCGCCTCGTGGACGAGTCCGTTTTCGATTATACTTCTCACCACACACGCCGTTCCCTCGGGGCGAAGAGAAAGGCTTCTCTTCTCACGGTCGTTGAACGTATACATTTCTTTTTGTACGATATCGGTCGTATCACCGACACCGCGGTTAAACAATTCGGTTGCCTCGAAGGTCGGGAAACGTATCTCCTCGAAGCCGTATTTTGACGCGCGATCTCTCAATACATTTTCAATTTTTTGCCAATAGATCACGTCTTTGGGCAATATATCAAACGTTCCGTATTGCCTTTTTATCGTTTCTGCCATTTTATTACTGAAAGCGTCCTTTCGACAATTAGTTGTTCTTCATATACAAGCGCCAATCAAGGTCGCCTCTGTCAAGCGCAAGTATGAGCGCCTCCGCCGTTCCGATATTGGTCGCAACGGGTACGTTATAGAGGTCGCAAAGACGAAGCAGGTTCATATCCTGCTCGTCGGGCTCAACGTAGTCGGATACGGACGATGCGTCTCTGAAATAGAGGAGCACGTCGATCTCGTTATATGCCACTCTGGATGCGATCTGTTGCTTTCCGCCGTCTTCACCGGCACGAAGTCTTTCGATCTCAAGTCCTGTTGCACCGGATATAAATTTTCCGGTCCTTGCGGTCGCGCAGATATTGTGTCTGCTGAGTATTCCGCAATATGCGATACAAAACTCCGACATCAATTCTTTTTTCTTGTCACTTGCGATCATTGCTATCTCCATAAGTAGCCTCCTAAAATTATTTTTTCGTATATAGTCTAGATCAATAAAGATCCCTTTGTCTTTTCTCTTTTTTATAAATGCCGTCCAGAAGTGCGACGTTATCGCCCGTGATACGCTTCGCGATATTCATCACCGCACATTCGTACACTTCTCTGTGGCGTCTGTTTTCTTTATATGCGACGATGCCTCGGTCTTGGTCGATCGGGAGCGCATCGTCATAGGGCACGACTCCGAGCAAGCGCACGGAAACTCGCCCGATGATATCCGAGATCTTCGGAAGGTCGCCTTTTTTCGCCGCCTCGAGTCTGAAGCCGTTGATAACGAGCCTCAGGTTGCGAAATCCAAGCGACGAGAGCTTCATCGCCGTTTTTTCAGCCGCGCGGATCGCGGTCGCTTGGTGCAGGCTGACGACGATCGCATCGTCGCACGCCGCCGCAAAGGCGAGATAGAACGGCGTAACGTCCGCCGCGGAATCCACGATCACGTAGTCGAATTTTTTACGAAGCCCCGAGAAAAGCTTTTTTACCGCATCCTCGTCGATCCTCGCTCCGTTATAGCCCATCGGTGCGGGCAAAAACGAGAGGTTGACGTTATCGGGGTCGGTTATCATTGCGCTCTCGACGCTGCACCTTCCCGTGATCACGTCGTAGGCATCGAACACTCCGTTATTCTCAAGTCCGAGCACGATATCCATACACCGCATCCCGAAGTCTCCGTCGATGACCAGAACGCTCTTACCGAGCTTCGCCAACGCGTATGCAAGGTTTCCCGAAACGGTCGTTTTTCCGACGCCGCCCTTGAACGAGGTCACAAAGATCGATCTACCCATCGTCTGCTCCTTTCAGCATAAATACTTACACTCGTACTCACTTTAAATAATAACACATATTGATAACTAAGTCAATAGTTTCTTGTTCATTTTGTCCTGTTAAGAAGCCAAAACGAGCTTTTTTATTGGCATCGAACGATAGCTTCGTAATGTAATTTTATTGTGTAGTGACATCATTGTGCAATGATCGATTGACAAAATTATAACTTTATGGTAGATTATACATATACAACTCTATTCAAGGAGATATTTTAATGAAAAAGCTTATATTTTTTATTATGGCATTAACGATGCTTTTTTCGTGCTTTTTGACGTCCTGCGGGCCGAACGATGAATCGAGCTCGGTGCTCACTCCGTCAGGTGACGTTTCGATCGATGAGAGTGCCGATGAAAGCACGCCCGACGAGACGAGTAAGGACACCGCTGAGTTTCCCACCCGTCCCGAAGGCTATCCGACCGTTTGCGGTTCGTTTATGCAGCCCGGCACGTTTGCGAAATATACGCTCAAGCGTATGAAGGAGCATTTGACATATATGCGTGAGGTCGGTATCGACATCATAATCCTTCAATGGTCGTTTGAGAACGTTGGCGACAAGGTATCGAACGTCTACTACGACGACTCGTTTGACTCTGCCGACAAGCACGGCACGTACAACGACAGCGGCAAAGGTCTCGTTGAAACGCTGCTCCAAGCTGCTGAGGAGCTTGATATGAAGGTCTTCCTCGGTATCAACAACAACGATGAGTGGTGGCAAAAGGCGGTCAACGACAAGGCTTGGCTCACAAGTCAGATCGAGGTCGGTATGGAGGGCGCAAAGCAGATATACGATGCATATAAGAACAAATATCCGAACGCACTCCACGGATGGTATTTCGTTTTTGAATATTATAACTTCAAGGCTAACTCTGTTCAGATAGATAACGCTGCATATTTGCTCAACGGATTTCTCGATGGCTTGAAGGCGCTCGACGATTCGATGCCGCTTATGCTCTCTCCGTTCGTTTCCTCGGGCAACTCTACTGCCGTTGAAGCGGGAGATATGTGGGAAAAGGTTTTCGCAAAGGCGAACTTCCGCGAGGGCGACATCTTCTGTTGTCAAGACTCCGTTGGTGCGGGACATATTTCGATCGATCAGCTCGACGATTACTACCGCGAGCTCAAGGAAGCGGTCGACAAGGAAAAGGGACTTCACTTCTGGGCAAACAACGAGGACTTCACACAATCGAACTGGACGACCGCACCGCTGAACAGATTCGTTCGTCAGATGGAGATCGCTGCGAAATACGTTGAGGAGCACGTCACGTTCGCATATTCCCACTACCAAAACCCCGACGTCGGCAAGATCGGATATCACGCGGCATACAAGGAATACTTCGAAACGGGCAAGATCCCCGGAACTACCCTTACAGCACCCACGATAGAACATACGAGCGAGGGTGGCGGAATGACCGTTACGTTCAACGGAACTATTGAAAACCCGCAAAATCAGGCTTGCCGCGTTTATATCAAGAAAAACGGCGAGCTGCTCAATTCAATTGATATTACTTCAAAGCACAACCTCAAAAAGATCACCTTTGATTTTTCCGACACCAATTTGGAAGGAAGCGGTGTTGCGAAATACGAATTCTACGTTGAAGACTACTTTGGAAACTTCTCGGATCCGACTATCGTTGAATTGACCTTCAAGGGCAAAAACGGAAGCAATATTGCCGAAGGTAAAACGTACACACTCACAAAAGCTCCCGAGGGCGGATATCCCGACGAAACGGAAAAGGGACTTACCGACGGCGAGAAGGGTGGAGCTTCCTACTCCGAAAAGGCTTGGGTAGGTTTTCTCGGAAAGCCCGAGATAATCGTTGATCTCGGCGAAAAGAGGGACGGCATCTATGCATTTAAGGTAAACACACTCGGCGGCGGTTCGGCAGGTGTTTATGCACCGAACAGCTTTGAGGTGTTCGTTTCTGACGACGGCAAGACCTACACCAAAGCTGCTGCAAGACAATTCGAGCAAGACCTCAATATCGGCGCAGGAACGATCGTTGAACGCACGATATTCACTTCCACCGAATCCGTCAGCGGACGTTACGTCAAGATAGTTGTCGGAACCAACCAAAGCTGGATATTCATCGACGAGGTCGAGATCATCGCAGAATAACTTTTTTCACAAAATAAAATTCCCGACTCACGTCGGGAATTTTTTATATCACATCGGTGAACCGTCTTTTGCACGGCGGATCTTGTTGGTCGTTGTTTTTACGAACGGGATCTCACGGATAAAGACGTTGTTGATCTGCTTGTAGGTCGGAAGGACCTTGAGCTTTTCGAAGATATCGTGCTTGAGAGTTGCTTGAAGTGAAGCGATATCGCCCGACTTCATATATTCGGGATCGAGAACACATTGTACTGCGAGCGAATCCTCTTGTCCGTCCTCGCCGCGAAGTCCGTAGACGATGTTTTCGAGTACGTAGGGGATGCTTCCGATATATGCCTCGAGCTCCTCGGGATAGATATTCTTTCCGTTGCCGAGGATGATTATATTTTTCTTTCTTCCCGTGATGCTGATCTGACCTATTTTGTTGATCGTACCGTAGTCACCCGTGCGGAAATATCCGTCCTCGGTGAACACTTCGGCTGTCGCCTCGGGCATCTTATAGTAGCCGAGCATTACGATATCACCCTTTACGCAGATCTCGCCCTCGCCGTCCTCGTTGGGAGCGTCGATGCGAACGTCAACACACGCCATCGGGAGACCTACCGTTTTCGGATCGTTGATAAAGTCCGTGTTGACCGAAACGAGAGGTGAGCATTCCGTGATACCGTAGCCGTTGGTAACGAGGATACCGATATCCTCATAGAAATCTGCGATCTCGGGACGAAGCGGTGCGCCGCCGCAAACGATCTTCTCGAGGTTTCCGCCGAGAGCCGCATGAAGCTCCTTGAATATCTTACGACGTGCGTCGATGCCGATAGCACGAAGGAAGCGAGAAAGCTTTATTGCGAGCTTGATCGTTTTTGTTTTGCCCTTTTCTTCAATACTTGCATTCATTCTGCGGTACACTACCTCCAGAAGTGCAGGTACAACGTACATATATTGAGGCTTATAGAGTGCAAGGTTCTTTACGACACGCTTGAGGCTGTCGTTGATGCAAAGCGTTGATTTATTGTGAATAGCAACGAGTATTCCCGCAACGGCTTCATATGAATGGTGATACGGAAGAACGGAAAGTCCGACCTCGCGGATCGTCGCAAGACCGAGCCCATAGTGAACGAGCGAGATGATGTTGTGTTCGCTGAGCATAACGCCCTTTGCCAAGCCCGTCGTACCCGAGGTGAAGATGAGCATCTTCAGTGCGTTCATATCCTTTGTCTTCATATCGCAATAGGAACGGTCTCCCGCGTCATAAAGCTCTTTTCCTTTTGCCATAAGCTTTTTGAAGGAAAGGAACTCGCCGTCGTCCTCTTCTCTGTCGAAGCAGACAAACGCCTTGACCTTCGGGATGGACTCACGGATGCGGCGCATTGCGTCCTCGCGCTTTTTGTCGCAAAATACGACCTCGTCGTCTCCGCCGTCGATGATGTTGATAAGGTCTGTGTCGGGAAGCTCTTTGTCTATCGGGCAAAATACGCCTTCGCTCTTCAATGCTGTGAGGTATACAACTATCCAGTTATAGCTGTTTTCGGCAGCACAGCCGATATGACCTCTTGCAAAGCCGAGCGAGTTGAGTGCCGTACCGAGATAGAAGGTGTCGTTTTGGAATTCGTTATAGGTAACGTCAACTACTCCCTCACCGATGCCGCGATAACGGTATGCAAGCTTATCGCCCGCCATCTCGACTGCCATTTCAAGAATATGTTTTACACTATTGGGTTTCGGATGCCCCACGGGGTGTCTTCCGATCGAATTTTTAGCCATTGGAAATAACTCCTCTTGTCTTTGTTATTTATATAAATAAATTATATACGACTTTTATAGATCTTTTTCCGTTTCGCTGACAAGATAGATAGGTCTTTTCTTCGTTTCAAGATACGTTTTCGCAAGATATTGACCGAGTATTCCGATACAAAACAGCTGTACTCCCGAAACGAAGAGGATTATACATACCAACGACGGCCAACCCGATGCGCTGCCATGCCATATAAGCTCACGAATGATTATCGTCACGATACCGACGCCCGCACCTGCCGTGAACAGAAATCCCATCACGGAAGCGAGAGAAAGCGGTACTGTCGAGAACGCCATCACACATTCGAGCGAATAGAGAAATAGCTTCCAGAAGTTGAACTTCGTCTTTCCGGCAACACGCTCGATGTTTTCGTATTCGAGCCACTTCGTTTTATAGCCGACCCAACAATAGATACCCTTTGTGAATCGGTTATATTCGCCGAGCGAAAGCACGGCATCGGTGACCTTTCTCGTCATCAGTCGGAAATCTCTTGCGCCCTCGACCATTTCGGTCTTCGAGATCTTATCCATCAATTTGTAGAACATTCGAGCGCAAAAGCTTCTTATCGGCGGCTCACCCTTACGAGTGCTCCGTCTCGTTGCAACACAGTCATAGCCCTCCTCGGTAATGAGTCGGTACATTTCGGGAAGAAGCGCGGGGGGATCCTGGAGATCCGCGTCCATTATTGCCACAAAGTCTCCCTTTGTGTTTTCAAGCCCCGCGAACATCGCCGCTTCCTTTCCGAAGTTTCTCGAAAACGAGATATATCGGCAACGACTGTCATCGCGTGCGAGAGAACGCAATATCTCAAGTGTCTCGTCCTTCGAGCCGTCGTTTACGAACAAAAACTCGAAATCGTTATCCTCCATCATTGCGGCAACTCTCGTCGCTTCTTTATAAAAATGCGGTAATGCAAGTGCTTCATTGTAGCACGGAACGACGATGCTGATCAGCTTTTTTTCCATATCATCACCCGTTATTTCTCTGCGTCACAGATGTTTTTGACCTGTGCATCGGAAAGGGCGTAGCTGTATACGCTCGCGTATGCGATCTTGCCGTCGAAAAAGCCTTCTCCGCTTCCTGCGCCGCTTATATCGGAGCCAACGCAGAATGCGAGTGCGGCGTCAACGCTCGAATATGTGATCGCTCCGCTGACCTTTTTCGAGGCTACCTTTTCACCCTCGGAATAGATCGAAAGCTCCGTTCCGTCATATACGCCTGCTACGTTATAATATTTACCTTCTTCAATCTTCATCGAAACTATTTGATACGTTCCGTTTATACTGCACCAGAACTCGAGGTTGCCTGATGCCGTATTTATCTCAAAGCCGTAACCGCCTGATTGCATATTCGCAAACGGGTTACAGTAGCTTGATGCGAATTTATCGAGCTTGAAGCCGAGAGTCATACTCACCTGCTCGGTGATCCTGTTGAACTCCCCTCTCGTATAGCGAACGATAAGGTCTTGGTCAACGCCGTTGAAATCGAGAACGTTTCTTCCCGTTTCCTCGTCGAAGACGACCTTAACTCCGTTTATATGCTCGACTGTTTTATCTTTTCTGCTTCCGTCGGTCGCTTTATTGTCGCCGACAACGATCTGGAGCACGTCTGCCTCGGGAACGTCGGAGGTTTTGTCAACGGGGACGTTCGTTCCGCCCGTTTTGAACGTAGCGGTGAGCTGCTTTTCGCTCTCCTTGCCCCACGAATCGATCGCGGTGACCTTGACGGTGTATTCCGTGCCCTCCAAAAGACCGCCAAACTCTTGCGTCAACGTTTCGGGCATATTTTTGAAATAGAATTCCGACCAGATCGATGCGCTTGAATCAAGCTTATCGCCAACGTAGAAATCGAAGCGATAGCTGTGGATATTCTCGCCGTCGGTCGCTTGGGGGATGGTCAACGTAACGGTCTCGTTGGACACCTTTCCTACGGTGATCTCCGCCCCGTCGGCAAACACGGGCTTATCGGCGTCCTTTGCGCGATCGTTCTTATATTTGAACGTGGTCTTGTCGGAGGGATCCTCGATAAAATACTCCATATCGAAGAACGACTCGGTGATCACGTCATAAAGCTTTATTTTAACGGAATTGTCGTTATTTACCTCGACGATATAGAACTGAGCCGCCGTTGAAGCGTTCGGCGGGATCGAGCCGTATACCATACCCGGCTCAAGCTCGAAATACGCAAGTGTACCGCATCCGAGAGCTGTAAATCTGCCTTGCCAAATAGAGCGGGGATCGTTTATCGGGTAGTGTGAGTGGCCTGAGAAGTCGATCACCTGCGGGTATTTATTCAATATCGACGTGAATACGTCCGTTCCCCAAAGGTCCGAGCCGTATACCGTGTTGGATATATGATAGTGCTGTTGAACGAATATCGGCTTCGTGGGATCGTCCTCGGCAGCCTTTTTCAGCTCATCCTCAAGCCAAGCGATGCTCGGCTCATAGTTTGTGTAGCCATAGAGCGAAACGCCGATGAAGTGATAGCCGTTTATCACCATATGTGTGTTGGCCTTCTGGTCCATCACCGTTTCCCAGCGCTCGACGATATGGTCGCCCTCTTCATAGAAGAATTCGTGGTTGCCCGTTATCAGCTGAACGGTAGTGCCCTCTCTGACGAACTCGTCAACGCCCTTCTTAAACGCTTTCATTTCGGATTCATATCCGACGCCCGTCATATCACCGGCTACCAAAAGCGCATCTAAATTTTTATATTCTTCACCCTCCGCATACTTATATGCGTTATTCATCGCTTTTCCGAAGCGTTGATAATAGGTGTCATTAACGTTACTTACGTGAACGTCGCTCATTGCGACGAAGCGTAATACCACTTCTCTTTCCACTGTTTCATCCTCACTTTCTTCGTTTGATGCTTCGCTCGAAGTCTCGCTTTGCGTTTCGGACACCGCCTTTGAGGTATCCTCAGCGCCGTCACATCCGACGAACGTCGGAAGCAACAGACAAAGTGCCATCAAGAACAAAAATACTTTCTTCATCATCATTTCTCCTCCAAAATCAGCTTTCTTTTCGCGAAACGGTAGGTCATATCGTACATCTCGCGATACCTCGGGGTTTTGCTGAACACCGCTTTTGAGATATCACCGGGGACACCGCCCTGATAATACATCTTGATCGTGTTCATATATCCTGTTTTTGCGCCTATCTCAAGATATTCGATAAATTTCTCGACGTCCTTCGGGTTTTGGACGATTCCGTTTTCGTCAAGCTTTATTCCCGTTATCTCGAGCTCAACGCACATTCCGAGCTCTTTTGCTATTTTTGCCGTCTCATAGATCTGCTCGACCTTGCGGTCGTCGCCAAACGCATAGTTCGGCTGCATACACGCAACGTCAAATCCAAGCCGCTTCCAATCGTGGTAGCCGACAGCCTTGAAATACGGTATCCAGAAAAGCTTATATCCTTTTTCGTGAACGTAGTCGCGAACGAACGCGATCAGCTCCTCCTCGTGTGAGTCGGAGTAGGTTATCTGCTCCTCAAACCAATAGAACGCCTCGAGCCTCGTATGCTCGTAGCCACCCTCGTTATATCTTCTCAGATATTCGTCGATGAGCCATCGAAGTGCTTTCTTTCGGTCGTCGATATTCTCGAAATCGAGCTTTTCTCCGTTGATCTCTCCGAAGCATTCCTTCGAGGTGAACGTATAGAGCAGGCTGAAATAGACTGCGCTCTTATGGTTTTTGATACCTAACTTATCGCCGACCTCCTTCGTCACCTTGTCAAGTGCATCGAGGTTGCGATCGGGGGTAAAAATGTTGTCAAGGTAGTATTTCCAGCCATCTATACACTGAGCCTCAGAGGAAAAGTTGAATGCTGTATACGGCAGATAGAGATATCCGTCGAAAAAAGTGTCCTTCACTTCGCCGTCCTCATTCAGATATGCCGCGTAGGGAAGATACTGTTCCTTCGTTATCAAGCCCTTCGACTGCATATTCGGATTACAATGGTAGGAAAGAAGAATATTTTCCGCGCCGAGCGAATCGATGGCGGGATAGTCCCCAACGAAAACGGGCGGATGGTCGAGCTCGGGGAAAACGGGGTGTCCGTCACAAACGGGAATTCTCGCGTCCGCGACGTCCGTACATCCGAAAAGCTCGATCTCGTCGATATAGATATGCTGCAACACGTCGACGACGAAACGAACGTATCGCGCACGGACCGCACCGAAGGAAGCCGTATATTCGAATCGGGTAAGATCTCTCGTCGAGCGTATCTTAGAGCATTCGCTCACCGTTTCGAACGCTTCACCGTCCTCGGAGACCTGCAACGCAACGTAGCGCGGTGTTCTCACGGCGACAACGTCACTTCTGCAAAAGCCGATACTGAAGCTATCGACGGCGCAGATGCACGGAAGCTCAAAGGTTATCGCCCTTCCCTTCGCAAGAGCGATATGAAACCATCGTGGGTTCGTGTAGGTCGGGTCGTCAGCCTTCTCTCCGTCGGTCAGAAGCATAGAATCGGTATTGTAATTCATATACCTCATACTATCGTCGTTTCCCGAAAGCTCGAGCTTCGTTTCGATCGAAAAGATCGGCAACCCCAAAAGGAGATCCTTCTTCTCCTTCGTCGGCTCGCTCGAAAAGATCGGCTCTACCCTACTTAGCTTTTTGTTGGCGTAATACATTTTTCTCCCCCTTTGCCGCTCTCGGCGGCAAAAATTATACGTTATTATCAATTATACCACACTGTATCAAAAATTACAATACGATAACGCCAAAACGCATCCGAACGGATGCAACTCTGAGGAGAGAGATGTTGACTTGTCAACAAACATTGGTATTATACAACAAAATTGTTGATTTGTCAACAAGTTTGCCGCGCATTTTAAAGAAGAACAGCTCGAGCTCTGCCGAGCTATGAGAAGATTATACGCCGATCGGCGTTGGAAGTCCACCTACTGCGAGGGGATTTCGGGAAAATGTTACGGCGGTGCCGAGTAGAGCGGTTTTTTTCGAGTCTACCGTTAGTAGAGGCTGAAAACGTGCTTAAACAAAGGGTTTTTATACTGTCTCTACCACACCGAAGCGTATGCTCTACGATATGGGCGCATCAATAAACGCTTCGTTTAGCTATAAAAAACAAAAAAATCACCCGACGAAGTCGTCGGGTGAAGGTATATTTAATTGAAAGAGGTCAAGGCTTTACGCTCACCTCGCCCGAATTGAGCGAGATACGTTCGCCGTCTTCCGTTTCGACGACGAGCGAATAGTCGCGTTCAAGGTCGACGACCTTGGCGCTGACGGTCTCCTCACCGCGAAGGAACGTTACGTCCTTGCCGATCAAGAACGAGCGGGATCTGTACTCACCGTATATCCTATCGCTCATAAGCTCGCCGTATATCGACTTGAGCTTCGTCAACAATGCGGCAGTGATCTTATTTTTCACGTCGCTCTCGTGCTCAAGTCCGATCGCTCCTGCGATCTCACGTACCTCGGAAGAGAGCTTTTTGTCGCTGACGTTGATGCCTATTCCGAGAACGGCGAACTCAAGCTCGCCCTTTTCGGCATCAATGCTCGACTCGGTCAAAATTCCGCAGACCTTTTTTGATTTCATATATATATCGTTGACCCATTTTATCTCACATCTCACGCCTGTGAAACGCTCGATAACGTCACAAACAGCCACAGCCGCGTAGGTGGTTATCGCGACCGAATCGGCAGGGGATATTTTCGGGCGAAGCAATACGCTCAAATATATTCCGTTATCAGCGGGGCTTTCAAAGGTGCGTCCCATTCTTCCGCGTCCGCCCGTTTGCTCTCTTGCGGCGACGACAGTCCACTCCGGCGCGCCCTCTCGACCGAGAGCCTTCGCGATATCGTTCGTCGAGCCGACGCTGTCAAGAACGGTCAAGCTTATGCCGTCCTCAAAGAGATATTTTTTCACTCCGTCCTCCGAGAGCTTTCCGCCACCCAAGGTCAGCATATATCCGCTTTTCGTTCGACATTCGATGTCAAAGCCTCTGTTTTGGAGCGTTTTTACCGCCTTCCATATTGCCGCACGAGAGATCCCGAGCTTATTTGCAAGATACTCACCCGAAACGAATTTTCCTCGTTTTCTTTTCAGCTCTCTCAGGACGACGTCCTTTGTTTTTTCTTTCTTTTTTGCTTCAGTTTTCATAAATACCTCACTATCCGACCGCCCACAGCGACCGCTAAACACAGCTTCACAATTTCGGGAACGACGTAGGGCAATACACACACGGTGACCGCCTCCTTCAGCCCGACTCCATAACCAAGCGCATAATATCCGCATCCGAAAATATAACACACGAACAAAAACGAACAAAGCCCGACGATCCGTCCGCGTTTATTTTTCCCGAAAATGCGTTCCGAGCATAGATATGCGGCGCCTCCGAACAAAAATCCGAAGAGAAAGCCGCCCGTCGGTCCGAACAGGACACCGAAGCCGCCGCCAAACGACGAAAACACGGGAAGTCCGACTGCGCCGAGAAGCAGATAAATCACGATCGCGACTATCCCTCCCGTGCCTCCGAGAGCTTGCAACGCTATCATTGCTCCGAGGGTCTGCAACGTAAAAACCACAACGCCGAACGGCACACTCACCCACGCACAAACACACATCAGCGCAACGACGAGCGCGGTCTTCGCAACGTTTTTCGTTTTCCTTTCCATTGCACACCTCCGCTTTTATACTTCCATTTTACTACATTGAGTCTAAAATGTCAACCTTTTTTTGTGGTTAAGATATCAAAAAACGACACTCTGTTTCTTTTTTTAACAATTGCGGACGCTCTGCATAAGATTGTAATAGTAACGAACGAAAGGATAAGATATGGAATTTTATTGTGCAGCCATAACGGAAAACGGGTTTTTCGACTTGTTTTCCAGTGTTTTTTCCGAAAATAATATATCGAGGCTCTACGTCATCAAGGGTGCTTCGGGCGTTGGCAAGTCGACGCTTATGAAGAAGCTCGCGCTTGAGGGTGAAAGCAGGGGCATCGCTGTCGACAGGATATATTGCTCGAGTGATCCGAGCTCGCTCGACGGTGTTATCGTCGGCGACGTTGGGATGATCGACGGAACACCGCCACACACTTATGAGCCGAGGCTGGCGGGAGCGTTCGAAACGCTTATTGATCTCGGTCGGTTTTGGAAAAGGGAGCTGTTGACGCCTCACGTTGACGAGCTGCGTTCGCTTTCGTTGAAGAAAAGGGCTGCGTTCGAGCGCATCTACGAGCTGAGCACGATACACGGGAAGCTCATTTCGTTTTTGGAGCGCAGCTCAGAAGCAAAGCTCGACGAGGCGACGATCCGCAGATACGTCCGTTCTCTCGTGCGACGGAGACTCGCCGATGCAAAGGACGGAAAAGGCGAGATGAGGATATTCTCGTCGAGCTTCGGCGACGTCAAAATGCCACCGCACGAGCAGATCTATTCAGCATCTGACACATTCGGATCTGTTTTTCTCGCGGAGCTGAGGGCAGAGCTGACGGAGCGCGGGAAAGAATTCTTCTTTTCTCCGAGTCTTCCGTCGATCGAGCGTATTGAGACGATATACGTTCCGTCGCTTCGGATCGTCTATACCACTCGAGGCGGCGGACGAAGGATCAACGGAGACCGCTTCTTTATCGAAAAGCCGATCGAACACGGCTTTGAGAACACGATATCTCAGCTTTTGGAAGCGATCAAGGAGAAGCACCGAGAGGCGATGAGCTACCACGAAATGATCGAGCGGATATATTTGGGCGCGATGGATTTCGAGCGGATGAACGAATACACGGATCAGCTTTTCGAAGAGATATTTTCGTATATTGGGGAATAATTCGGCGTCATTTCGAATATAGATCGAACAGAACGAAAAAATGAGGTATTGTTAAATGGAAACGAAGCTTGATTGGAAATTTCTTTTGATATCACTTTCGACGAACGCCGCCACGCTCGTCATCCTGATATTTCTCTCCGCGCTCATCGGCTCGGGGGCTGCAGCTCCGCAATCGGTCGTCTTCCCTTGCGCCATCGTGTCGGTAGTCGGCGCAGGTGCTGTCACGGGGATCGTTATCTCCAAATTTGCACCGTCGATGCCGTTGGTATACGCCGTTTTATGCGGATCTGCCGTGACTGCATTCATATGCATCTCATCGGCGGCAGAAAGCTCGGGCGCGGCTATTCGATGGATCGTCGTTCCGCTTTCGGCGTTTTTGAGTCCGATCGCTGCGGCTTATTTCTTCAAGCCGAAAAACGACAGCAAAAAGAAATTACGCCATCTCGGTATCAAGATATAAAAAAATCATCCCGACCTCTTTAGGGTAATAGTCGTATAGAAGTATTACAAAGCCACTTTTGATGTTTATGTCAGAAGTGGCTTTGCGTTGCTTGTGGCGTTGACTTTTTGTGTGGGTAATGTTATAATTAACTGACAGATAAACTTGAATTTGTATCAGGAGAAATGATTATGATAAAAGCAGTATTGTTTGATTTTGATGGAGTTTTGACAATAGACAAAACAGGTTCAACATCAATAACAAATTATCTTTCCGATATTAGTGGCATACCATTAGAAGATGTGAAAACGTGCTATTATAAATATAATAAACAGTTACTGTTAGGAGAAACGACACATTTAGAAATATGGCAAGAGTTTTGCAAATCCTTAGGACAAAATATTGATTATGATATCTTAATTGATTCTTTTAGAGCGACTCGTCTTGATGAAAAGATGATTACTTTGGTGAAAGAATTAAAGGGAAAATATTTTGTTGGAATGATAACAGATAACAAATGCGATAGAATTAACACAATCCTTGAATATAGAGGATTAAAGGAATACTTCGATGTTATTGCAATTTCTGCAAATTTGCATTCGGGTAAGGACAGTGATAGTATATTCAAATATGTTTTAGATGTATTAGATATAAGTGCCAGTGAATGCTTGTTTATTGATAATACAGAGAAAAATTTAGTTATTCCCAGAAAAATGGGAATGGCTACAATTCTTTATGATGACAACAATAGAGATTATGATTTATTCGTAAATGACTTAGAAAGGATTATTGCATAGTTAAAGTTTGTGAGTTTGATAAATTCCAATTAAAAATACAATCTCTCTAAAAACCCTTGATATTACTGGGTTTTTCCGTGGTTTTCAACTCAACTGTTATGTATTTTCCCTTGTTTTTGCCCTTAT
>JAFSCS010000038.1 GCA_017436675.1 Clostridia bacterium | reverse complement strand
CTTCGCCCATCCTTTGCGCCCATTGCCCAACTCTACCGCAAAAAAACAGACTCTACCATCGGTAGAGTCACTTTTTTGCCATATCTGCCACCCGCTTAGCACATTTTTCAATAAAAAAGGCTTGCACCAACCGATGCAAGCCGATCATATTGTTTTTTAATCGAGATAACCCTCTCTAACATTGAGTCCAAACGCCTTTGCAATGTCCTTCATATTATCGTCGGTAATAGTTTGTAAAATCTCGCTGTCCTTGATCATCATATAGATCTGAGCAGCTTTCTCAACCGTTTCAATAAGTCCAAACGCCTCATCAAGACTCGTTCCGGAACCGAAAATACCGTGTTGTGCCCAAACAACGCATCTTCTCGTGTCCATCTTTGCCGCAGTAGCAACGCCGATCTCCTCATTACCGCATACCATCCACGGCAAAACACCGATACCATCGGGGAACACGACAACACATTCCGTGATCATTCTCCAAAGAGTCTTCGTGAATTCCTTTTCATCGAGCGTATGCACAAAGCTCATCGCAATAACGTTTGTCGGGTGAGTGTGTGTAACTACCTTGTGGTTCTTGTCAGCTTTAAGACGAACGATATGGTTCATAAGGTGTGTCGGAAGCTCACTCGTCGGTCTTCCACCATCCTCAAAGCCCCAAAGTATCTTATACGACTTTCCGTCCTCGGCGATCTTGATGATCCCAAGACAAGTCTCGGGCGAAACGGATACGTTTTTGAAATATTGTCCCGTACCGGTGACGATAAGATAGCGACCGCCAATGTAAGCCGCATCGAATTTTGTCTCCAAAACTCTGCCCTCAGCATTAACGTCTATATACTCTGCTACTTCACTTTCGTCAAGAAGCATACTGATGTTACCGCCATTTCTCTCGTCCCAGCCAAGTCTGTACATATTGTCACATGTGCGGCATATTTCAACGAGAAACGGCGCAGTTCTGATGTCCTTCATTTAAAATCTCCTAATAATTTTATACTCTCTTCGAAAGCACTTCGTCTTCATATTGCTTAACGAGTGCCAACCATTCCTCGCGAACGGGAACACCCATCATCTCGCAATAGTAATCCCAAATAGCATTGAACGGATATGACTTCAACTCCTCGGTCAAAGCAAGACGACTTGTATAATCACCTTCGAGCTCAAGCTTTTGAAGCATCTCTGTCGGCTCAAGAAGAGCATAAAGAAGAGCCTTGAGCATATTTCTTGTTCCGATTACCCAAGCAGCAACACGGTTTATGCTTGCATCAAAGAAATCAAGTCCGATGTGTGTACGTTTAACGAGCCCTGTTCTGATGAGCGAATGAGCAATAGCCTTCAATTCGTCGTCAAAAGTAACAACGTGGTCGCTATCCCATCTAACGGGACGGCTAACGTGGAGAAGCATCTCGTTTGTGAACAAAAGAACGGACGGGATCTTGTCGGAAATGACCTCTGTCGGATGGAAGTGACCTGCATCAAGACAAACGGATTTCTTGTTCTTTACTGCATAACCCATAATGAATTCGTTTGATCCGACAGTGTAGCTTTCCGCACCAATACCGAATACCTTGCTTTCGATAGCATCAACAACGCGTTTGCTGTCGACCTTTACGGAGAAGACCTCGTCGAGCGCACTCGCCATTCTTCTTCTCGGCGCATCGCGATCGATAGGAGTATCCTTGTATCCGTCGGGGAACCAGAAGTTTATAACTGATTTTTGATTTGTTTCCTTTGCAAAATATTCACCGATAATACGGCATCTCTTACAATGCTCGATCCAGAATTTGCGAACGTTATCGTCGGCACTGCTGATCGTAAATCCACTGTCAGCCATCGGGTGAGAGAAGCAGGTCGGGTTAAAATCGAGACCCATCTCGTTTTTCTTCGCCCATTCTACCCATTTTTCGAAATGCTTTGGCTCAAGCTCATCGAGATCGACCTTTTCGTCGGGCTCGGCATAAATTGCGTGAAGATTGAGCTTGTGCTTACCCGGGATCATAGAGAGTGCAACGTCAAGGTCTTGACGAAGCTCGTCGCCCGTTCTCGCCTTGCCGGGATAATTACCCGTGGTCTGAATACCGCCCGAAAGTTCAATGTCCTTGAACATAAATCCGTTAACGTCGTCACCCTGCCAGCAGTGGAGCGAGATCTTTATCTTCTTGAGCTGTCTGATCGCACTGTCAACGTCAACACCGAGCGCAGCATATTGAGCTTTTGCTAATTGATAAGCTTTTTTTGTTTTCATATCGTGTTACCTTCTGTAATTTTTTTATATTTTTCAAAAGCAAGATCCCACTTATCAGTATCTTGCGGAGAATATATTTTCGGTTCGACCGATTCCTTGACCGCTTTTCGTGCATCCTTGAGATCTTCAAATTCGCCAAGAGCGATCAGTTGAACGCAAACGTTACCCATTGCCGTGGCTTCCGCAGGACCGGCTACAACGGTAATTCCCGTTGCATCGGCTGTCAGCTGACAAAGAAGAGTATCCTTGATACCGCCGCCAACAATGTGTATGCATTCATACTTTTTGCCCGTCAGTCTTTGAAGCTTCTCGAAAGCAACTCTGTATTTCATCGCCAAGCTTTCATAAATACATCTTACAGTCTCACCTCTGGTCGACGGACTGCCTTGCATCGTAGCCTCGCAATATTTTTCGATAGCAGCGGGAATATTTCCCGGCAACTCGAAGCTCGGGTGATCAACGTCGACGAAATAACCGAACGCCTTGGAATTGAGTGCCTCGCGTTCCATATCTCCGAAGCTCAGCTCGGGCTCGGTACGTCTCCACCAAGCTCTCGACTGCTGTATCAGCCAAAGCCCCATAATATTCTTGAGAAAACGAGTCGTTCTGCCGTATCCGCTCTCGTTGGTGAAATTCTCAGCTAACGTGTCGGAGTTGATAACGTGCGTCGGATTTTCCGTTCCGAAAAGCGACCAAGTTCCCGATGAAATGAAAACGAAATCCTTTTCGGGCTCGGGAACGCTAACGACTGCAGAGGCAGTATCGTGAGTAGCGACCGCAATGACCGGCACCTCTCCGCATCCAAGCTCACTTGCCAATTCGGGACGAACCTTGCCGTAGATATCACCCGCAGAGATCATCTCGGGCAGGATGCTTACATCGATCCCGACCTTCTCGCAAAGCGAAATATCCCATTCCTTCGTAGCAGGATCGAGAAGTCCCGTTGTCGAAGCGTTAGTATACTCGCATTTTTTAACACCTGTAAGAAAATATGCAAACAGATCCGGAATCATCAAGATCTTGTCGCAAAGCTTCATCAATTCTTTTTCCTCGCGGAAAAGATAGTGAAGCTGATATATAGTGTTGAATCTGAGGAATTGAATTCCGCTGTGTGAGTAGATCTCGGAAAAAGGGATCTCAACCAATTTGTCTTCACCCTCAGTTCTAAGATCACGATAATTAACGGGATTTGAAATAAGCTGTCCCTTTTTGTCGAGAAGCCCGAAATCAACGCCCCAAGTGTCGATACCGATAGAGTCGAATCCACCCTCACGAACGGCAATAATGATAGCTTGCTTTATCTCGTGGAATAATCTCAAAATATCCCAATAAAGCGTGTCCCCAACAAAAACGGGATCGTTTGCGAAACGATGTATCTCGCGAAGCTCGATCTTGCCGTTTTTCCATTCGCCGAGCATTGCACGTCCGCTTGATGCTCCGAAATCAAACGCCAAAACTCTCTTGTCAGCCATAAAAGCACCTCTATAAGTAAAAGTTTATTTATTCATCCTTCATCATTCTGTCGATAGCAAAGCAAAAAGCAAGCTTTGCGCTCTCATACGTTAGCCCACCTTGTATAAAGGCAGTAAACGGTTCACGAAGCGGACCGTCAGCACTAAGCTCTATAGACGAGCCCTGCGTGAATGCCCCTGCCGCCATAATGACCTCGTCCGAATACCCGGGCATCGCATACGGCTCAGGCTTAACGTGTGAGTCGACCGGTGAAGCGGCTTGAATACCCTCACAGAACCGACAAAGCTTGTCGGCACTTCTGAGCGTCAAGGTCTGTATAATGTCATATCTGTCTTCAAACGGGGAAGGGGATACCTCAAACCCCAATTTCGTCAGCATAGCCGAGCAAAGTGCAGCACCCTTCAACGCCTGCGCAACAACGTGCGGCGCAAAGAAAAGTCCCTTGAGAATAGATTTCGTCTGTCCGAGCGATGCACCTGCCTCAAGTCCGATACCGGGCGTTGTCAGCCTGTTTGCACATCTTTCAACAGCCTCCTTCGTTCCGACAATATATCCGCCGCTCTCCGCGATCCCCGCACCCATATTTTTAATAAGCGATCCGACCGCAATGTCAGCGCCTACCGCCGTAGGCTCAAGCTCCTCACAAAGCTCGCCGTAACAGTTGTCAACGAAAACGTATGCATCCGAAACTCTGTGAACCACTTCGCATACCGCCTTGATCTCATTGACCGAGAGCGTTCTGCGTTGCTCGTATCCACGTGAGCGTTGAATATAAACGACCTTGATCGACTTGTCACTTTTCAATTCGGCTTCGATCTCGTTGAGATCCAAAAAACCCTTTGCTTGCTTGTAAATAACACCGAACTCCGCCAACGAGCCGTCACAAGGAGTAATACCGATAACTCCGTCAAGCGTATCATAAGGCTTGCCCGTAACGGAATAAAGTGTGTCGCCGGTGCGCAAAAGCCCGAAAAGACCGATCGTCAACGCGTGTGTGCCGGAAACGATGTTGTGCCTCGCAAATCCGGCCTCAGCACCAAAGACCTGAGCAAATATGCTGTCGCAAACGTCGCGCCCGTAATCTCCGTACCCATACCCGCTCGAAGCGGCAAAATGAGCATCGGAAACTCTATGGTCGGAAAATGCTTTCATAACCTTTTTTGTGTTTTCGAACGAAAGCCTGTCGATCTTCTCGAAAACCTCACGAAGCTCCCCTTCACATTGGGAGCAAAGCTCAAAAATGTCCATAAATTCTCCAAGTCACCAATAGGCTAAATTAAATCTCAGTCTGCATTCTTAACGAACTCAGCAATAAGCTTTATACAAGCGTCAACGTCGCTGAGCGAAACTGTCTCAACGGCTGAGTGAATGTAGCGTGTGGGAATGGAAACACAACCCGCATAAGAGCCGCTTGCAGCAGTCTGCATAGAGGATGTGTCTGTTCCGCCGTATTCAAGTATCTCGTATTGATAAGGTATCTTCTGATCCTTCGCAAGAACGGTAAGTCTGTCAACGATCTTCTTTGAGCAAATAACAGAGCTGTCCTTGATCTTGATAGCCGCACCCTCGCCAACCTTGATAGCCATCGGCATCGCACCTACAGTGTCGCCTGTTCCGGTAACGTCGATAGCAATACCGTATGTCGGAGCAACGGCAAAAGCACCCGTCTTCGATCCGCGGCATCCAACCTCTTCCTGAACGGTAAATACGTAGTACGTGTCATATTTCGGTGTCGTCGCGAGCTTAGCCGCTTCAATAGCAACGGCACATCCGAGTCTGTCGTCGAGTGCCTTGACCGCGATCTTGTTGTTCATAAGGCGGGTGTATGCATTTTCAAGAGCGCAAACGTCTCCGATCTTGACCTTCTTTTCCGCATCCTTCTTGTTCTTCGCACCGATATCGATAACGAGCTTCTTAACAGAAAGATCAGCAGGAGCCGTGCCACCCTCGGGTACGATAATGCCAACCGTTCCGTTCTCAAATTTAACTCTCGAAAAAGCACAAGCAACGGGATTGATACCACCCATATTGTGCACCTTAATGTAGCCGTTGTCGTCGATAAATGTTACGATAAATCCGATCTCGTCCATATGAGCGGCGATCATAACTCTTTTCGAGCTGTCTAAGCCCTTTTTGAATGCGATAAGGTTGCCCATCGTATCGTTTTCTACCGTATCAACATACGGGAATATCTCGTCTTCAATAACCTTCGAAATCTTTTGTTCGTGTCCCGAAACCGAAAAAACGGAAGTAAGCTTTTTAATTGTATCTAACATAATAAGATCTCCTATCAAATATTGTGTACTTCATCGCTGTTGATGAGAACGCGTACAAGTCCCAAAACAGACTCAAGGTCCGATTTTTTAACAACGCATGATGCTGAATGTAAGTATCTGCACGGAGCCGATATCGCAACCGTAAGTGAGCCGAGCGCAGTCTTTTGGTAAGCGGACGCTTCGTTTCCGCCGGCAACAAGATCCTTGAGCTGATATTTTATCTCGTTCTTCTTCGCCAATTCCTCGGCAAGCCTGAATGCCTTCGGATCATATACGGTCCCATTGTCCATAAACGATATTACAGCACCGTTTCCGAGTCTGCAAGCCGTCATATGCTTCGGTGTTCCGCAAATATCGCCCGCCGTAGTCGTCTCTACTGCGATGGAAAAATCGGGCGAGAGGGCGTATGCAACCGCCGCTGCACCGCGGCAACCGATCTCCTCGCGTGTGGTGAACGCAAAATAGGTGTCGTATTCAAGCTCTTCCTTGAGTATCTCCATCATCACCGCACAACCGAATCTGTCGTCGATCGCCTTTGATTTGATCGCGTCGTTACCGAATTCCTCATAGTTGGGGTAGAAAACGGCAGTATCACCGACGGAAACGAGCTTTTCAGCCTCTTCCTTGGATGAAGCACCAATGTCAATATACATATTCTTTACCTTAACGATCTTCTTTCTCTCGTCAGGTGTCTGAATGTGAATAGCCTTCGCGGAAATAATACCGAGCATCCCGCTCTTCGCAAAAATAACTCTTCTTCCCGCAAGCACGCGCTCGTCAATACCGCCGATGCACTCGAACTTCAAATAACCGTCGTCGGTAATGTATCTGACCATAAATCCGACCTCGTCCATATGTGCGGAAACAACAACGCGCTTACCTTCTTTTTTCCCTTTTTTGAATGCAATAAGGTTTCCGATCTTGTCGGTGTATACCTCGGTAGCATAAGGCTTTATTTTTTCTTCAATAAAAAGTCGAACGTCCTTCTCATAACCGGAGGTGCCGACTAATTCACAGATCTCTTTCAAAAATTCCATGATCGTTCCTCCTTTAAAGCGTTTTAATGTATTCAGCGAGAAGCAGTGCGACGTTGTGAACGTCGTCGATCGAGCATACCTCGTTGTACGTGTGCATGTTGAAAAGCGGTACCGATATCAACGCACCGGGAATACCCGCTCTCGTGAGCTGAAGTATGTGTCCGTCGGTTCCCGTGTGCGACGGCTCTGCAACCACTTGATAGGGAATGCCTTTTTCCTTCGCAACGTTGATGATGCCCTCTGTAATGTCAAGGTCAAGCGTTGCAGAATAGGAGATCACTCCGCCGCCACCAAGTACGTTTTGCTTTCTCGTCATATCGGCATCGGGAACGTATGCATTTCCAACGTCAAGCGCGATGGCAAGATCGGGGTCGATCCTGAAAGCACCTGTGCGCGCTCCAATGTATCCCGTCTCCTCACCGCATGCGAAGAGAGCGTAAATGTCAACGTTGATATCCTCATCCTCCAAAAGCTCCAAAGCCTCGAGAATGGCTACCATACATATCCTGTCATCAAAGGTCTTACCGCAAAGTCTGTTCTCACCGAGCTTCATGACCTCGCTCTTGTAAGAGACCGTGTCGCCGATCGAAACGATCTCCTTGAGCTCGTCAAGCTCCATTCCCGTGTCGATGGCGAGTTGACCAAGCTTCGGCTTGTCGTCCGATGCACCGCCTCTGAGATGAGGAGGAACAGAGGTGAAAACACCCAAAATATCTTTTTTACCGTGAATGATGACCTCGGCAGCAGGCAAAATACCCGTGTCAATGCCACCAACGTTCACTACCTTCAAAAAGCCGCCCGCACAAACGTCCTTGACAATGAATCCTATCTCGTCAAAATGAGCGTCGAGCATAACCTTTTTCGCACCCTCTTTTCCGCATCTTCTGATGCCGATAAAGTTGTTGGGCGCAACACATTCCATCTCGTCAAAAAAAGGAGTACACAAAGCACAAAGCTCAGCGTGACCGCTTTCCTCACGACCGGAAACAGCATTGATAAGCGAAAGCTTTTTCGCGTATTCGTATATGTCCATAATCGATCATAATATCCTTTCACTAAGAATAGACCATTTAATAACGATCATAAAGTTATGTTTATTATATCACACCAAATGCCATATTTCAATAGAAAAAACATCGAAAACCCACTAAAACAAGCAAATATAAGATATAGCAAAAATGGATAACCAAAAAATAAAATAAACCGAAAAAATAGTTTGACAAATAGATAATAATCGATTATAATCAATAATGGACTCGACTGAGCGGACGCATATTACCATATCGAAAGATCGTAATGTGAGGAAAGTCCGGACTCCACAGAGCAGGGTAACGGCTAACGGCCGCCGAGGGTGACCTCAGGGAAAGTGCAACAGAAATAAACCGCCGATTTTACGGTAAGGATGGAAAGGCGAGGTAAGAGCTCACCGACGCGGGGGTAACTCCGCGTGCCATGTAAACCCTATCCGGAGCAACACCGCACGGTACTATAACTTGCTCGGTTGTACCATAGGTGGCAAGGACATGCACGGCAACGTGTATGCAAGATAGATGTTCGCTCACGACAAAATCCGGCTTATAGGTCGAGTCCACCCTATTAACGAGAATAAAATGTTTTTATCGTGAATATATTGTTAAATTTAGGAAAATTCTATTTACAAGAAGCCTAAAAAATGCTATACTGATAATAGAAAGCATCGAAACGTTAACGATGCCGAAAGGATATAGAAATGCTGATACAATTAGAACAAGCAAAATATGAGCTTGGAAAATTGACCGTCGACGTCGAAGAGCTTGGAAGATCGATAAACACCGAAAAGCTCGAAAAGGAAGTTTGTGAGCTTGAGGAAAAGACCCATGCCGATAACTTTTGGAATGACCAAGCTAACTCCCAACACGTTTTGAAGGAATTGAAATTTAAAAAGAGTACCTTGGATAGATATGTGAAGCTGAAATCGGGACTCGAGTCCTTGATCTCGTTGATCGATATGGCAGTCGAGATGGATGACGAATCTATCGTCGACGAGATATTGGCAGAGAAGCAAGAGCTCGAAACGGAATACGAATCCCAAAAGATCGACGTTTTGCTAAGCGGCGAATATGACCATAGCAACGCCATCGTTTCGATCCACCCGGGCGCAGGCGGAACAGAGGCGCAGGATTGGGCGTCAATGCTCTATCGTATGTATACGAGATATGCAGAGCGCCATAAGTTCAAGGTAAAGGTGCTCGACTACCTCGATGGCGACGAAGCGGGACTGAAGAGCGTTTCGTTCTTGGTCCAAGGCGAGAACGCATACGGATATCTCCAAGGAGAAAACGGAGTCCACCGTCTTGTCAGGGTGTCTCCCTTCAATGCACAGGGAAAGCGCCAGACCTCGTTTGCATCGGTTGAGGTAATGCCCGAGTTCAATGATGAAATAAAAATCGAGATCAAGGACGAGGATATAAAGGTCGAAGCCCATCGCTCCAGCGGCGCGGGCGGACAGCACGTCAATAAAACGGATTCCGCAATAAGAATAATCCATCTTCCAACGGGGATCGTCGTCGCTTGTCAGACCGAGCGTTCGCAGGTTCAAAATAAAGAGACCGCAATGAAAATGCTGAAGAGTAAATTGCTCGAAATAAAAGAACGCGAAAAGCTCGAAAAGATCGAGGATATAAAAGGCGAAAAAATGAATATCGAGTGGGGAAGCCAGATCCGTTCCTACGTCTTTATGCCTTATACCTTGGCGAAGGATAACAGAACGAATTTCGAAACGGGTAATATAACCGCAGTAATGGATGGAGAGATCGATGGATTCCTTCACGAATATCTAAAATACAAAAAAATAGGCAAAACTGAATAAAAGAATATAAGGAGGAACTTATTTATGGAAAAAATCAAAAACTTCAAATTCTATGCCGGTATCTCCGCGCTCGTAACGGGAATGATGTTTATCGTGCTTTTCTTCATTTTGTATAACGAAAAGAAGAGCCTTGCGAAAACGTTTGCGGCATTGGCAACAGTAAGCGGATTTTCAGGAGCGATCCTCTTGATAATGGACGCAAAAGAAAAAGGCGACAAAGTAGACCTATTGGTCGATGATTCGCTTGAATGCGACGACTTCGACTTCGATTGTCTCGATGACGAGGATATCGATTGCTCGTTCGAATCAGCCGAGATCGAAGAATAAACGACAAAAAAGACTCGGACGACAGTCTGAGTCTTTTAATGTGATATAGAAAGGCAAAAAAATGAAAGGCGAAATTTCAGTACAAACACAACATATATTTCCCGTAATAAAAAGATGGCTCTATTCCGAAAAGGATATCTTCCTTCGCGAGATCGTTTCCAACGCGTGCGACGCCGTAACGAAGCATAAGCGCCTCGGAGACCTCGGAAAGACCGACGATATCTGTGACAGCTATCGAATCGACGTGAACGTCTCGAAAGAGAATAAAACGATAACCGTTTCCGATAACGGTATCGGTATGAGCAGAGAAGACGTTGATAACTTCATCAATAAGATAGCACTCTCGGGTGCTCTCGATTTTATCAATAAGTACGAGGGTGAAAACAGCGACAGCGGGATAATAGGACATTTCGGACTCGGTTTTTATTCCGCGTTTATGGTTTCGGATACGGTAGAAATAAAAACGAAGTCATTTGACGGTAGTGAAAGCGTCCATTGGGCGTGTAACGCCGACGGCGAGTTTGAAATGGAAACGGGCGATAGAGAAACGAGAGGAACCGACGTTATCCTCCATCTCACAGACGAGGAGTTCGCCTACCTCGACAGCGTGAAGCTGAAGGGCATCCTGACAAAATATTGCGGCTTTATGCCCTATGAGATCTATTTCTCCGACGACGAGAATAAGGACGGCGAAAAGATCAACGATACAACACCTCTCTGGCAGCGTAACCCGAGCGATATAACCGATGAGGAGTATATCGAGTTCTATAAAAAAACAATGGGTGATTACCTCGATCCGTTGATGTGGATCCATATCAATGCGGACTATCCCCTCAACTTTAAAGGAATACTCTATTTTCCAAAGCAGAAAAACGATTACGAAACTCTCGAATCAAAGGTGATGCTCTACTATAACCAAGTGTTTGTCGCAGATAACATAAAAGAAGTCATCCCCGAATTCTTGATGAATATGAAGGGCGTCCTCGATTGCCCCGAGCTCCCGCTCAACGTCTCGCGCAGCTATCTCCAAACCAATACCTACGTTTCAAAGGTAAGTAACCATATCGCCAAAAAAGTCGCCGATAAAATAAACGGTACGTTCAATACAAACAGAGAAGGGCTTGAGAAGATCTGGGATGACGTTTGCGTGTACGTACAGTTCGGTTGCCTCAGAGACAGAAAGTTCTATGACAGAGTCAACGGCAGCGTACTCTATAAAACCGTAGACGATACCTATGTAACTCTCGACGAATACTTCGACGGTGCGGAAAAGAAGGGCAACGTCTATTATGCATCGTCAAAGGAGCTCCAAGGCTACTATATCGACCTCTATAAAAAGCAAAACAAAAAGGTGCTCTTGATGGATAAGGTCATCGACGTACAGTTCAACTCCTTGCTTGAACAGCAGAACGAAGGCTTGAAGTTCGTCCGCGTCGACGCAGACCTCGCAGATGCACTCGGAGCAAAGAATAGCGAGGATAAAACAACGCTTTGCGAGTTTATAAAGAACGCAGTCGATAAAAAGGAATTGAATATCAATATCACCTCACTCGAGGACGATAGCTTTCCGGCACTTATCAATATAAAAGAGGATTCTCGCAGATTTTCCGATATGATGAAAATGTACGGCGGAGATACAATGGGAATACCCACCGAGGAAACGCTTGTCGTAAATAGCGCTAACCCGCTCGTGATCCGTCTCGAAAAAGCAGTCGAGGACGGCGACGATAACGCTAACGACCTCGCAAAATACCTCTACCTCCTCGCACTCGTATCGTCGAGAACACTAAGCGGTGAGGAAATGAAAGAGTTCATCTCCCTCGGCGTAAAGCTCCTTTCAAAATAATACTCAAATAAAAAAAGCGAAGTCGATCTGACTTCGCTTTTAATTTGTTATATTTGGATATTAGTCCATAGTCTCGAATTTGTCAACTGTAGTTTGGATCGAGTTAGCCATAGCATCTTTTTGAGAATCAACAAGAGATGTCCAGTCACCTGTACGAGCACTGTTTACGATAGTACCGATGTTGTTCCAGCTTGACGAGAAGATAACACCGAGGTCAAATGTACGCTCAGCAAAGATGATGTCGAGGATCTCTCTCGATTCGTCATCGGGAGCAACTCTGAATTGATAAAGAACGTCGTAGTAAGCGCTTGTGATAACTTCTTTAGCCTTTGCAGCCATAGCATCGAGAATAACACCGATACGCTCGTAGTCGTCGTTGGTGTTGGGGATACATACAGCAGGTACGGCAAGTGTGCTAACGAGAGAAGCATATCCGTCTTGGTCAGCAGAGAACTTCGGAGACGGGAGGATTCCGTATTGACAAGCCTTGTAGTCAGCAAGTCTGAGTGTGTCGGACATAGACATGTATCTGAAAAGTGCCTTGCCTTCAGCAATAGCCCATGCAGCAGCACGGTAGCAGTTGTAGAAGCCGTCAGCTTGAGAAGCAGCGTTGTAGTCTTCAATAATGATAGTGCAGGATTTGTCTGTCATAAGATCCTTGATCTTGTCAACAACGTTGGAAGCGTTTTCGCTTGTGATACCGAGAATGGGGAGATCATTGCCGTCTTTTGTGACGAGATGTTGACCGCCGCTGATGTAAAGACCGGTAGCACCGTTGTTGTTGATGTGGAAGCCCCACATATCCGTGTATGCTGATGCACCTTCAGCAGTAACGGTTTTTGCCATCGTCTTGAGAACGTCCATCGTCCAAGTACCGTCTTTAACGTGCTTGTAAGGACTTTCAAGGTCGAAGTTTGTAACAACGTCGAGATTGAACATAATGGCTTGTGTGCAGTCGTTGTCGAGCATGCTGATGTCACCTGTTGTGAAATAAAGCTTGTCACCGATAGAAAGCTGCTCGTTAGCTCTTTGGTCCCACCACTCTTTTTCGAGTTGAAGCGTTTCGATGGAGTTGAGGGGAACGAAGTATCCGCTGAGAACAAGCGGTGTAGCATCATTCATAAAGGGCAACACAACGTCGTATTGGTCAATGCTGGAGGAGAGTATCGTCGTAACCTTCTGGTCAACGTTGAGATCGTATTCACAAACGACCTTAACACCTAAAACGTCTTCAAGAAAAGCGTTTCTCGTGTACACAGCATCGTTGATGAGCTCGTCGTTCATCTCTTCCGCACCGATAGCAGTGTCGTGATAAGCCTCAACGTCACCGCCGGTCGTCAAAATAACGATCTCGGCTTTGCCGTCAGAGTTGGTGAAATCAAATCCCTCGGGGATGTTGGGGTCATATTTCCAAAGGGAATTCTCTTTGGATTCTTCAGTGCTTACTTCACTGTTGGCTGTAGATTCAGCCTTGCTTTGTTCCTCTGTGGGAGTACAGGAAGCTAAAAGCGAAAGAAGAAGCAAAGCAGCGAGTAAAAGCGTTAAAAACTTTTTCATCTTTACTTTCTTTCTCCCAAAATAAATTTCCTCATTCGGTCGGGAAACGAATGAGCACCGTGTTTTATACAAAAACTCATACGGCAAAAAGTATATTTGTTAACATTATAGCATATCGCGAAACTCTTTGCAATACCGAATTGATAAAAATAAAAAATGTATGAAAAATTCGTGAACTTTTCGCTTCAAGTATTATTTAATACTTGCAATAAATTTAATGTCGTGTTATAATTGAAGAGATAAAAAGGATACGTAGGATAATTGATGAAGAAATATATATTAATATTACTTTCGCTTGTCTTTTTGAGTATGTTGTTCTCGTGCGGCGGCGAAGAAGAAAGCGAAATATCGAACAAAGAAACGGAATCGTCAACAGAGCAATCGAATGATGAGGACTATAAAGCGTTGATAACGAGCGCAGAGGTATATGAAATGCTCGATGACCTTCTCGAAAAGGAAAAAGAGCTTGTCCGCCTGTTTTTTGAAAACGGAATGTATGAGCTGACTTCAAAGACCGCACAAACGCTTCCCGTCGATCAAGATCACGAATTCAGCTCGATCGAAAACGTCAACGAGCTGTTTGATATATACGCCTTTCCCGAAAAGGTAATGCCGTTTTTCTTCGGATTTCCGAAATACGGAGAAAAAGCTGTTTTCGAAAAAAACGGTGTAGTCTATTCCACGAAATACCAAACGATAAAGCTCGCCTATCCTCCGAGCAACGCTTTCTATATCAGCGAGCTCGGGCTTGCGAGCGCGACGCTGTCGTTTGACGTCAATGGCAAAAGTGAAAAGATCGTCCTTGATTTCGAAACTAATACCTTGAGCGATAGCCCCTATAGATTGATCTATTCCGAGGATTATTCGGATAAATGGAGCTCCCCGAATTTTAAGCCGACAACAATAGGTCTTGGCTCGGGAAAGACGCTTAGCGGTGACACTCTCGTCGTCAACGTTTTTATTACCGATAAAAAAAGCGAGTGGGATAACGATGACGTCAAAAAAACACTCAATGAATTGAATGAGGGCATACAGTGGATCTCGGACAAAGCGAAAAGCTACGGAGTCGAGCTTGATCTCACGTCAACGACCGAGACGACCTCGCTTTATTACCGTTCATCCTCGAACCTCACTACCGAGGCGGAGGACCAGATCTGGATAAACGAAATGTTTGCCTATACGACCTACGGCTCTCTTGACGAATATATAAAAAGCAACCGAAACGTCGGAGACTACGATAACTACGTTGTTTTGTTCCATCTCAATAAAGAAGGCGAGAACAATTGCGGACGCTACGACAGCCAATTGTTTGAGAAGGACCTCTATAGCACGGAACGTGCGGTGACCTATTCCAATAGCACGAAAAAGGATTACGTCGAGGCGATCCTCTATCTCTTCGGCGCCCATCCGCTTGATCCCGTGAAAAGCGAAATAACGAGCTATTTCGGAAACGAGATAATGCTTTCGTCGACTCAGCTCAATAATAGTGCAACGATCGGCGAAATTACCGCATATCTGATCGGTTGGAAACGGTCAGTCCATTCTCAGCTTGTAAATACAGTAATCAATATTTTTAAATAAAAAACGAGGAAGTGTTTTTGAATATGGGTGAAGTAACAAAATTCAAAAGAGTATTGCTGAAGCTCTCGGGCGAGGCAATATCGGGTGAAAACGGAAAAATACTCTCCCACTCTGAAATGAGTGAGATAGCGTACCAAATTAAAAGATGTACCGATCTCGGATGTAGCTTTGCAATAATCATCGGCGCAGGAAATATATGGCGTGGCGCAAGACAGGGCGGACTTGATATCGACCGTGTGCGCGGTGACCATATGGGAATGCTCGCGACAGTGATAAATTCTCTCGCAATGCAGGACTACCTTATAAAAGCAGGAGTCGATACAGTCGTTATGAGTGCGATCGGTATCGACCAGATCTGTGAACGCTATTCGCAATACAAAGCGATCGAGCATCTTGAAAACGGAAAAGCAGTGATAATATCCTGTGGAGTTGGATACCCCTACTTCTCAACGGATACAGGAATGGTCTTGAGAGCATTGGAGCTCAAGACAGACGTGATCCTTTCCGCGAAAAACGTTGACGGCGTCTACGATAAAGACCCCGTAAAATATCCCGATGCAGTAAAATTCGACGAGCTTACCTACGGTGAAATGCTCGAAAAGAACCTGAAAGCGATCGACGATACCGCAACAGCACTTGCACGTGATAATAATATGGCTCAACTCCTGTTTTCTCTCAACCCGCCGGAAAATATCTACCGTGCGGTAACGGGTGAAAAATTGGGAACGATAATAAAATAAATTTTTTGGAGGATGAAAGAATGAAACTCGAGCTTAAGACCTATGAAGAAAAAATGAAAAAATCAATATTTGCATACGAAAGCGATCTTTCAACGATCCGTGTTGGCAGAGCTAACGCGAAGGTGTTGGATAAGATCGAGGTGGAATACTACGGAACACCTACTCCCATCAACCAAATGGCAGAGATCAAAGTGCCCGAGCCCAGAGCGTTGACGATAACACCTTGGGATGCTTCCACATTAAAAATGATCGAAAAAGCTATCCAAGCAAGCGATCTTGGAATTACCCCCCAAAACGACGGTAAAACAATAAGACTCAACTTCCCGCAGCTCACAGAGGACAGAAGAAAAGAGCTTTCGAAGCAAGTGTCCAAAATGGGTGAGGATGCAAAGGTTGCTTTGCGTAACATCAGACGTGACGCAAACGATAAATGTAAGGATATGAAGAAAAAGAGCGAAATGACCGAGGATGAGCAAAAGCAATCCGAAAAGGCTATCCAAGACCTTACAGATAAATATATCAAAGAGATCGATAAAGTGACCGAAGCAAAAGAAAAAGAAATAATGAGCATCTGAGATGGATAAAAGAAACGATATTCCTGCCCATATCCCGACTCACGTCGGTATCATAATGGACGGCAACGGCAGATGGGCAAAAAAACGCGGACTTCCTCGTACCCTCGGACATAAAGCAGGCGGCGAGGCGTTCGTGAAGATCGTGACCGAGTGCAGAAAAATAGGAATAAAATGCTTGACAGTGTACGCCTTCTCAACTGAAAACTGGAAGCGCAGCGAATCGGAAGTCACCGCGCTGATGAGCTTGATGAAGGAATATATGGTTCGATATACCGATGATCTTGTGAAAAACGGAATAAGACTTCGTATCTTGGGCGACCTTTCGCGTTTTGAAAGCGCAACAGTTGACGAGATCAATAAACGTATCGAATTGTCGAAGAATAACGACGGTATGACACTTTGCATTGCGCTTAATTACGGCGGAAGGGCAGAATTGACAACAGCAGTTAATAAATTGCTTCGTTCGGGCAAACAAGAGATAACCGAGCAGGATATCTCCGATGCGTTGTATACTGCATCTCTCCCCGATCCCGACCTGATAATAAGAACGAGCGGAGAGCAAAGGACGTCTAACTTCCTCTTGTGGCAGTCGGCATATTCAGAGTATTACTTCACTGACGTGCTTTGGCCCGATTTTGACGAAAAAGAGCTGAGAAAAGCTATCGAAGAATATTCAAAGCGCAATAGGAGATTTGGTAATTCATAATGAAACAAAGAATAATAACCGGAGTCGTCGCGATCTTGATATTCATTCCGATAATCATATTCAGCGACACCTTCGTCTTTCCTGTCGCAATGGCAGTGCTCAGTGCCGTCGGCGCATATGAAATGGCGAAATGTATAACGTCAAAAACAAAGCCTTCGATCGTCTGTGCGATACTTTCGGGCATCATCCCGCTGTTGTATCTGCTCGAAAACGTACGTTTGACTGTTCCGCTATATTTGCTCGCCGGTATCTCGCTCATCGCAGGACTGGTAAACTTGAAAAAGAAGGACGCTAACGAAACGGTAACGCTCGTGTTCGCCGTTGGCTACGTTATGTCTGCCTTCGCCTTGATGACCGCAAGCAGAACGCTCTTCGAGGATAAAGCATTCTTGATGATCTTTATTTGCTCGTGGGTGTGTGACACGGCAGCATATTTCACAGGCAGAGCATTCGGAAAAACTAAGCTTGCTCCCGTTCTCAGCCCGAAGAAAACGATAGAGGGCGCTATCGGAGGAACACTGTTTGGCGGTATTGCAATGGTAGTCTACGGACTGATCGTGAAATACGACACAAGAACAGTGATCGCATTCTTCTTCGTCGGAATAGTCGTTGCGATCTTCTCCCAAATGGGTGACCTCTATGCTTCGGCATATAAGAGAAAATACGGAATAAAGGATTACGGAAAGCTTTTCCCGGGACACGGCGGTGTAATGGATCGCTTTGACAGCGTCTTGGGCGCAACCGTGATCTTTCCACTTGCAATGTTCCTCGCATATTTGAGAGGATTTGGATTTTGATTTGATTTTGAAAGCGGACGTCAAAAAAACGTCCGCTTCGAAAAAGGTATACTATGAATAAGAAAAAGATGGTAACGATCCTCGGCTCAACCGGTTCGATCGGCACACAAGCACTCGACGTAGTGCAAAAAATGGGCTATGGCGTCGTCGCACTTGCGGCAGGTAATAACGTCACCTTGCTTGAAGAGCAGTGCCGCGAATTTATGCCGAGGGTTGCGTTTATAAATGATAAAAAAGGGTATGAAACATTAAAAGAGCATCTGTCAGACACGAGCATAAGTGTCGTGACCGGCGAGGATGCCCTGCTCGAGTGCGCCTCAATGAAAGAAGCGGATATCGTCCTCAATGCTTTGCTCGGTATTCGTGGCTTGAAGCCCACAGTAGCCGCGATCAATGCCGGGATAACCCTCGCACTTGCAAACAAGGAGTCGCTCGTTACCGCAGGCGAATACGTAATGAGCCTCGCAAAAGAAAAGGGAGTATCGATAATCCCCGTCGACAGCGAGCATAGCGCGATATTCCAATGCCTCGGCGGAAGCGATACCAAAAACGTAAAACGATTGATAATAACAGCCTCGGGCGGTGCATTTTTCGGCAAAACGATAAAGGAGCTCGAAAACGTAAAGGCTTCCGATGCCTTGAAGCACCCGACGTGGTCAATGGGAAAGAAAATTACTATCGACTCAGCAACACTAATGAATAAAGGCTTCGAATTCGTCGAAGCGGCACATCTTTTCGGAATGAGCGCAGATAATATAAGTGTAATAGTCCATAGGGAAAGTATAATTCATTCAATGGTCGAATATAATGACGGTGCGGTAATAGCTCAGCTCGGAAGTCCCGATATGCGATTGCCGATCCAATATGCGATGACCTATCCCGAACGTACCATATCCGTTGCCGATCCGCTCGATCTCTTGAAAAAAGGAACGTTGCATTTTGCCGAGCCGGATATGGAGAATTTCCCCCTGCTTCCGTTGGCGATAGATTGCTTTAAAAAAGGCGGAAATCTTTGCGCCGCACTCAACGGGGCGGATGAAGCGGCGGTAGCACTGTTTCTTGATGATAAAATTGGGTATAATGATATATACCGCTTAATAAAGGGCGCCGTAGATAATTGCGAATATATCTCTTCGCCAACGATCGACGACGTAATAAAGACCGATGCGTCCGCACGTGAGTACGTAGCGAAAAACGCGTCCGCAAAATAGCAATAATGGAGATATTATAAAAATGACAACTTTATTTACAGTATTAATGACCTTGCTGATCTTCGGTATCCTCGTGCTCGTCCACGAGCTTGGTCACTATATTACCGCAAGAATGTTCGGTGTCGGTGTCCATGAATTCTCAATAGGAATGGGACCGAGGCTTTTCGGCTGGAAGGGAAAGGTGAATCCCTTCAACGTCCGCCTTCTCCCGATCGGCGGATACGTTAGCCTCGTCGGTGAGACCGAGGAAGAGGAGGATCCCGAGCTTCGCGACAGATCGCTCCTCTTTAAACCAAAATGGCAACGCTTCATCGTGATGTTCGCCGGTGTCGCAATGAATATCATCGTGGCATTCATCGTGATGACAGCGATAGTACTCTCGCAACCGTATTTTGCATCAACGGAAGTCGGCGAGTTCAACGAAGGAGCAACAAGCTCCGATCAATTAATGATCAATGACAAAATAATAAAGGTAGGCTCAACAAGAGTCTACGTCTATAACGACCTCACCTTCGCAGTAATGAACGAGGGCTATGAGCCTGTTGACGTGGTCGTAGAGCGCGACGGAAAAAGAGTGACCTTGAAGGACGTCGTTTTCCCGACCGATACAGAGCAAGGTGTGCTCTTCGGTGCAGTTGATTTCAAGGTCTACCCCTTGGAAAAAACGTTCGGCGAGACCTTGTACCAAGCGTGGTTCCAAGCGACCTCAACGTTGAAGCTGACCGTGAGAAGCTTGTTCGATACCTTCTCGGGCAGATACGGCATCGAGGGCGTGTCAGGCCCGATCGGTGTAGGTGAACAGGTCGGTGAAGCCGTAAAAATGGGTTGGAAAAGCGTAGCAATGCTTTTCGTGTTGCTTTCAATGAGTATCGGCGTCTTCAACCTGCTTCCCGTTCCCGCACTTGACGGCGGAAGAATTCTTTTCTTGCTCATCGAAGCGATAATAAGACGCCCGTTGCCGAAGAGCGTGGAAAACGCAGCAATAACAGTGAGTATGGTGCTCGTGCTGATACTTGCCGCGGCAATAGCGTTAAAGGATATAATCAATCTTTTTTAACCAACGAAAGAGAGAGCCAAAATGGATAGAAGAATAACAAGACTCGTGCAAGTCGGTGACGTGACACTCGGATATGACGGTAAAACGAACGGAAAGATCGCCGTCCAGTCAATGACGAATACCGATACCGAGATAAAAGAAAAAACAGCCGACCAAATAAAACGCCTTGAGGATATGGGATGCGATATAATCAGATTCACCGTAAATACACCGAAGGCGGCAAAAAACGTCGAGTATTATAAAAGCATCTCCCGCGTTCCGCTCGTAGCCGATATCCATTTTGACTATCGCCTCGCACTTGAAGCGGCAGAAGGCGGCATCGATAAAATAAGGATCAATCCGGGTAATATCGGCTCGCGCGACAGAGTTGAAACTCTCGTTCAAGTGTGTAAAGATAGAAAGATACCGATAAGAATAGGCGTAAACAGCGGCTCGGTAGAAAAGGAGCTCTTGAAAAAATATGGCGGTGCGACCGCCGAAGCACTCGCCGAAAGTGCGCTCGGACACGCGAAAATACTCGAAGAATGTGACTTTTTCGACACAGTGATCTCGATAAAGTCAAGCAACGTCCAAACAATGATAAAGGCAAACCGCTTGGTCGCCGAAAAATGTAACTATCCGCTTCATATCGGTGTCACCGAAGCAGGAACAGTAGGCGGCGGACTTGTAAAAAGTGCCGTTGGTATCGGTTCGCTTCTTTGCGACGGTATTGGTGATACACTCCGCGTGTCGCTCACCGACGATCCGACGGTAGAAATAGAAGCCGCAAATAAGATCTTGAATGCAATAGGCTTTCTCGAACGCCCGAATATCGTGTCGTGTCCAACGTGCGGCAGAACGAAGATCGACCTGATCAGCATCGCAAAAGAGGTCGAGCGCCGTATCGAGAAAATGAATATACATAAGTCAATGAAAATAGCCGTAATGGGCTGCGTCGTCAACGGACCGGGCGAAGCGCAAGACGCCGATATCGGAATAGCGGGCGGCGTCGGAGAAGCAGTTCTTTTCAAAAAAGGCGTGTTGATAAGAAAGATAAGCGAAGAAAATATCGTCGACGAGCTTATTGGTGAGCTCGAAAAAATGATCTGATGAAAGTATAAAATAATGAGTAGAGAAACAAAAGAAAAATTTTTGAAGCAGTTTGCAAGATATACTCCGAACGATGAAGAGGTATGGCTTATCGAAACTGTAGATGAATATAAATTGCGAGTAAATCGTGAAGAAAAAAGAATATTTTGTACCTTCATCTCGAAAAAGCTGCTCGATGCAGAGCTGCTTGTCGGTATGGAGCATAAAATAAAAAAAGCATATGACCTTGGCGAAATGCGCATTTCGATCAGCTATCCGTCCGAACTCTTCGCAAAATTGAGCACAAGCAACTTGATAATGCATATGCAACAGCATTTCGGAAAGATCGGAAACGGATTTTTTGACGGTGCAAAGGGAAGCTATGATGAAGCGAACGGAACGTATACAATAAACCTTTCCGAAAGCAGAAGTGCCGACCTGTTGCGCGGTATGAGAGCGGACACGTATCTTTCGAAGACAGTCGAGGACTATTTCGGCCTTTTTGTCGAATTCAAGCTCATCTCAGGTGCGAAAAAGGAATACGTATCGGATGAATATACCGCAATGCGCCAAAACACCGACAATATAATAAAAGCATCAATAAAGTCGGGTAACGAGTCAGAGGAAAAGGTGTCATTCGATAGCTTCGAGCCGATAGAAGGCAATATCGAGGTAACTGTCGATGAGAATAATGAGAATATAATAACCTGCGGAAGAATGCAGTTTGATATAACCGAACCAAAACTTGCATACGGAAAAGAACCGAAAAGCCGCGAGATCGTCCCCGTTCGATATAGCATCGGCGAAAAGAAGACCGCAATGATATGCGGACAGATCTTCAAAAAGGACAAAAAGGAATCTCGTGACGGTGAAAAGATCACCTTCACCTTCTTCTTGACCGATGACGATGCGTCAACAATGCTGAAACTGACTTGTGCCGCCACAGACAGCGCACCGCTCAAAGGTATCAAAGAGGGAAACAGCGTTATCGTATACGGCAAAAGCGATTATAATAAATATGAAAAAACAATAGTGATGGAGCCTTCATATATAGCGTTCGTAAAGCGCCTCTACAGAAAGGATACCCATCCCGAGCCCCGTGTTGAGCTGCACCTACATACCAATATGTCCCAAATGGATGCTTTGACGAAGGCAGATGAGCTCGTCCGCGTTGCGAAGGAATGGAATCTTCCCGCAATATGCGTGACCGACCACGGAAACGTACAAAGCTACCCCGAAATAATGACGGCGGCAGAAAAAGCGAAGCTCGAAACGAAAATAATCTACGGTATGGAGGGCTACCTCGTCGACGATACCGCAAGAGCGACCTTCGGAACGGAGGATATCGGAAACCTGAAGTTTGAAAGTGATCCGATAATCGTGTTCGATATTGAAACGACAGGACTGTCACCCCAAACGTGCGGAATAACCGAAATAGCCGCCGTAAAATACCTTGGCGGTGAGGTAGTGGAAACCTTCGAGACCTTCGTCGATCCCGAAATGCCGATTCCCGAGGAGATAACTCGAATAACGGGTATCAACGATGAAATGGTCAAGGACGCACCAAAAACGAAGGAAGCAGTAAAAGCATTCCTCGATTTTGCCGACGGCAATATGCTCGTTGCCCATAATGCGAACTTCGATACCGGCTTTATCCGTATGGCGTCGGAGCGCAATGACCTCAGCTTTAATTGTCCCTATTTGGATACCCTCGCACTCTCGCGTTATCTTAACCCCGAGCTGAAACGCCACAGACTCGATACCCTTCGCGATTACTTCAAGCTCGGCGAGTTTAACCACCACCGTGCGCTTGACGATACGATAATGCTCGCTCGTATTTTCGGTTGTATGGTCGAAAAGCTTCGAAAAGAAGGCGTAAGAACTCTCCGTGAGCTTGAAACGGCAATGGAAGCGAACACAAACCCGAAAAAGCTTCCGATGTACCATATCTCAATATTGGTAAAAAATATGACGGGACTTCATAACCTATATGAGTTGATCTCCGATTCATATTTGAAATACTATGCGAAAAAGCCGCGCATCCCGAAAACTCTCCTCGCATCAAAGCGAGAGGGACTCATTATCGGCTCAGCTTGTGAAGCAGGCGAGCTCTATTCGGCTGTGCTCAGTAATAAATCGGATGCCGAGATAAAAAAGATCGCGGATTTCTACGATTATTTCGAAATAATGCCGCTGATAAACAATATGTTTCTCGTTGACGAGGAAAAAGTAGGCTCGAACCGTGAACACGGCATCGAACAGCTTAAAGCGTTCAATAAGAAGATCTATGACCTCTCAAAGAAAATGAATAAAATATGTGTCGCAACGGGCGACGTCCATTTTCTTGAACCCGGTGATGAGATATTCAGAAAAATAATGCTGACGGGAATGAAATTTCCAGGAGCAGACAGAACGACCGAGCTCTATCTGAAGACCACCCAGGAAATGCTCGACGAGTTTTCATACCTCGGCGAAGACGTAGCATATGAGGTCGTTGTCAAAAACACAAGACAAATAGCCGATATGGTCGAAAATGGAATAAGACCGATCCCTCCGGGAGCGTTCAACCCCTCGATCGAAAACTCCGACGAGAATTTGACCAATATCTGCTTTGAAAAAGCAAAAACGATGTATGGCGATCCCGTTCCCGAGCTCGTCCGTGAGCGTCTTCAAAAGGAACTCGACAGCGTAATAAGAAACGGCTATTCAGCATTATATATAACAGCTCGTGAGCTCGTAAAAAACAGCGAGCGTAACGGATACCTCGTCGGCTCTCGTGGATCCGTCGGCTCTTCGGTCATCGCAACCTTTGCGGAAATATCCGAGGTCAACCCCCTCCCGCCGCATTATCGTTGCCCCGAATGTAAGTATAATGAGTTCATAACAGACGGCAGCGTCGGAAGCGGATTTGATCTTCCGAGAAAAGCGTGTCCGAATTGCGGTGCAGAAATGCGCGGAGATGGCCACGATATCCCGTTTGAAACCTTCTTGGGATTTAAGGGCGATAAAGCACCCGATATCGACCTCAATTTTTCGGGTGATATCCAAGCGAATGCCCATAAATATACCGAGGTCCTCTTTGGCGCCGAAAACGTCTTCCGTGCGGGAACGATCTCGACTCTCGCCGAAAAGACCGCATACGGCTACGTTAAGAAATACCTTGAGGAAAAAGGAATGTCGGTCAGCAGATGCGAGGAAGAGCGTCTGATATCAGGAACAAAGGGCGTAAAGCGTACAACGGGACAACACCCGGGCGGTATCGTCGTTGTTCCGAGACCGTATCATATAACCGATTTCACCCCCGTTCAGCACCCTGCTGAAAAGGATAGCTCAAATATAGTAACAACTCACTTCGCGTTCGAATTTTTGCACGATACCCTACAAAAGCTCGATATCCTCGGCCATGATGTGCCGACAAGATATAAAGCACTCGAGGATTATACGGGTATCAGCGTAAAAAGCGTTCCAATGGATGACGAGAACGTTATGAAGCTCTTTGAAGGCACCGAGGTACTCGGGATCACCCCCGAACAGATCGACGGTATAAAGCTCGGAACTCTTGCGATCCCCGAGTGCGGAACCGATAACGCGCGTCAGATGATCGTCGATGCGAAACCGAAAACGTTCGCCGACTTGATGCAGTTCTCGGGACTCTCCCACGGTGAAGGTATCTGGCAGGGTAACGCAAAAAGCCTCATCGAAAACGGGATCTGCACCATCTCCGAGGTTATCGGAACGCGTGACTCAATTATGCTTTCGCTAATTTTGAAATGGGGAATGGATTCAAGTCTGTCCTTCAAAATAATGGAGGACGTGCGAAAAGGAAAGGGCTTAAAGCCCGAGTACGAGGAAGCGATGATAGCAAACGGCGTGCCCGAATGGTATATCACCTCGTGTAAAAAGATCCAATATATGTTCCCGAAAGCACACGCTGCCGCGTATATGATCGCAGGTCTTCGTCTCGCTTGGTATAAGGTCTATCACCCCGTGGCTCACTATGCGAGCTACTTCACGGTGCAACCGGCAGGCTTCGAGGCACAGACCGTAATGCAAGGAAAATCCCACGTCGAGCATACCATCGCTCAAATACATAAAAGCATCAATGACAAAACTGCCGCAAATAAAGATTCCGATATCTTGACCTGCTTGCAGATAGTCAACGAAATGTATGCCCGCGGAATAAAATTCCTGCCTGTAGATATAAGAAAGTCCCACTCCTATAAGTTCTTGCCCGAGGACGGAAAGATACGTCTCCCGCTCTCATCGTTGGCAGGACTCGGAGAGACCGCGGCTGAAAATATCTATCGCGTAACGCACGAGGAAAATATAACCTCGCTCGAGGAATTGAAAATAAAAGCATCTCTGACGAAGAGCGTTGTAGATACACTCGTGTCCAACGATTGCCTCGGCGGACTTGCCGAAACCGAACAAATAACCTTATTTTAAAAGAAAAGAATATGAAAAAGCTACTGAAAATATTAAATGATATATTTATCGACGGACTCAGCGGAATGGCAACGGGACTGTTCTGCACCTTGATCGTCGGAACGATCCTTGAACAGCTCGGAAAGATACTTCCGGGGATCGTAGGTAACGTGACCGTAATGGTCGGAAGGACCGCAATGTGCCTGACGGGTGCGGGAATAGGATGCGGCGTAGCCGTAAAGCTGAAAAAATCTCCGCTCGTAACGTTGTCGGCAGCAGTATCGGGTATGGTCGGCGCATATGCGATGAGAATGCTCGACGGAAGCTTCTACACGGGAAGCGGAACTGTCACAATAGTCGGTGCAGGCGAACCTCTCGGCGCCTTCGTTGCCGCGTATATAGCAATAGTATTCGGAAGCCTTGTTGCAAGCAAGACAAAGATCGATATATTGCTGACACCAATGGTCGCTATAACCTGCGGCTCTCTCGCAGGATTATTTATCGGAACTCCGATATCACGATTTATGGCTGAAATAGGTCAAATGGTCAATTGGGGAACAGAGCAGCAACCGATAATAATGGGCGTTGTCGTAGCCGTACTGATGGGAATGGCGCTGACCTTACCGATAAGCAGTGCCGCAATAGGCGTCTCGCTCGGCTTGAGCGGTATCGCAGGCGGTGCGGCAGTCGTAGGCTGCTGTGCAAATATGATCGGCTTTGCAGTTTCAAGCTACCGCGAAAACAAAATGGGCGGATTGATCGCGCAAGGCATCGGAACGAGTATGCTCCAAATACCAAACATCGTGAAAAAACCAATAATATGGTTGCCACCGATATTAACGAGCGCTATCCTCGGACCGATCTCGGCTGCGGCATTGAAAATGACCTGCGGCCCAACGGGAGCGGGGATGGGAAGTGCAGGATTTGTCGGACAAATAATGACCTTCAACTCAATGATAGACTCGAATAATATGTGGCTCGTTATCCTTGAAATATTAGTGATGCATTTTGTAGCCCCTGTACTTCTTTCGCTTTCAATAAGCGAGGGTATGCGTAAAATGGGTATGATCAAAAAAGGCGATATGAAGCTTGATGTATAGATAAGGAGAAAAATATGGATTATAAAGACCTCGGAAGCTTGGATTGGAATCTCTATATGTTGAAAAACGCGATCCGCCAAAGCGAAGAAATGCAATGTGAAAAGATCGATGAAACGATAGCAAAAGTTAATGCGATGTTGAACGAATCGTTTAACGAGTTCTTGACTTTAAAAGTTCCGAATGAACTTGACGAAGAAGAACCGAATGACTATGAAGCTATATTAAAAAAATGCCCCGAAGGCTCAAAAAAACTTTGGGATAATGTCCCCGATGATTTTTCAAAAAAGCTCAAGGGTGCTCTGCTCGGACGATTTGCGGGCTGTACTCTCGGCGCACCCGTAGAAGGATGGTCTGCAAAGGATATCGAAGCCTATGCAAATGAGCTCGGGCTCGAATTTCCCCTGACAGATTATTGGACCGTAACGAAGCACGCGGGAATGAAAAGATATATCGTCTCCGATTTTGTTGACTATTTGAAGCAAAATCTGACTTGCGTTCCCAACGATGATGACGTAGCATTCGTCATCCTCTCAATGTTGATAATGAAAGAGGAAAAAGGAAAGAACTTCGACCTCGACGACGTCGCAAAAACGTGGCAAAAATATGTCACAATGGCATATACCGCCGAGGAAGTGGCACTCCAAAATATGAAAAACGGAGTCACCCCCGAGCACGCCGCAGAGGTAAACAACCCCTACCAAGAGTGGATCGGTGCTGATATAAGATGTGACGGCTATGCATACGCCGCGGCGGGTGATCCCCGCCTCGCCGCAAAAATGGCATATACCGATGCATACCTCACCCATCGCAAAAACGGTATCTACGGCTCAATGTTCTTTGCCGCAACGATAAGTGCCGCCTTCGCTCTCGGAGATCCGATGGAAGCATTAAAGGCAGGACTTCTCGAGATCCCCGAAAATTGCCGTCTCGCAAATGATATCAAATGGGCGTTCTCGAAGCTCGACGAGGTCAAAACGTATAAGGATGCGATAAGACTCGTCGACGAAAGATATCCCAAAATGCATATCGTCCATACACTTAATAATGCAATACTCACTGTGTTTGCGATCCATCTCGGTGAAAATGATATAGCAAAAGCATTTTCAAATGCAGTTGCAATGGCACACGACTGTGATTGTACAGCCGCAACCGTCGGATCAATTATGGGCGCTTGCTACGGAATAGATAACCTCGATGAAAAATGGTATAAGCCCTTCGGCGACAGAGTGCTCTGCTTCTATAACGGTCCGAAGGAATACAGCATAAATTCACTCCTTGAATTCTTTGAAGAAGAAGCAAGGAAGGGTTGCTAATATGAAAAAGTTGCTTGTATTATCTCTGGCATTATTAATGATATTCCAAACGTTAGGCGGTGTTGCTATGGCAAAAGACAATAACCTTATCCTCGGAAAAACAGCAATAATAAAAACAGGCGAACCGGTCAAATACAGCTATGGCTTGTCAGGCAATGAATCAGAAGACCCGACGCTTTTGACAGATGGAAAGTATTCACCAAACACTCAGTTCAGTAACGGAAGCTTTCATAAATTCTATCGTGGCGCAACCCGTGAGATCATTTTCGAGCTTGATGAGATGAGTGCAATTACAGGATTTAGCGCTTCGTTTCTTGTGAATAACGATGCAGGAATATATCTTCCTCGTTTTTGTGATCTCTACGTTTCGGAAAACGGCGAGGATTATATGCTTGCCTATTCCTTAAATGATCCCACAAAAATCAGTAACGTAGCCTTGCGAATGGATAAATACGAGATGATCGATGGGGCACGATATAAAGCAAAATACGTAAAATTTGTGTTCGATGTACTCGTCAACGTTTTTTGTGATGAGCTCGAGGTCTATGGCGAAGAGCCCAACGGGACCGAGCTGCCTTTTTCAAAGGATATAGAACAGTCATCAAAAGCAGAATACGATAAAGGCTTTGAAGGACTTCGCGACCTCGTGTTGATCCATTGCGGATATGATTATGATAAAGCAAATAATATAAAATATGAATCCGCATACGTCAATGCAACGGAAGATATGCTTTTGCCATACGTTGCATATCTTGATAAGACCCAAAAAATAACCGATACGATGTTCGACTCAGTCTTGTTCATATCGTTGCAAGGCCTGTGCCCGTCAGGAGGAAAGCTCTATTATCAAAGAGGCTCCTACAATACAATGGAGGATTGGATCACTTTTTTGGAAAGCATTTTCTCCGAAACGTATAATATGGGTGCACTTGATAAAGTTGTCGCCAAAGTAAAAAAGGAGCTCGATCTCCCCAACTATAAATTCAAGGTGGTCGTATCTCTCCCGTATGCCTATATAAATAATACAAAAGCCTTCGGCGATATAAACGGCGACGGTGTAACAGAGTATATCAAAAATCTCGACGACAAAAAAGCCGTCTATGAATGGTATACGTCATACATATTGGAAACCTTTAATAAAAAAGGTTACGAGAACCTTGAGTTTGGTGGTTTCTATTGGCTTCATGAATCAATATCATACTTTGAGAATGGCGGAGATGTCGAAATCGTAAAAGAAGTATCAAAAATATGCAAAGCAAAATCAACGAAGCTTCTCTGGATCCCATTCTACCTTGCCGCCGGATTTGAGGAATGGAAGGAATTGGGCTTTGATACGGCATATATGCAACCAAACTATATCACGCTTGATTATGCAAAGGAAGAAATGCTTGGCGAGTTTGCAGAAACCGTAAGAAAGCATAATCTGGCGGTTGAAATGGAAATACGTTGGGATGCCGGCAATCCTTCAGCACCAAATTTCAATCGAGATGTCGAAAAGTATCGCGCATATCTCAAATACGGAGCAATGACGGGATATATGACAGAGTCGGCACATGCGTATTATCAAAACGCAGGCCCGGGAACGTTCTATACTGCATCGAGATCCACAAACCAAACTTTGAGATCACTATATGATGATACGTATAAATTCATAAAAGGAACATACGGAATTGAATCACCGGTAATAAGATCCGAGGACGGCTCGACAGAGAAAGGGGTACGTTATTACGGCGAGATTAAAATACTCGATAAAGGTAACGCAGAAAAGAACCTGAAATTCGTTTTTGATAAAGAAGCAGAAAACGGTGTTGTAAAAATATCCTCTCGTTCCGGAAGCTTCTCCTATACTCCAAACGATGATTTCGTTGGTGTGGATTCCTTTACGGTAAGAGCGTTTGACGGGGTAAAATACAGCGAGCCCGTAACAATAAATATAACCGTCACCTCAAACAATGAACAAACGCAAGAATCCGAAGCGACGTCCAATAATGATATCACAGAGAAAAAACCTATGGATAAATTGACTCTTGCAATATCACTCGGTATCGCAGCTGCGGGAGCAGTAGCAACAGCAATACTTGCAGTAAAGAAAAACAGAAAGAAAAAATAATGGAAAAAGAAAAGCTTGATAGAATAAATTACCTTGCCGCAAAGAAAAAAGCCGAAGGCTTGACAGAAGCGGAGCAAAAGGAGCAAAAAGCCCTTCGCGAAGAATTTTTGATGGAGTTCAGAGCGAGCTTCACAGGTATATTGAATAATACCAAAATAGTCCGTCCCGATGGTAGTGAGGAAAGCTTGAATAAAAAATAAAAGAAAATTGCGAACGCTTTTGCCCGTTGTTCTTAACGGAGTAAATGGTGCGGTATGTAACCGGAAGGCATAATGCCTTCCGGTTACAGCTGTTTTTAGGCGGTTATTGCTGCCATTTGCAGTTCCATCGGTATCACCGCTATTGTGGATACTG
>JAFSCS010000037.1 GCA_017436675.1 Clostridia bacterium | reverse complement strand
TGCGGGACTCCAAAAACGCACAAAAAAAGAGCTCCCGAAAAAATTATCGGGAGTCCCTCATCAAAAAAATAATTAAAAAATCTTTGAAAGATTCCAAAGAAAACTTTCTATAGAAAGTTGTCTTTGGTCGCCGAAGGCATATCAGAGCCGGAGGGGGCATAATACAGCCGCAGGGGAGTAGGTCAATAGAGTAGGAACGGGGATATTTCGCGGCGGTAACGGGGATACTCGGACACAGCTTTGGACACGAGCGATTCGGCTGAACAGTCGGTATTGATCTCGTTTGTACCGTAGCGGAGCGCGAGTCCGCCACATGAAGCTTCGAACTCGGGGTATTGGCGCACGTGCTCGAGTATACATAGCGCGGCATATAGTGGGCAGTAGGCGGCGCGGTCAGTGATGTGTAGCTCAACACCCTCGCATACCTTCCCCGCGTGCTTGTTGAAAACAGGAGTGAACGCGGCGCGTCTTACGACCAGCCCGTCGATGTGCTTTGCGCGCAGATGAGCGACGAGCGCCTCGGAATCCACATACGGCGCACCGACAAGATCGAACGGCCGAGTCGTCCCACGCCCTTCGGATATATTCGTCGCCTCGAAAATGCAAGTGCCAACGTAGTTAATCGCAGCGTTAACGGACGGTATGTTCGGCGACGGGTTCACGAATAATAGGTCGGTCTCGTCGGCGTAGAGCGAGCGCTCCCACCCCTCGAGCTTCACGACGTGTAGCTCGCACCCGAGCTTTTTCTCTGCGTTCAGCCAGCGCGCGTATTCACCGACCGTCAAGGCGTAGCGTGTCGGCAAATTGAATCGCCCTATCCCCGAAGCACAGCTCGATTCGTCAAGCCGCGGCCCCTCGATCACGGCCCCGCCGATCGGGTTGATCCGATCGAGTATGACGATCGGCTTTTTTAGGATAGCGCAGCGCGTCATCATATCGGATAGATTGTAAAGATACGTGTAAAACCGAGCACCGACGTCTTGGATGTCGTATACGAGTACGTCGATCCCCTCGAGCATAGCGTCGAGCTTCGCGGCGTCGTTTACACCGACGTTGTATATCGGAAGCGCAGTTTCCGGATCGATACGGTCGGCTTCCCACCCACCGTCCTGGAGATTGCTCCTTATCCCGTGCTCAGGTGAGTAAAGCGCAACAAGCTCGAATTTTTCGCGAAGTATGGAATAGGTCGCCTCGCCCTGCTTGTTTACCCCCGAAGCCGCACTGAGCAGCCCGATCCGATTCCCGCGCAATATGCTTTTTGCGCCGTCAATCAGGTCGATTCCGTTAAATACACGTTTCATCATCATCGCCCCTTTCACAGTATATTGTACCTCATCGTGACAGAGTTGTCAACAAGTTGAGCACCCAAAAAAATGTCAAAAAAATTCAAAAAAGCCCTTGACAAACCCACGCTCCTCGACTATAATATAACAAGGTTAGCAGATGCTAACTTTACATTGACCGATTCGGTTAGCAGTCGCTAATCGAACAGCCGAAAAACAGAGAGTAAAGCGGTGATAGATATGACACTAAACGAAGCTGAATTGGGTGTTGAATACATCATAAAGCGGATCGAGACCGACGACGAAGAGCTCGACGCCTTTCTGTTCTCCCTCGGGTGCTACAGCGGCGAGTCGATAACGGTCGTATCTCGAAAGAAAAGAAACCTCGTCGTCTCGATCAAGGACGCGAGATACAACATCGACGATCAATTGGCAACAGCCATAAAGCTATAAACGTTCGCGGCAGTGACCTGCCGATCGTTTTTGGCTACGAGTTAGCAGCGGCTAACTGACAAGAAGTTTATCCGAAAGGATCAAAAATAAGCTTTAACAGGAAGTTTATCCGAATGGATCAAATATAAGCTTTAATGAGAGGAAAAGACTATGAGAATTGCATTGACCGGAAACCCCAATTCCGGTAAAACAACGATGTTTAACGCGCTCACCGGCAGAAACGAAAAGGTCGGAAACTGGGCAGGCGTTACCGTCGACAAGATCGAACACCCCATCAAAAAGGCATACTGCTCGTCGGACGTTCAGCCGATAGCCGTTGACCTCCCCGGCGCATATTCGATGTCGCCGTTCACGAGCGAGGAGAGCATCACAAGCTCCTACGTTAAAAAAGAAAACCCCGATGCGATCATCAATATCGTTGATGCGTCCAACCTCAGCCGCAGCTTGTTCTTTACAACACAGCTGCTCGAGCTCGGGATCCCCGTCGTTGTCGCACTCAACAAGAGCGATATCAACAAGAAAAAAGAAACGAAGATCGATTCCGCACTGCTTTCACAAAAGCTCGGTTGCCCCGTTATTAACACTACCTCTACCTCGGGCGAGGGCTTGAAGGACGTCGTTGACGCCGCTATAAAGGCGATCGGATCGACACAAATTGCACCCTACGTTCAAGGCGACGTAGATCTCACAGACAAAAAGGCTGTCGAGATCGCTGACCGCAAGCGCTTCGAATACGTAAACGCACTCGTTAAGCAGGTCGAAAACAGAAAGGTGCTCACAAAGGATAAAAATATCGGCGATAAGATCGACGCCGTTATCACTAACAAATGGCTCGGTATCCCGATCTTCGCGGTCGTGATGTTCCTCGTGTTCCAGATATCTCAGGCTTGGGTAGGTCCGTGGATAGCCGAAGGCTACGTCTTCAACGAGGGCGCGGAAAACGAGCTCGCGATCCCCGGACTCGTTACTCTCATCGAAATGTTCGGCGAATGGGTCGGCGGTCTGATGGAAAACGCGTCCCCACTTCTCAACGCTATCGTCGTTGACGGTATCATCGGCGGTGTCGGTGCGGTCGTCGGGTTCTTGCCGCTCGTTATGGTGATGTATTTCCTGATCGCGCTGCTCGAGGATTGCGGATATATGTCTCGCGTTGCCGTAGTGCTCGACCCGATCTTCAAAAGAGTCGGACTCTCCGGAAAATCCGTTATCCCGTTCGTCATCGGTATCGGTTGTGCCGTTCCCGGTGTTATGGCAAGCCGTACCATCCGCAACGAGCGTGAGCGCAGAGCAACGGCGATGCTCGCTCCCTTTATGCCGTGCGGTGCAAAAATACCCGTTATCTCGCTCTTCGCAGGCGCGTTCTTCGACAACGCAGGCTGGGTGAGCACACTGATGTACCTCATGGGTATCGTCATCATCTTTTTGGGCGCGTTGCTCATCAACGCGATCACAGGTCACAAAGCAAAAAAATCATACTTTATTATAGAGCTCCCCGAATATAAGCTCCCTTCGCTTTGGAGCGCATTCAAATCGATGTGCAGTCGCGGTTGGGCTTATATCGTCAAAGCCGCTACGATCATCCTGCTTTGCAACACGGCTGTTCAGCTTATGCAGACGTTCGATTGGAGCTTCAACGTTGCCGAAACGGCTGACGCCTCGATCCTCGCTACTATCGCAGGACCGTTCGCATACATCCTCGTTCCGATCGTCGGCGTTCTCTCCTGGCAGCTCGCAGCAGCAGCCGTTACCGGATTTATCGCTAAAGAAAACGTTGTCGGCACGCTCGCCGTTTGTTTCGTCGGACTCGAAAACCTCATCGATACCGAAGAACTCGCTATGCTCGAGGGCACGGGTGCTGAGGTTGCGGGTATTTTGGCTATCACAAAGATCGCCGCACTCGCTTACCTTATGTTCAACCTATTCACACCGCCCTGCTTCGCCGCTATCGGTGCGATGAACGCGGAAATGAAGAGCGCAAAATGGCTCTGGGGCGGTATCGGACTCCAATTCGCTGTCGGTTATACGATATCCTACCTCGTTTATACGATCGGTACGCTCGTGACCGCTCCCGCAGAGCTTAACGTGCTCGCCGCCGTGCTCGGCGGTGTCGCAGTAGCGCTTATCGCCGCATACATCGTGTTCCTCACACTTAATACCAACAAAAAGCTCAAAAGCGAACATCTCGCAAAAGCTTAACTAACATCAACAAACCCGAAAGAAAGGACTGCTTGTAATGACTGATATCATAATCGGCGCCGCTCTGGTGCTCGTCATCGGCGCTATAGTGTTCTACCTCTACCGCCTCAAAAAACGTGGGCAGACCTGTGTCGGTTGCCCCTACGCTAAACAGTGCAGCGGTAAATGCTGCGGCGGCTCTGATATGCCTCCGAGGACTTAATATGTCTCCGACGGCTCTGATATGTCTCCGACGGCCTAAGGGAACTTTTGAAAAAGTTCCCTTAGGAATCCCTCAAAACTTTTTGTATTCTTTTTCCCCAACGGGCACTCTGTTGCTCCTTGGGGATTTCTTTTTCTGCAAAGGAAAGCACCCGTTGGGGAAAAAGTGTGCAAGAGGCTTTGGGAGACTCTAAAGAAGCTTTCAAGAGTTCTCTTAAACTGTCGGAAATATATTAAATCGTCAGAGATATAATAAGATCATCGGAAATAATATACTCCTGCGGTTTGTTATATCTTCTACAGCTTTGTTATATCTTCTACGGTTTAGGATAAACCTTCTTATAGAAGTATTCCTTTAAGAGCTCTCGGCGACTTTTCTAACCATTTTTTCGAGGAGATGCCCTAAAGCGCAAAAAATAACACCCTTGTTAATAAGTAACAAGGGTGTCTCCTCGAAAAAATAATTAAAAAATCTTTGAAGGGGTTCTTAGGGGAAAGCTTTCTATAGAAAGTTTCCCCTAAGCCGTCGGAGACACATCAAAGTTTGAGCAAGGAGGCGGCTACCCAATCGTTTTTCTCGTGGAGCCTAGTGAGTTTAAAACCGCTATCCTTAAGTGTTTGGAGCACTTTCTCCTTTTTAGGCGCGATGATACCGGAGACGATGAGAGTTTTACCTGTGCTGAGCGCTGCGGCGAGCACGGGCGCCATCATAATGATGACGTCGGCGACGATGTTAGCGAGCACGATGTCGCAACCGAGCGCGCAGACCTTAGCGGCGAGGTATTTGTTCTCGTTAACGTTACCGCACACGGCTTTGAATACGTCTTCGCCGTATCCGTTTTTAGCCGCGTTTTCGATCGCGATATTGACCGCATTCTCGTCGATATCCACCGCGAACACGTTCTTTGCGCCGAGCGCGAGTGCGGCGATCCCGAGGATACCGCTTCCGCATCCCATATCGAGCACGCTTGCGTTCGGGTGGGATTGCATATATTTTTCAACGAGCTCGAGGCAGAGTGCAGTCGTCTCGTGTTGTCCTGTACCGAACGAGCTGCCGGGATCGAGCTCGAGCACAGTCTTGCGCTCACCGTCATAGGTCTCCCAAGTCGGCTTGATAACGATGTTGTCGCCGATCTCGAGCGGCTTGAAATATTGCTTCCAATTGTCCGCCCAGTCAGCGTCGTCCACCTTCGAGATGGTCACGGCGAGCCGACCGAGATCATTGCGTGTCGCTTTCAGCTCGGCAACGGCGGATTTTATGTTTTCGATAAGAGCAGTATCTTGTTCGCTGTCGGAAAGATATATCTTTTGACGGCTCTCGCCCTCAGCCAAAGCCATCAGGTTTTCGTCAACGTAGTCCCACGGCACCGTCTTGTCGTCCAAGAACTCGCGAAACTCGTTCGGGTCCTCGGTCACGAAGCAGACGACTCCGAGCGACACGAGCAGGTCGGCGATAACATCGACGCCTTGTGTGTTAGTGTGGATTATAACCTCGTTCCAGATCATTATTTTGCCTCCCAGCCGGTGATCTCGGCTATCTTCGCTATCAGCGCGTCAGCACCGCGTCGTTGACCGAGCTCGTTGGGATGCCCTACCGCACCCGTCTCGCCCTCGCGGTTGAATATCGAGTCGCACGTCAGGAAATAAACGTCCTTGTCGGTGAGATTTACCGTCTCGACCGCCTTTTTGATCGCATCAACGTAGCCGTACATCATCATACCGTAGAACCAAACGATCTTTGCGTTCGAGTATTGGTTGCGAACGGAAAGAATAAAGTTTATCGCACCCTCGGTGATGATGCCGTCAGCGATCCCGCCGCCAACGTCGTTCGTTCCCGCGTTGATAACGACAATGTCGGGCACCCAAGTCGAGTGGTCGTGTTTTTCCTTCGTTCTTGATGAGTGCATAAAGAATTTCGGGATCTCGTAGTCAACTTTTCCGTCGCAGTTGCAGATAATACCCTGTCCGGAAATACATTCGCTGCGCATCTCCGCATCGAACGCGGACGCGGTGAGATAAGCATACGCCTTCGTGCTGTCCTGCTCGTAGGTGTTGTAAACGGTCACGCTCTGCTCTGCGAGAACACCGTAGCCGCAGGTTATCGAGTCACCGAAAAACTCGATCCTTCTCGACTTCGGTGCGGGCGGATCGAGGAGCTTCGGCTCAGCGCCGATCACCGTCAGCTCCTTCAAAAGAAGCTTCTCAACTCCCTCTGTTATCTTCAGAAGCGTTGCGGTATGCTCACCCTCGTCGAGCGAATCGACCATCACCTTCTCCGAGCCGTTCACAACGGACGCGCGTCTTTCGCCGCCGTCAACGATCAGCTTAACGTATGCGGGGATGGGCGCCTTATATTCGCCGAACCCGAGCCAAATGCCCGTTCCCTCGAACCTGAACGTGATCCCGCTGTTCGACCAGTCGAGCGCAACACAGCCGTCAAGCTCGGTGTGTCTGCCGAGAATACGTATCTTCTCGTTGTTGATTATATCAGCTGTAAATTTCATAATTTCTCTCCGAATAATATATTTTCATTAATAATATAATAGCACTATTCTACCCGAGGTGTCAAGTCCATTCTTTCGCCGCAAGCACGGTCGGACGGGAGAAATATGTAATAAATTACACAAATTTATCACCTTGTCGTCAAAAAAACGGCAATTAGGGTTGATTAATCGGTCGAAAATTGATATAATGAAAGAGATAATTGCTTATCAATGAAAATTTTGGCGGTTTTTTATGAATAGATCAACAAAAATAAAAATACTCGTGGCGTTGGGGTTTGCCGTCGTCGCGACGGCGTTGATGGTGTTTATGATCTCGGGTGATAACTTCATCATCTTCAAAAGCCTTTTCACCCACGAGCTCAGCGACGAGGAGCTTCGCGATAGGCTGATGGAGTTCGGGGTGCGCGGCTATTTCACCATCGCGATGCTTTCGATGCTCCAGGTCGTATGCACCTTCGTGTCGGCAGAGCCCGTGCAGGTCCTCGCGGGAGTCACGTTCGGATTTTGGATCGGCTCGGCGTGTTGCCTCGTCGGCGTCGCACTCGGAAATTCGATCATCTATCTTTTATATAAAACGTACGGAAACAAGATACGCGAGTATTTTGTCAACAACCTTCACTTCGATATCGACCGCGCGGCTCGGTCGAAGCGGATGATCTTTATAGTCTTTCTGCTCTATTTTCTGCCGTCGATCCCATATGGAATGATCTGCTTCTTCGCCTCGAGCGTCGGAATGAGATTTCGCCGATATATTACGGTGACCACGCTCGGCTCGATCCCGTCGATCTGTATGGGCGTTGCGCTCGGACACATCTCGCTGATGAGCGATTGGCGAGTGACCGTCGGCGTGTTCGTGATCTTGATGATCATTCTTTGCTTGATGACGTGGAAGCGACACTACCTCTTCGCAAAGCTCAACGAGTTTGCCGCAAGCACCGAGTATTCCTCGAAGACCACGGTCGGCGAAAGCAAAAAGCTTTGGGTATATCCGCTCTATCGCCTCGTGGCGCTCTATTTTTCGCTCAAGGGCATCAAGCTCGTCTCGAAAAATAAGCTCACCGAAAAGCTCGAGAGCCCGTCGATCGTGCTTTGTAACCACGGCTCGTTCATCGATTTCTACTATGCGGAGTCTCTGCTTTTGGACGTGCTTCCGAGCTTCATCGTCGCAAGACTCTATTTCTACGACAAACGCCTCGGCTACCTGTTGAGAAAGGTCGGTGCGTTCCCGAAAAGTATGTTCCAAGCAGACCTCGAAAGCACAAAAAACTGCCTCCGTGTCCTGAAAAGCGGACGAGTGTTGGCGATGATGCCCGAGGCTCGACTCTCAACGGTCGGCAGATTCGAGGATATACAGGACAGAACGTATTCGTTCTTGAAAAAGGCTGACGTTCCCGTCTATACGGTAAAAATAAACGGCGACTACCTCGCCGATCCAAAATGGGGCAAAGGGTTCCGCCGCGGCGCGCTCGTCGAGGCGGAGCTTGATATACTCTTTACTCAAGAGGAGCTTCGTTCGCTCTCGCTCGAGGAGATAGAGAGAAAAACAGTTGAAAGACTTCGTTACGACGAGATGGAGTGGCTCGAAACGAAGCCCGAGCTTCATTACCGTTCGAAAAGGATGGCGGAGGGGCTCGAAAATATCCTTTCGCGTTGTCCGAAATGCAACTCAAAATATACTATAACCACAGAAGGCAAAGCGGTGTTTTGTGAAAAATGCGGACACCTCACCGATATCGACGATAGATATAAATTCACGAACGATTTCACGTTTGGAAGCTTTGTTGAATGGTATGATTGGCAATATGAACTTCTAAAATCCGAAATATTCGAAAATGAAAGCTTTGCGTTGAAGACGTCGGTTGAGCTTCGGTTACCATCGAAGGACGGCGGTGCGATGACGCGTTATGCGGGAAACGGAGTTTGTAAGCTCGACAGAACGGGACTCAAATACGTCGGAACACGCGACGGAAACGATTGGGAGATAGCTTTCCCTCTCGAAAAGATATACAGAGTGTTGTTTGGCGCAGGACAAAATTTCGAGGTGTATAACGACAGCGAGATACTTTTCTTTGTTCCGAGAGAACTGAGAATGGCAGTTGATTGGTATATGGCGTCGATAATTTTGCATGATAATTTCACAAATAAGGAATAGGCAGACCCCGAACAAAAAATTGAAAAGCGAGGGATCGTTATTACTACGTTTAAAACAAATGAAGTTAAGAAAAACAAGGAAGAGGCGTTTTCGGGCATCAATTTGCGGTCGTTTTTGACCGTTGTATGCGTGCTTATCGCAATATTGACCTTTTGCAGCGCGCTTTCCTATTTTGTTCCGCGCGGCTCGTTTGAGCGCGATGAGAACGGCATTATAATTACAGACACATATTCGCAAGAGGGCGTTAAAGGGATCGCACCTTGGCGAGTTATTACCGCTCCGTTTCGTGTGTTTGCGAGTGAGGACGCGACGACGATAATCGTTATCAGCGTATTTTTGCTCGTTATGAGCGGAATATTCAACCTCCTCGAGAAGACGGGCGGAGTGAAGATATTTATTTCGGGGATAATGAAACGGCTCCACGATAAAGGCGGACCCGTCGTATGCTTGACGGTTTTGATATTTATGCTTTTCGGAAGCCTATTCGGAATGTTCGAGGAACTCGTGACGCTGTTGCCGATAATCGTGATGTTTATGCTCTCGATGAATATGGATACGATGACGGGACTCGGCTCGTGTCTGATGGCGGCGTGCTTCGGGTTTTCGACGGCGATAACCAACCCCTTCTCAGTCGGTCTTGCGGCGCAGTATGCGAATATAAGCCCGTCGGACGGCGTTTGGCTTCGCGTCGTGTTTTTCGCAATAACATACGGCGTAATTTGTACGTTTTTGATGCTCTATCTGAAAAGGCTCGAGCGTGACCCGAAGATATCGCTCAGCTATGAGGTCGACCAAAAGAAACGAGAAAAGCTCGAAAAGGGAACGACAGTTTCCGATTCGGAATATAAACGGATCTTCAGAGTATATTCGGTATTTTTCGCAATACAAGCCGTCGTTCTCACGATGATCGCGACGATCAGGTCGATCTCGGGACTCGCTATCCCGATACTTGCGGTGAGCTTTTTGGTGTCGGGTGTTGTGTCGGGATATATCGTTACAAAACGCTTCGGAAATGTGTTCAGATACATATTGCAAGGCGTCGTTTCCATGCTGCCTGCGGTCTTGATGATCGCGCTCGCCTCGTCCGTGAAGCTCGTTATGACCGAAAGCGGTATCATAGATACGATAATGAACGAGGTGCTGAAGCTCCTCGACGGAAAAAGCAAGTTTTTCGCAGTAATACTTTGCTATTTCCTGATACTTTTCCTACAGCTGTTCATCGGCTCCGCTTCGGCGAAGATCGTTCTCGTTATGCCGATCGTGATGCCCATCGCACTCGCACTCGGGATCTCGCCGACGATAATCATTCTGACCTACTGTATGGCGGACGGATTTACCGACGTACTGCTGCCGACGAACCCCGTGCTGCTCATCGGTCTCTCAATGGCAGACGTTTCATACGGCAAATGGGTGAAATGGACTTGGAAGCTCCAGCTTCTTATGTTCGCGATCACCGTCGCAATATTGATGTTTGGTGTTTTGATCGGATATTGATAAAATCGTATTGTATTTTTCGAGCAATTGGTGTATAATCTTTCTATAAACAAGCCAACGTCTAATTTTCTTTGAAAGGTAGAATACAATGGAAAAGATCTGTCTCATTATGTCGAAGGAAACGCGCGAAATGGTCATCAACGAACGCGCGATAAACAGACTCAAAAAATTCGGTGAGGTATATATCCGCTCCGACGAATCACAAGCGGATGCCATCAAGGGCGCAACGATCGCGATCACCTCTTGGGGCAACACGCCCATCGATGAAGAACAACTGAAGAACGCACCCGAGCTGAAGCTCGTTTGTCACGCCGCGGGAAGCGTTAAGCCTATCGTTTCCGACGCTCTTTGGCAAAAAGGAGTACGTGTAACGAGCTCGAACGCACCGCTCGGTATGGGCGTTGCCGAGACCGCGCTCGGATTCACCATCTCCGCTTCGAAAAACTTCTATAACCTCAACGCAAACGTCAAAAACGGCGGTTGGGAAGAGGGAAAGACCGATATCCGCGAGCTTTTTGAGCTTACTGTCGGTGTCGTCGGCTTCGGTTGGGCAGGAAAGCACTACGCCGAGCTGATGCGTAACTTCCTCGTTGACGTAGTCGTATACGATCCGAATATGGACGCCGAAAAAATAGAGGCTGTCGGCGCAAGAAAGGTCGAGCTCGATGAACTGTTGAGAATTTCCGATATCGTCTCCATCCACGCGCCCTCGATCCCCGAAACGTACCATATGTTCAATTCCGAAACACTCGCGCTTATGAAGAAGGACGCCGTGCTGATCAATACGGCACGCGGCTCACTTATTGACGAAGATGCGCTCGTCGCTCATATGAAGGCAGGTAACCTCAAATACGCTTGCCTCGACGTGACCGATCCCGAGCCGCCGCTCAAGGACTCGCCACTCCTTTCCGTCCCGAATATCATAATGACACCACACCTCGCAGGACTCGCCCAAAACGGACTGCGCCGTATCGGCTCGCACGTCGCCGACGAGATCGAAAAAATGCTCGACGGTAAACCAATGCTCGCCGAAGTAACAGAAGATATGCTCGCTAAAATGGCATAACTATACCCCCTGCGGCTGTATTATGCCTTCGGCGACCAAAGAAAACTTTCTATAGAAAGTTTTCTTTGGAATCTTTCAAAGATTTTTTAATTATTTTTTCGAGGAGACACCCTTGTTGCATATAAACAAGGGTGTTATTTTATGCGCTTTAGGGCATCTCCTCGAAAAAATGGTTAGAAAAGTCGCTGAGAGGCTCTAAAGAGAAATTTCTAAAGAGAGTTATTCTTGATCGCAGGAGGTATAAAATAGCTGTAGGAGGCATAACAAAACCGCAGGGAGTTGATAAACAACAAAAAGTTAGCAGTATA
>JAFSCS010000036.1 GCA_017436675.1 Clostridia bacterium | reverse complement strand
TTCTCTTTTTGCTCTTTACTTACTTAAAGAATTTTCTTGGTTCGCACAAATCTTTTTGTATACAAAAATTTGTCGTTGTTGTTCAATTTTCAAGGTCCTTTGTGCCTCGCTCTCGCGACGGCTCATATATATTAACACAACCTCCTTCTTTTGTCAATACCTTTTTTGAAATTTTTTTAAATTATTTTCAATTATTTTTTCATCATTATTTTTGCGGTTTTTCTCTCATTATTATTTATATATACTGCTCGATTTTGTCGGAGAAAAGGGATGGCTTTACACCATCCCTTCTCTATTTTAATTTATTTATTTTTCATAGAGTTTTCGGCGTCTTCGATCATTTTCTTTACCATTTGACCGCCGATAGAACCGGCTTGTTTTGCTGTGAGGTCGCCATTATAACCTTGCTTAAGGTTTACGCCAACTTCGCTTGCGGCTTCCATCTTGAACTTATTCATTGCTTCCTTTGCTTCCGGAACAATATTCTTATTAGCCATCTTTATTTCTCCTTTTCATTGAAAGCGGTTTTCCGCTGAGCTTTTTGCTCTGTTTCTATTTTGTGCTATTTTAATTTTTTTATGTTTGGTAATTTTTGCTATTGCTTTTTGTCAAAAAAGTCGACATCCCTTAACTGTTCGGGATATCGACTTTTTTATTATTTACGTTTACTTGGTGTTAATGCTTTCTCACCTGCGAGGTACATCGTTATCAATCCGAAGATGACCAATACCGTTGTTGCATATATCATTACGGGAATAATATTTTTATATATTATTTTGCAGATCAACGCTGCTGTATCGCCGCCGACGACTAACGCCACGAGGTATCCAACGAACGTCAAGCCGCCAACGAACAACGTTATCATTATTCCGTAACCGAACACGAGCTTCAGCACATCGGATATTTTTTTCATTTTTTCTTTCATTATTTATCTCCTTACAGTCCGAGAATGGGCAACCACCCCATCAGTACTACTATTTCCATTATAAACTGTCCCGCTACCCAGAACAGATTATTTTTGAAGGTCTTTCCAAAATCGGACTCCGCAAGTGACATTCCTGCATACATACCAAGTCCGAGCGGTGGTGTTATTCCGCACATTACTCCGCAGATACAAGGCAACATTGCTGCTGCCAATAAGGGATCTACACCGACTGAAGCAAATGTTGTTATGAACACCGGCCCGAAGATCACGACGAGAGATGATCCGGGAATGACCATTCCGAGAAAGCACGTCAATGCCGAGATGAATACCACAAGTCCGAATTTTGAGAAGTTTACGTTCATTATAAACTCTTGCATTTCGGGTGCGACGTTCATTTCGTTGAACAATGCTCCGATCATATATCCGAGTATACACACACCGATTGCGGGAGCTATGCTTTTTACTCCGTTTGCGAACATTTTTGCTATTTTATGAGGTGTTACAGTTTTTTTATCTTTGGTTATCAAGCAAGTGAACAGAGCTGCAACACCCGGGATAAAGAGAAGGATACTGCTTGACATATATTTTGCGCCGGTTGCACCAAGTCTTTCGGTGAAGAAGGTATCTTTAAACACATAGTCAAGTATGAACGGCAACAATATGACCACGGGTAGAAGCAGTCCTTGCCACCCCTCCTTCAATGATGTTTTGAAGTTTGGCAATTCATCTTTTGACATAGGTTTTACTTTATAATATTTACAAAAAGCGAACAAGGTCAATATTCTTTGGAGGATGAACCATAATGAGATTCCCCAAAGGACGATCCAGAACTGCCCAGTTGTCATATTGCTTTCGGGATATAATGCTGTAAATGCACCCAAAGCTGCAACGATATTTGAAGACGGAGGGATCATATTTCCCATATAGCTTGCATTACTTTCAACATTAGCTGCGAGCTCAGGTGGGAATCCCGATCTTTTCATTGCGGGGATAGTGATCGCACCGGTCGCCATGACGTTACCGGGGCCGCTACCTGAGAGAGCGCCCATAAATGCGGACGCGATAATGGATACATATCCTGCACCACCCGTTATTCTTCCGAGTATCGAAAGTATGATCGCGATACAGCTGTCGATTATTTTTGTTTTTGTCAATATGATCGACATTGCCACAAACGCGGTCATTGAGTAGAGCAACGAGGTAGAGAGCGCTTTATCGATGTAATCACCGAGGCTACTCCAAGTATTCGTTACTGCGAGCAGGACTACGAAGCTGATGAACACGGCTTCATAGACAGGTCTTTTGAAGAGCATAAACCAAACGACGATCGTCGCCAGCAATATGCCGAGATAAATAAATGCTGATGGCATTATTTTTCCTCCTTTATTTTTATTTTTAATTATTATTTTAAAGTTATGAAATCGATAGGTTTTTGGTTATGTATTATCTAAAAAAATAAAGTGGTGGCACTTTATTTTTCACCATTGGATCGATCTGATCGTTTGGAGCAATGATATTGTTGCGTTATTGAGGTGGCGGTCTTTTTTCCACATTACGACGACCTCACGTTTTGGAAGCTCCTGCTTCAAGGAATAGAAGCACACCTCGTTCGGCGAGCAGAAGCGTTCTATTCCGCTCGGCATCAGAGCCATACCAACGCCAGAGCGAACCATTGCTATTTGTGCTTCAAGGCTTTTGACGACGGCTGCTCTTTTTAATTTCAGCTGATGGTCGATCGCGAGGTTATCAAGGGCGCGCTGCATATATTGGCTTTCTGTGATCATCACGAACGGCATACCGTTTAATTCCGCGGCATCTATCGATGGATATTTGCGGTTTGGAACGGGTTCGGATGTCGGTTGGGCAAATGATTTCGGGACAGCGAGGAGCAGCTCCTCTTCCGATATCTTTTCATATTGGAAAATATGGGTATTTATCGGCAACATTGTCAAGCAGACGTCAAACTGTCCACGTTCGGTTGCGTCCTCAAGCTCATTTGACGGCAGCTCCTCGATCACGAGGTGCATTCCGGAATAGAGCTCGCTGAATTTTTTTGCGATCAACGGCATCATTGATGCTGAACGATACGGTGTTGTACCAACGACGATCGTTCCGAGCTTTTGGGAAGAAAGGTCGTTGAAGTCACCGTGCATTTGGTGGTCGATCTCGAGGATCTTTCTTCCTGCATCGATATATATTCGGCCTGCATCCGTCAGGCGCACTGTACCGCCTGTGCGGTCGAACAGCTCGACGCCGAGCTGTTGCTCAAGCTTTTTTACATATTGCGACAAGGATGGTTGGGTGATCCCCAAGCTGTCTGCCGCCTTCGCGAAGCTACCGCTTTCCGCAAGGGTGATCACATATTGGATCTGTTTTAGGATCATTTTTAGATCAATGAAGCACGGAAGAGTTCAACGCTTTCCGTACATCTCCTCATAATACTTTACATATTCTCCGCTCGTGCACTCGTTCATCCAATCCATATGGTCTTTATACCACTGAATTGTAAGCTTTATGCCTTCGGCGAACATTGTTGTCGGTCCCCAGCCAAGCTCTTTATTTGCTTTTGACGGATCTATTGCATATCTTTGGTCGTGGCCCTTTCTGTCTTCAACGAAGGTTATCAAGCTTTCGGGTTTTCCAAGCTCCTTCAAGATGATCTTTACGATCTCGATATTTGCTTTTTCGTTATGTCCGCCGAGGTTATAGATCTCGCCGACTCTTCCCTTTTCCAAAACTGCCAATATACCGTAGCAATGGTCCTTTACATAGAGCCAATCGCGCACGTTCAAGCCTTCGCCGTATACGGGAAGAGGTTTATTCTGTGTCGCATTATTTATCATAAGCGGAATCAATTTTTCGGGGAACTGATAGGGACCATAGTTATTTGAGCAACGCGAGATCGTCACTGGGAGTCCATACGTACGGTGATATGCCATTACCAAAAGATCGGCACTTGCTTTTGAGGTCGAATAGGGACTACTCGTATGGATCGGAGTATCCTCGTGGAAAAAGAGATCGGGGCGATCAAGCGGAAGGTCGCCATACACCTCGTCGGTTCCGACTTGGTGGAAACGCTCGACTCCGTATTTGCGGCAAGCGTCCATCATAACCTGTGTTCCGATTATATTGGTTTCGAGAAAGATCCCCGGATTTTCGATCGAACGGTCAACGTGCGATTCTGCGGCAAAATTGACCACAACGTCGGGATGCTCTTTTTCAAATATTTCAAATATTCCCTCACGGTTACGTATATCTTCTTTATAAAAGACGAAATTTGGATTTTCCATTGCTTCATTAAGTGTATGTATATTTGCGGCATAAGTTAATGCATCCACACATACCACACGCCACTCGGGACGTTCATCGAGCAAAAGATATACGAAATTTGAGCCGATGAAGCCTGCGCCTCCTGTTACGAGAATCGTTTTACTCATGCTTCAAAGCCTCCTTTGCTATTCCGATGAGATATTGACCATATTCGGTCATTTTCAGGTCTTCGCCTAATTTCATCAATTGCTTTGCATCGATAAAGCCGCGACGATAGGCGATCTCTTCGATACACGAAATATAAAAGCCTTGTCTGTCCTGAACGACTTGAACAAATTCTGCTGCCTTCAGCATACCTTCGGGATTTCCCGTATCAAGCCAAGCCATACCCCGCCCAAGCAATTCGACGTTCAATTCGCCCATTTCAAGATAGGCGTTATTTACGGCTGTTATTTCGATCTCACCTCTTGGTGACGGTTTTACGTTTTTCGCTATTTCAACGACGCGATTGTCATAGAAATAGAGTCCCGGAACAGCATAGTTTGATTTTGGTTGTTTGGGTTTTTCTTCGATGGATACGACCTTATGCGATCTGTCGAACTCAACGACTCCAAACTCTCTTGCATCCTTCACGGGATAGCCGAAGATCGTTGCTCCGACCTTGCGGTCTCTTGCGTTCCACAAGACACGGCTCAGGTCTTTTCCGTAGAAAACGTTATCACCGAGGATCAAGCACACGTTATCGTCACCGATAAAATCCTCACCGAGTATAAACGCATCAGCAAGTCCTCTCGGCGTTTCTTGGACTTTGTAGTAAAATTTCACGCCGATATTCTCGCCCGTTCCAAGCAATCTCTCGTAGTTGGCGATATCGTCGGGAGTCGATATTATCAATATTTCTTTTATCCCCGTTAAAAGAAGGATGGACAATGGGTAGTAGATCAAGGGCTTATCGTATATTGACAGAAGCTGTTTCGAAACTGCTTTTGTCATCGGGTAAAGGCGAGTGCCTTTTCCACCTGCAAGAATTATACCTTTCATTGCTTGTCTCCTATTTATTCAAGATCAGGTCACAAATTTTATCAACGTCTGTTACTTCCAAATGTGCGTACATCGGCAAACAAAGGATATTTCTCGAGATATCCAATGCATTCGGCGTTGAGGATGTCATATCGCAGCCAAACTCCTTATTCTCGGACACCAAAGGATAGAAATATTTTCTCGCGTAGATCTCTTCTTTTGCCAATTTATCGGCGAGGTCGTCACGAGTCATACCATATTCGGTTGGAATTACAAGGATAGGATAATAGGCATAGTTTTGCTTTATTTCTCCATCAAAGGAAAGAAGCTTTATTCCCTTTTTTTCGTTCAATCTTTCGTTGTATCTATCGAACGCCGTTTTTCTTGAAGCTATCTCTTCGTCGATATGGCGGAGGTTACATATTCCCATTGCTGCTTGGAACTCATTCATTTTTGCATTCGTTCCAAAGCAGGTCAGCTCGTCACCATTGACTCCGAAATTTCGTTCCTTCGATATTACATCAGCCAACGCACTATCCTTGAACGTCAGGCAGCCGCCCTCTATCGTGTGATACACCTTCGTTGCGTGGAAGGAAAACATTGAAACATCGCCATAGTCGCCTATTCCTCTGCCTTTATATTCCACGCCAAAAGCGTGAGCGGCATCATAGATGACCTTCAGGTTATATTTTTCTGCCAATTTTTGTATTTCATCTACGGCACATATATTACCGTATACGTGAACACCGAGGATAGCGACAGTTTTTTCGGTGATCAACGACTCTATTTTCGTTTCATCGATAGTATAATCGTCCTTGATATCACAAAAAACGGGGGTGCATCCTGCTTGAACGATGGCATTCGTCGTTGATGCAAACGTGAACGGAGTGGTAATGATCTCGCCCTTTAACCCCAAGGCTCTTATTGCCGTATAGAGTCCGAGATGTCCGTTGACAAACAGCTCGATATTATCGACCTTGAGTCGTTCGCAAAGCTGAGCTTTCAATTTATTATGTATGGGACCCATATTCGTCAAGTGGACTGTCTCCCAAATTGTTTTTATTTCCTCGCAATACTCCTCGTAGGAGGGCATTGAGGAACGGGTTACATTTATACGCATCATTCACGCTCCAAATACTGTTTATTCGAGGAGTTACTCAGCAATCGAGCCACGCATCCTCGATCATATTCAATACTGTATCATATTCCAGCTTTTGCAATTGCATATCGTTGCCGTCTTGGTCGTAGATCTTCACGGTATCGCTGATCTTACATAAGGTTTTCGCAAACGCTTCCTTTGTATCATCCATAACGTGCAATCTGAAGATGACTCTGTCAAGCGAGCTTGTCGAGGAGATCTCGTCGCCAATGAATTTAAACTGACGGTTTTGGAGCAATTGGGGCATCGCATTTATCTCGTCAACACCTTCTATTCGAGTGATGCGGCCCGGCTTTAGCGGGATATAGTAGTTACAACAATATTTGCTGAACTTATAATTATCTTGTGTCTTTACGTCGTACAGAGTCATTTTTCCTGTCAACGCAAATTCGATCATCAACTCAAGCGAGCTGATACCATTCAATCGTTCGGCAAAAACGTAGAATTGCTCTCCACCCATTCTCAAGCCGGATTCGTGGAAATAAAGCTTTCCGTTCTCCTCAAAGCCTTGGAACATTACGTTTCCGTATCTTACGCCAAGACCTTGGATCATTTTTATGACTGCAGGCTCGGTGTCTCGTTTATATTCCTCAAGAAATCTCGGGGAAAACATATGAAACAGGCAGGAGGCTGCTTTTGATTTTTCGACGTCTACCTTATATTTCAAGAATGATGAGGAAAGGCTCGGGAACCCGTCTTGAACGGTATAGTGGATAAAAATCTCGTTCTCACTTTGGATATATCGCTCACACACTATTTTTTTACTTGCAGAAGAGTCGTAGAGCTCTTTATAATGCTCGATGAGCTCTTCCTCGTTATTGCATTTTTTTATTCCGCGTCCACCGCTTCCGTCCGCCGGCTTCACCATTACGGGATAAACGATCTTATCGAGGTCCTCGCGCTTGAAATCGATATCTATTTTATATATTTCGGGGGTGGGAACGCCGTATTTCAGACATTCCTCCTTGAATCTGCGCTTATCGTTGGACAATATATCGAATTGCTCTGTCGTTCCGCAACACGGCAATCCTGCTTTTTCACATATATTCGCATAAAACGGAAGGTGGGAGTCGGTCCAACCTACGAATATTCCGTCTATATGATATTCCTCGATCAGCTTTAGCATTGCATCAGTATCGGAAATATCGATATCTATCGCAACGTCAGCTACCTGCTTCGATGGCGAGTCTTCTGTTTTATAGAAATTTGCGACAACTGTCCTTATACCCATTTCCTTTGCACGTATAACTGCACACGCTGCCAAAGACGTTCTATCCATTACCATTAACGTCTTTCCCTTTAAATGCTCGTACATTTTATTTCCTCCGATTCTAATTATACTTTGAGAGCGTTTTTCAACTCATTCGCCACTCGCTCGATATCTTCCTCACCGTATCTTTGGTCGATCGGCAAAGGAAGTATGTTTTTTGCATATTCTTTTTCAAGCGCACATCCATCAAGCTCAAGTACGTTCGGCCAAAGAGTTGGGATATAGATTTTTTTCTCGGCTAAAAGTTTTCTTACAGCCGCACCGTTTTCGCACCAAAACGGATACATATACGGTCCGTTTGGAGCTTTTACATTTAATTTATTATTTATACCTACTCGTTCGTGGATAGATCTCCAATTATCGTTTCTTATCTGCTTGATCTTTTCGTAATCTATGGCACCTAAGATATTTTTTGTCAATTTAGACATACTCTTTAGCGTAAGCTCGTCGAAAAGCATATCGTTCGAACGAAAATCATTATAATACTCGGATGCAGATGCGCCCTCGTATCTTCCGAGGATATGCTTCATTCTGTTCATTGACACATCGGTTTCGAGTCGGATATCTCTTATATCGCAATACAAATATGCACCGTCGGGAACTCCGAAAAATTTGCGGCACGAATATAGAGTATCGACACCTTCGACCTGATGCTCGAAAAATGCATGGACGTTATCAACGATGATACGTTCATACTTCAATCTCAGCTCGAGGATCTTTTCCTTCGTCAATTGTCCGTAGAAATTGACGACGTAGAGATATTCATTCTCGCCGAGCTGACCGTCAAAGGAAGGGCAAAAGGACTCGTCGATATGATATAGCTCATATGCTATGCCCTCTCGTCTGCACACTCCGACGACAGAGTCGCACAAAAAGTAGGGGATATACAATTTTGAGATGTGTTTCGCCTTCGCCAAATAGACGAGAGCGTTTCTCGCGGTATTTAATGCTATTGCGGATGGATGATACTCGTGTGAAACGAGGTCGTCCAACTCCAAATATCCGCCTATTTCTTTCATTTTACGATCACCTTAACAAAGCTGCTTACGTCAGCCATATATTTTTCAAGTTCCTCTTGATCGTCAAATCTCAAGACGAGAGTGCCGATTGCAAAGTTCGCACCGGTGAATTTATGAACAGCATCGCCTTTCTTCACCCAAAGCTGTTTTTCAGCGACCTTGCTTTCTTCGAAGTCGGGGATGAACTCAAGCGAATCGAAGATGCCGTCCTCATCACTATGGAGGATGACCTCTGCCCAAGCGCCGTTATACACGGGATCACCGTTGATGCCGACGATCTCGTCGCCCACGGCAGCACGTACTGCGTTCGTTATCAAGTCAACTCCGCTTGCCATTCTCAAAACCTCGGACAGACGATTTCCGCCGCCACGCGGAGAAACCTCCATTATATAGGGTTTTCCGTCTGTGCCTTGTCTTGTCTCAATATTGAACACGGAGGTCTTCAGATCGAGAAGGCGGAACAGGCGTTGCAATTCGCTTCGCAGCTCCTTTTGGATTTCGGTCGGCATTGTTGAGGGCCAACTGTACGCGGAGGGGGTATAGGGATTTGCGGCATTGCCGTCGAAGCGCTGACTGCTGAACGAGCAGAAAACGAGCTCGCCGTCGATCGAAAAGCTATCTGTATCGGAGGAGTGTCCTATCTTCTCGATAAACTCCTCAACGATGAAGCTTTTCGTTTTTGAGAAGGTTATTGCATACTCTGCGGCTTCCTTGAGACCGTTTGGTGTATCGACCTTTGTAACGCCTTTACTGCCTGCGGAATCGGTCGGCTTCACGATTACGGGCCAACGAAACATTCCTGCGTCTTCGAGTGCCGTTTTCCAATCGGAATAGCCTTTTGCAAGAGGTACGTTGAAGCCGTTGTCAGCCAAAAATTGTCTGAATTTTGCTTTATTTTGGAGTATTTCAACTGATTTGTATGGGTGAGTCGGCAACCCCAGCTTTTCGCTGACGTATGCCGCAGTCTCGACACCCGGATCGCAAGCGAAGGACATTATGCCGTCGACTTTGAGTGATCTTGCGAGCTCCAGCACTGCTTCTTTATCTATTATACTGACGTTATGATATTCGTCCGAATATTTATGGGCTATATTATCCGGCAGATAGTCGCAGGTGATCGCATAATAACCAAGGTCATGTATTGCTTCGATCACCGGTAAAATATACATTGAACCGCCGAGTAGAAGAACTTTTTTCATTTAATATCCTCTGATGATTTATTTTTTCTTGACAAACTGCTTTAAAAGGCTTGTCATTATGACGAACGATCTCACACGGAGTACTGCTGACAACAAGAAATATACTATTATTCCGACAAGCACCTGCAACAGCAATATTGCGAGGTTTGAAAGTGGGAGCGTTCCGACCAAAAGCACGGTCACAAGCATTATTATCGATATCGCAAGCGAAGGAAGAACGTCCTTCATTTGCTCGAAGTACGAATAATTGATCAATTTTTTATTTGGGTATGCATTTACGAAGCAGCTGATAAAGGTCGTGAACACGCCCGTCATTGCGATCGCGATCGGAGAATCGAAGCAGAACACGGCTATTATCAATGCAACGATACCGTATGATTTCTTTATTATTTCAAGCTTCAAGAATACGTCGCTTCTACCTACTGCGTTTATTGCTTGGAGGTTCGAGGTATGGACGGGCCAGAATGCTAACGTGAAGCAATATATTTGCATATACGGCACACAGGGTAACCATTTATCTGTCAGCAAAAGGGAGACGAGCGGTTTTGCGACACCTGCCAATCCCGCCATCATCGGAAAGATGATAAATGCGCTGAGCATTATCGATCTTCGCATCATTTCCTTTACTTGAGCTTTATCGTCCTGGTTGGCTGACATTGCGGGTAGCAAGACGCTTTGGACAGCACCGTTTACCGCATTGATTATGAATTGCGGGAACTGCTTTCCGCGGTTATAGTAGCCGAGTGTTCCGCTATCGTACTTTTTGCCGATAACGAGGCTGCGTAGGTCTTGGTATAGGGTATCGATCAACGAAGACACGAGAAGCTTCCAGCCGAACCCGAAAAGAATTTTTATTCGTGAAAGATCGCAATGAAATCTCAGCTTCAATTTTACGGTGGCTCTCATTACGATGCACGCGACAACGACGTTCAAAAGGCTTTGAGCGACCAATGCCCACAATCCGCCACCGAGGTATGCGAGAGCGATGCCGACGGCACCGGAGGTTATCACGGCACCGACGTTGCTATAGAATATCTTTTTGAAGTCCATTTCGCGACTGATCTTTGCAATTTGCACGGAATTCAATGCTCCGGGAATCACCATCAAGGCGAGCACTCGCATTGGTGTGACGATCTCGGGCAATTTATAGAACGCGCCGATAAGTGGCGAGGCAAAGAAGATCAAAACGTAGAGTGCAGACGCGATCGCGAGTGACACCCAAAATACCGAAGAGTAGTCGTCTTCGTCGACGTCTTTGTTTTGGACCAATGCGGTATTGAACCCATTTTGCACGAAAACGTTGGCAAGCGAGGTAAATATTATCATTATCGACAGCGCGCCGTAATGCTCGGGCTCAAGTATTCTCGCGAGTATTATTTGCAAGACGAATTGCACACCCGATACGCCGAAACGCTCGAATAGCTTCCATAGGAAGCCACGAGAAACCGATTTTTGTTTGATCATAAATAACCCTTTCTTTTGTTCAACCGTTTCAAACGTCTTAAATAGCAAGTTAAAAGAAGACCGGGAAATATTGCGCCAAAAAAGGCAATGACACGTTTTGCTACAGGCAAACTCTTGAAATACTCTCTTTCTGCTTTATTTAAAAGTCTTTTACAACTCTTTGTAAAAATAGAAAGTTGAAGCTTCATATTGGCTGTTTTGGGCAAGAAAAGATTATGATATTTGCCATTTGTATACTTATCAAACTCTAAATAGGTCTCTATCATAGCGGTCGGATGTTTAATAATTTTATTTATATCTGTTTCAGATGCCCTTCTGTTACTCCAACTTGTAGAGACACCTCTGCGATATGAAGACATAACATCATTGATATAATACACCTTTCCCAATTGTCCAAAATACAGCAGATAAGGCTCATCTCCTACATCACAAACTGTTTTAAATTTTGGAGGATTTTGTATATATTTGCACCACTCAGACATTCTGAACATATATGAACTGGTATGAAAACTATAGCTTTTACTACACAACTTCAAAAATTCTTTTGATTCTATTATACCGCTGTTTAAATCGACATTTGGGAAAAAAACTCCTGTAGGTTCTCCGGTAACATTAACCTCACTTGTTCTATGAACACACAAATGACAATCAAGAAATTCATCCATAACATCAACTTGTTTTTGAAGCTTATACGGATCGGTCCAAAAATCATCCCCCTCACACAAGCAAACATATTCGCCATTTAACTGAGGCAAGACAAATGTACGAGTGATATTGATTCGTTGAGAATATTGATTTTTCGTTTGATAAATACCTTTTATTATGTCAGGATATTCGTTCTCATATTTTTTTATTATTTCTGCTGTTTTATCGGGAGACGCATCGTCGTGAATAATCACTTCGTATCTAAAATCGGTCTTTTGCGATAGAAAGCCATTAATTGTTTGTTCTATATATGCAGAATGATTATATGCAAGGCAATATACTGATACTTTTATACGATTATCCACAATTTTACACTCCTTTCATATCTGTTGCCAAAAGAAAAGATAGTTTCCTTGTCCTTGTCCGTTACCAAATATTGTACCAATAGCGAGTATCAAATATAAAATAGCTATTAACAATTTAACTATTCCCACGCTTTTCGATCTCATCACTTTACCAATAAAAACAGTTTCAAATATATAATAATACGTTCCGCTTCTGTCCATATATGAGAATAAATAGCCTAACATAGTTAAAAGAATACCTAAAAAATAATATAACTTTATTGATCTGCCCGTATAGAGCGCAAAATCATATTTTTCATCTTTTCCCAAGCTTACCAACTCGCTTCTTGTTACGATAGCTATCAAAACAAATAAGATCAATTTTACAAACAACAACGCTCCAAAGTTAAATTGGATATCCTCGAAATACTTGAAATACTTTTCAAAGAATACCGCACCAAAACCAACTATAGCAACCAATACGATCGTTATGAGCAAGACAAATCTTCTTATTTGTTCTTTGGATAATCTTTTTCTTACAAAAATCTCCAAAAATATAAATGCTATGCCGATTACACTACTCTTATGGAAGAAACAAGCTAACAACACACCAATCAAGAATCTAAAGTATTTTTTATTATATAGATATCTGGTTGCGTAAAAAACTATTGCAACGGCAACACATTGGCGCATTATGTTATACGAAACAAAATAAAATCCGGCGTAATATACGGTTATCGCCCAAGGTAATGATATCTGATCTTTGAAATCCCAAATGCGATCGAATATCAACACATTGGTTATTAACGCGAACACAAAGAACAAGAAATTATCGTTATCCCAAATCTTGAGCAAAACAAAACAAATATACTTAAATGAGGTCTCCAACCCATACGCCAAATTCATCTGACCTTCAGCAATGTAATCAAAAATCTGAGCATATCCCTGAGTATCCAATCCAACAGAGCTATCTCTGAGTCCCGCTAACAAGGTCAAAACCATTGCGGCATAGATCATATATTTTTTCGAGTTTTTAATTTGTGCCAGGCGTGTCATCATAATAATGATCAAAAACACGACACTATAAAGTATATATGTTTGCATTATTCTCTCCAAGTATATATTATCTTACCTGATGCTTTGGGCTTACTCTTCTCCATGAGAATCGATATATTTAAAGCCGTCCGAAGTGATCTTGAGGCATTTTGACAGGGGCATCACCCCTTTATATTGTCTGTGCTTCAATATCAAAAGCAATGCAAGGAGCTTTCCGAGCTTTGGATGAGCCAATCCAAGCACTACGCCTTTATCGAAGAAATATTTTTCGTTAAAGCCTTTGAACCACGTTGATTCTCTGTCATCGGTCAACGATGCCAACGCCACGGGCACTGCATAGACCTTTAGTCCTGCTTTCAGGCAGCTATTCAAAAACAGAGTATCCTCTCCGCACTGGTGGGGAGTTCCGCCGCCAAACATCGTATTGAAAAATATCGAATGATAGACGATCGGTCGTCTTCTGAAGGCTATTCGTGCGGCACCATAGTTCATATAATTATGGTACCAGATCCTTTTTGTTTTTCCGTTAACTCGTCTTCCCTGACTTTCGTTTATGAAATTGAAGATCAGGACGTCTGCTTTCGGGTTGTTTTCAAATGCGGATGCCACGAGCGACTCATATTCGTCACAAAAGACCATATCGTCGTCGGCAAGAACACATATATCAGCGTTTGAACGTTCGATTATATTATTTCGGTTTTGACCGACACCACGCATATCGGTGGAAACGATGATACCGTTTTCGGTCTTTTGGACCTCGTTTTTATCGCACTGGTTTCCGATTATATAATTATGCTTTACGTTCATTCGCGACAACAACGCCGAGGGCTCTGTCAGCCTCATCGTTGTTATCAGAGTTTCGACCTTTAACATCTTTACAATCTCCAATATTTCATTCCGCTGTTTTTCAGCTCGGAAACTTTATAGAGTCCTTTTACGTCTATGAGCACTTTTTCGGAATCGTCGCAGGTTTTGAAGAGTTTTTTGATATCATTCAATGACATTGATCTGAATTCATTATGAGCGACTGCTACGATCACACAATCTGCATCCTTTACGTCCTCGAGCTTTGTGAGTGTTACGCCGTATTCGTGCATTGCATCGCGCTCACTTGCCCACGGATCGACGACGATCGGTTTTATATCATACTCCGCAAGGCGTTTCAGGATATCGTCGACCTTGCTGTTTCTTGTGTCGGGGCAATTCTCTTTGAATGTCAAGCCGAGGATCACTACCTTTGACTTTTTCGGTGCTTGTCCGACGGAGATCATATTCTTTATCGCTGCGTCTGCGACAAATTTTCCCATACTGTCATTTACGATACGTCCGTTGAGGATGATCTGGCTATGGTAGCCGAGCTTTTCGGCTTGATAGGTGAAATAATACGGATCAACGCCTATACAGTGGCCGCCGACGAGTCCGGGTCGGAAGCCGAGGGCGTTCCACTTTGTATTCATACCGTCTACGACCTCGTTGGTATCGATGTCCATTCTATCGAATACCATTGCGAGCTCGTTCATAAAGGCAATATTGATATCACGTTGACTGTTTTCGACGACCTTAACTGCTTCTGCTGTTCTAAGGTTGCTTACGGGGTATGTGCCGACCTCGATAACGATATCGTACACTTTTTTTATCACGTCCAGCGCTTCATCATCACAGCCGGAGACGATCTTCGTTATATTCTCGAGGCGGTGGATCTTATCGCCCGGATTGATACGTTCGGGAGAATATCCGACCTTGAAGTCAACGCCGCATTTCAAGCCTGATTCACGTTCGAGGATTGGGATACAAACGTCCTCGGTGCACCCCGGATAGACGGTCGACTCGAAAACTACGTACGAATCCTTCGTCAAGTTTCTTCCGACTATTTCGGAAGCGCCTATTACGGGAGTGAGATCAGGGGTGTGATCTGTATTCACGGGAGTGGGCACAGCTACGATATGAAATTTTGCTTTTTGGAGATCTTTTTCATCCGAGGTGAAAAACACGGTGGTGTTTTTTATTGCCTCGTCGCCGACCTCCTTCGTTGGATCGATGCCGTTTTTATACAATTCTATTTTTGCTTTATTGAGGTCAAAGCCGATCACTTCGACACCTTTATTGGCGAACGCTACTGCGATCGGCATTCCGACGTAGCCGAGTCCGACCAAAGAAAGCTTTTCTTCTTTTTTTATGATCTTTTCGTAGAGGGACATTTTTTCACCTTGGGTATTTTTTTATATTTTATATGCTTGGTATCTGCGTTGTTTTTTTCTTATATACTATCTTCTTGATCACACCAAAAAACAAATTTCTTGCGGTTAAAACGAGAGATTCGAATTTATTTTTATGCAATCCATCTTTAAATAATTTATAATGCCATTTTATAAGTTTAAATTTTTTACCGCTTGATACTGATCCTTCGTGTTTTATATAATATGACAAGCATTCAGGCAAACGATAGCAATTACTTTTCTCTATTGCTTGCAGCCACATTGCATAATCATTATTTTTTCTCAAATCATCTATTTGAATAAGACCTATTACTTCTCGGTCATACATAACTGTGATGGTCGAAAAATAACAATAATCATACATTTTTCTACGATTCACTACACGAGGTCCGGTATAAACATAGGGCAACCATTCTCCGTTCAAGCGGATCATATAATCGGTATAAGAAAAAGCGTATCCATGTTCCAACATAAAAGCAATCTGTTTTTCAAGCTTCAGCGGCTCCCACAGATCGTCGCTGTCAAGGAAGGCTATCCATTTACCCTTCGCTTCACGCAAAGCTCGATTTCTTGATAATGCCGCTCCGCTATTAACTTCATTTTTTAAATAAGTAATTCTATCATCTGTGAGATATTGATCAACAATTTGATCGGTGTCATCTGTTGAGCAATCGTCAACAATGATCAACTCCCAATTTGTATACGACTGTGCAAGCACAGATTCTATCGTATCTTTTATAAATCGCCCCGTATTGTACGAAGGCATTATTATTGAAACAAGATCATTCATTTCATCTTCCCATTCATTTTAAACATTTTTAAACAATACCCTGTTGTATGGATCGTATCAGGGCATATGATCATAGAATACGTTACAACGTCTCCGCAAACAAGGGGGATCAAGCATTCTCCCCCGACTTTTCAATAATTCTGCACGGAACACCAACTGCAGTCGCATTATCGGGGATATCCTTATTGACCAACGTACAAGCTCCAACTACGGCATTTTCTCCAATAGTCACTCCATTCTTCCCCGAAATAACGCTCGCTCTCATACCGATATATGCACCTTTTTTAATTGTAATTGGTGTATGTTGTTGATTGCGGCCGTGGCAGGCGAAGAAAACGCCATACGAAATAGTGCATCCATCCTCCACCGTGAACATGTGAGGTTCTAAATCATCAAGGTAACATCTCATACCGATGAACACGTTCTTACCTATGTTATATCCGCACAAGCGATAGAAGAAAACTCTCCAGCCGTTAAGTACCATATACGGAATGATTTTGGCGCTCATCCATTTGCGAAAAAAAGACTTTGTTTTCTGCCATATTGTTTTTTTCATAAAGGCTTTTTCCTTCCTGTGTTTACAGACCTAATATCTTCTTTGCTTCTGATTGTTTTGCATCATATGTTTCTTGATCCACTTTTCCTTCCATCATCAGCCAATCACCGAAGTCTATATCAGATACCGTTCCATCGCGAACTGTATCACTACGTTTTAAAACCTTTGCTACAGTTTGCAGAATGATCTTTACATCACCGACAAACGTAATACCTTTATCTATATACTCAAGATCGAATTCAATCTTTTGTTCCCAAGTAATATTATTACGACCATTGACCTGTGCAAGTCCTGTCAAGCCGGGACGAACATTGTGACGTCTGCGCTGGTCGTCAGACATAAAAACTACATCTCTGACCAAAAACGGTCGGGGACCGCATATGCTAAGCGAGCCTAAAGCTATGTTGAGTAGCTCCGGAAGCTCGTCAAGAGAAGTGTTACGGAGCCATACACCGTATTTTCCGAGACGTTGATCGTCAGGAAGAAGATCTCCGTTGCTGTCTTTTGCGTTGCTCATGGTTCGGAATTTAATTAGTTTGAAAATCTCTTCCTTTCCGTCCTTACCCTTTTTACCGGGTCTTGGCTGAAGGAAAAAGGGATTCCCTTTCATAGCGATTGCACCAACTACTGTCAAAACAAGAAGAATTGGAGACAACACAATCAAAGCTGTAACAGATAATATAAAATCCAACAATCTCTTGAAAAACTTTACGTACATTATTTATTCCTCATTCAAATTTAATTGAAACAGCTCTTTACGATTTCAATAACCTTCTCCTGCTCCTCAGCGGTCATCTTATTATCAGATGGCAGACACAATCCACGTTCAAAAATATCCGCACCAACGTCCACACAACCGCCTGCGATATAAGCATTGGTTCTGCAACGTCCGCTACCATCGCGAGTGACAAATTCGTGCATACGGTACATCGGTTGCATATGCATCGGTTTCCATATCGGCCTTCCTTCTGCGTTATAGCTTGCAAGAGTTTCAAGAATTTCCGTTGGGCAGGTTTTTCCCTGCTCATTTATGTACAGTGCCTTGGAGTCGTCTCTGACCTGCTTGCACATATACTCTTTGTCGATGATCATTGCAGACAGCCAATAGTTCGGCTCGGTTCCTTCCATAATCGGATTCATCTGCACAGGCAGATCTTTGAAGCCCGCTTTGTATCGTTCATAAATTGCTTTTTTCTGTGCGATGTGTTCCTCCAAATATGGATACTGACCGCGCACAACACCAGCGATCACATTGCTCATACGGTAATTATATCCGACTTCCTCGTGCTGATACCAAGGTGCATTTTCTCTAGCCTGCGTTGACCACTTACGAGCTTTGTTTGCCACCTCAATATCATTGGTCAGCAAACAACCGCCGGCAGAACCGGTTATGATTTTATTTCCGTTATAGCTGACGGCAGAGTAATCACCAAAAGATCCGCACTGTCTGCCATAAATGGTTGCTCCCATTGCTTCGGCAGCGTCCTCAATTAAAAGAGCGCCGTGCTTTTCACAGATTTCTTTGATCAAATCCATTCTTCCGGGAAAGCCATACAGCTCAGCGGAAACCACCAATTTTACATCAGGGTACATTTCAAACGCTTTTTCAAGTGCCACAGGGTCCATATTCCATGATTCAGCTTCAGTATCAATGAACACGGGAATACCGCCCTCATAAACTACAGGGTTCAGCGTTGCATCGAAGGTCATATCTGAGCAAAACACTCGCTTACCTTCCAAGGCACCATGACTGATTGCAGGTTTTCCGTATAGGGTTTCGCCTGCGTGCTTTACTGCCAAATGAAGTGCAGCGGTACAGCAAGACAGTCCAACAGCATATTTCATCTCTGCCTTTTCTGCGGCTATCCGCTCAACCTCATTGATATTTTCACCAACCGTACTCATCCAGTTTGTATCATAAGCCTGCTGAACATATTTCATTTCTTCACCGTGCATTGTCGGTGTCGCAAGCCAGACTTTCTTTTCAAACTTATGCATATATTAACCTCTACCCCATCAGTTATTACTCAATGCGATCTTAGGCTTTTTAATTCAACCCAATATAGCTAAGTCCAATCATACAATGCCATCAAACATACGCATCTACGACTCTTCTCAAAATATCGATTTGAACATCCTATTCGTCGCACTCAACATCTGTTTTTGACATGCATAAACCAGATTTGATGTGACAGCCTCAAAGCCTTATTCTAAACAACACTATACATTCTAATTATATCACTTTATGACCTTTAAGTCAATACATATTCACCAAAAGCGTTTTAAAATCGGCTGAAAATGTAACCAATATTTCTCTTTTGTTTTTATCTTTTTTGGGTATCTTTTTTTAACAAAAAAACAGAGCCCATCGGATGATGGGCTTTTTTGGGGGGTGGGGATTATTCTATTGAGCTGAGGACGGGCACTGCGTCGTCGGCGGTGAAGTTGATATAAATGATTTTCGTTATTACTTTCTAAAACAACATACTCCCGCGGAAATGCGATTTCCGCGGGAGCAGAACTGTATAATGATCAATTAAGGGTACTTATTTTTGCCCACTACGCTTGAGCATCGGACAGCTTTTGTATCAATTTTTACAGATCGTACATTATACTCCTAATAATTGTAGCCGTAATCGATATAGACGCCGCCGTATTTTACGTCGATTTTTGATTTTGTCAGTTCTTCGACTGCTTTTCTGATATGGTAGATATCATATCTTTCCGAGGCTACCCAATGCTTTATCAAATGCTGTTTCTCACCGTTATCGCCAAACACATAGGTTGTATAACCGTCAAGTCCAAAACTTTCTTCGGGGTTATTGGTTGGGAGCGAATAGAAATTACGTTCTTCGATAACTTTCAAGAAGTTATTCACTTCCGTTTCCGTCAATTCTACGGTTTCGTCTTGGTTTGGCGGCAAGTTATCTCGCGGTGCGATCTCGTCGATATGGGCAAAGCGCAAGCTTCCTTTTCCGCCGGCATACACTGTTATTTCATAGAGGTAGAGCGCGCCGCACATTTCTTGGCCTTTATCGTTTGTATAATCGAATGCTACGCTATGGAGGACACGATAAAAGCTCGTTACGTTATCCTTTACTCTATTCATACCGCGGTCTATTGAATAGAGAGCAAGGCGTGCATCATATTCACTCCAAGCATACAAGCTGCTTTTGAAGATATTATTGCCTGTTATATAATTAGGGTCGGCGTTATAGGGCAATCTTCCTTCAAGCAGATTTTCGGGAAGGTCTTTTTCGAGCAAGAGTGGTCTTGCCTCATCTGTTGTATGCAGGACTTCCGAATCATAATACTCCATTTGGTACAAATTAGCCCAAATCCAATTCACTTTATCTTTTTCGAAATAGAATTCTCCGTTTTCATTTTTCTCGAGGAACAGATAATAGACATCATTATTATCACCGAAATACACGGTATAATAATATATTTCATCGTCGCGAACTGATTCGTGTATGATCTTATTACCATACACTTCAGCAAATTCTTTATAGGTCAATTCTTTTTCATAATAGTGGTTTATCAAGTAGCCCGTATCAGGATAAAAAGCGCCTTGGGTATATACGAACGTTATATCGTTATCTACTTTTGCTTTATATCCGCGGACATAATCGTTCGCTATCGGAGTTTCACATCCGCAGAGCGCGGCGAGCATCAAGAAAATCAAGATTAAAGAAACAAATTTTTTCATTACGCCACCTACTCTCCAAACAAGTTATTCAATGCAGTCCAATAATCCGCCACATCCGTGTCGGTTGTGGTATATGAATAAATAAAGTTACACCGCGAGTTATATCGTTCATCTTCATACGTTATACCACCGTCAGCAAAGAAAAAGATACCTTTATCAAGAGTTGCGAGGTCTTTTATTTCGGAATAAACAGAGTTATCCACGTTAGACGTTTTTAATTTTTCCAGCAAAGGCACGACTTTTTCAAGCTCGATAGTTTTTTCTTCGGTTTCTTTTTTCACAAATTCACCGTTTGAGTATGAATACGTTATTTTGGTGAGTGTGTGAGAAGTTGTGTCGGATCTCATTTTCAATTCAAACACATCGGCGGTTTCATTTTCCAGATAAATCATTCTTACCGCCATATCCCAATCGCTTCCATTCGCAAATGAGCTTGGTATATAGTTCACCGAAGATAGTCCCAACGCTTCCTCAAGCTTCATAAACGTTGAATAGACAAGCGAGCTTTTTTCGATGCCGTTTAGGAAATCTTTTTCGCGGTTCTCCGCCGAAACGTTCATCAGTACATACGGAGCATCCCAAGCGAGAATATTATTCACATAAGTATTTTTGTCGGCTATTACTGAATACTTATCGATGATATACTCCCCTTTATTGTTAGGCTCAATGTGAAGATACAACAATCTTCCGTCGTTCAAAGGATAGACGGTATAATACGTGAATAAGGATGAGGGAGAAAGAATTGGTGTATCCTTGGAATGGAATATCTTATATCCGAATTTAGCCGCAAAGGTTATATAGCGCATACCGACACGCAATGATGATTCGGCTTCTATTGCATCGATAGCAACGGAATCGTCGATAACGAACGGAATTGTATTATCGACCATTATCTTTCCCTTTTTCACATAGTCACTCGCGGGTAATTCTTCACCGCACGAGGCTAAAAGCAAAACGAAGATACAAGAGAGAACTAAAGCAAGCAGTTTTTTCATATAACCTCCCTATAAATACAAAAAAGCACGGTGTTGCTTTCGAGGACATACACTGTGCCGTTTTTTTTGCGATATATGTCCGAAAGGAACACTTTTTCTTTATTATAACATAGGTAATATCTTATGTCAAGGTAAGTTTTTATTGTTTGGAGTGTAGGAACTATATTGACATTTCCCGAAGGATGAGTTATCATTTATAAAACATTGTTACAAGGATATAGAAAATGAAAGACATAAACAAAAAGAAAACGCCCATACTTCCTTTTTGGGACAAGGAAGAGCTGAGTTGTCCGTTACCGCATTATTTTCCCGAGGATTTCGGTGCTGTTGCTGATGGCAAAGCTAACGACACCGATGCCGTTCAAAAGGCGATGGATATGGCTGAAAACACGGGCGGAAGCGTTATTCTTTCGGGGTCGGTATACCTTTGCGGTCAGCTATATTTGAGAAGCAAGTTGACGCTCTTCATAAAAAGAGGGAGCAAGCTTTTTGCGAGCGGAAGCATTGATGATTATCGCGAAGACACTCACTACAATCGTCATTTATACGAAAAGCACATGGATCGCTGCTTTATATACGGTGAGGATTGCGAGGAATTGATCATTACCGGAGGTGGTGTCATTGACGGAAATGCGCCTGCTTTTCACAATGATCTTGACGCTTATTCGCCTCGTCCTATGTTAGTTCGGCTTAAGGATTGCAAAAAAGTCATCATCGAGCATTTGAGCATTTTTGATGCTGCGGCTTGGAATTTTGCGATTTTGGGGTGCAGCGACGTTACGGCGAGATCACTTGTTTTCCGTTCACTCGTCAATTTGAATGGTGACGGGTTGGATTTTGACGGGTGCAGACGTGTTTTGGTTGAGGATTGCATTTTTGACCAAAGCGACGATTCTGTTTGTTTGCAATCGAACGGACAAGGGCAACAGGATTGTGAGGACGTCACGATCAGGCGTTGTCGGATGCGCAGTTGGACGGACGGTGTGCGTATTGGAATGAAAAGTGTTGGAGATATACGCAGGGTTTTGATAGAAGACTGTGTTATGGAACATATTTGGCGCGAAGGTATCAAGATAGAATCATCGGAAGGTGGAATTATTGAAGATATTTTAATTCGCAACATACGAATGGAGAACGTCAGACGTCCGTTTTATTATTTATGCAACAATATTATAATATCCATTGGTATAAATGAAGCACCTGCTTTCGGAACGATCCGCAATATTACTGCCGAAAACATTACCATCATTGACACCGAAGAAATGAAACAGGAGCATTACTATACTTGGGGTGGACTTCATTGTGTGATGGGCAACACGCGTTTTGGCGGGATCAGGTGTGATTCTCACGAAAGTGCACCGCTTCAAAATATTACTTTTTCTAATTTGACTTATCGTGCGATCGGCGGAGTAAAGAAGGACGACATTCCCGAGCTTTGGCCCACGGTTGCAGACACGCGAACAGAGAGCGAGGCGGGACGCGTTTCAAATTACTATCCCGACTGGTCGCGTGCTTCCTGTATGGATCTCAGAAACATTAACGGACTTTCGATCGAGCATATCTCACTTTGTGTGAAGGAAACGGACGAGCGTCCGACTTATATTTGCGAAAATTGCACCTTTAATTCAAAACCAGATATCGTTTATTGACTTTTTTTCGTTTATGGTATATTATTATTTTATTGAATATTAAGGAGAATGATATGTTTATTGTTATAGAAGGGCCCGACGGAAGCGGAAAGACGACTATATCTAAGCTTTTGGTCGAAAGGCTCAATGATATTGGCATCAAGGCGAGATACACGAGTGAGCCTACTGCATCACATTACGGGAAAAGGCTTCGCGAGATGCTTTCCGACAGCAGCTCGACACCGAAGGAGCTTTATGATCTTTTCGTGCTTGACAGGATAGAGCATCTTCGTGAGATCTCTGAGTGGGAAAAAGGCGGCGAGGTCGTTATTTCCGACAGATACAAATACTCGACGTATTGCTATCAAGTGTCGCACGGGCTTGACCCTGCGCTTACCGAGGACAACAACTCGCTCAGAACACCGGATATTACGTTTATTTTGACGACTGACGTTGATGTTTTGCTGTCGCGCATTGAGACGCGTGCACTCAGCAAGGAGATATATGAGACACGCGGTTTTCTTGAAAAGATAACGGCGATGTACGAAAGGCTTCCCGAGATATTCGGAGAGGAATTCAGCTATATTGACGTTGACGACACGATCGACAATATTGTTTCTAAAGCGTTTGGCATTATCAAGGAAAAGGCAAGCATATGAGATTTTCGAAGGCATTTTTAGAAGGAAAAAAGTATTTTATTTTTGATATGGACGGAACGTTACTCGATTCGCTCCAATATTGGAGATCGTTCGATTGGTCTAAGATAACGGTTGCAGAAGCGTTTGAAGAATTGAAGCCGCATTATCTTTACGACGTTATACCGCGTGTTGGAACACTCGAAGCTCTCGAGGAGTTCAAAAAGATGGGGATCGGAATTGCTATTGCGACGGCGACGGATATTTCGGTTTGTTCACCCGGCTTTGAGAGGATGGGGATCGACAAATATATTGATCTTGCGATGTGCGAGAGTGACGTTGGAAAAGGAAAAAGCGACCCATTATTGTACTTGACGGTAATGGAGCGCTTTGGCGGTACTATTGACGAATGTGTTGTTTTTGAGGACAGGCTTTATGCGGCGACTTGCGCGAAAAACGCGGGTTTTTCCGTCGTCGGAATACTTGACTCACGAAACTCGGCACAAGAGCACGAGGCGTTACGCGAGCTTTGCGACACGGTGGTAGTTGACCTTCGTGAGCTTCTTATTTAGAATAATGTTTTTGCGATGGCGGCGACTGAAACTGTTTTCACTCCCGCCATTTTTAACATTTCGGTGCATCTCGTTACGGTTGCGCCCGTCGTTATTATATCATCGACCAAGAGCACCCGTTTATATTCGGCTGCCCTTGGACACGGAACGAAGCTGCCCTTTACGTTCTCTATTCTCGCGAGGGAATGGAGACTTTTTTGTTGTTTTCCGCCGACTCTTACCAAAAGCTGCTCACAAGGGACCTCCATCAATATTGACAGCTCTTTTGCAAGCAGCTCACTTTGGTCGACACCGTATTTATTCTTTTGGTCTCTGCTTCGCGGAACGTAGGTGATCACGTCAAAAAGATCCTTCGGCTCGATCTCGCCGAGGCGGATCCTTATATCACTATTGAGGACGGAGGCGAAGAACAAAGTATTTGAGCGTGAGTTTTGGATCTTTAGCCGATATACTGCACGACGAAGTGTTTTTCCTTTATACCAAAAAGGGATAAAATGCATTTTTATCCCTTTCAGCTTTATACACTCACAATCGTTGACACTTTTTCCGCAGACAGTACATTTTTGTTCGATCGCTTCCATCAGCTCATCGAAGCAATCCATACAGATCGGCGTAGCTCGGACGATCCGTCCGCAAGAAAGACATTTTTCGGGAAAAAGCAGATCCTTGAGTTTTTTCAACATATTCTATACACCTGCGACAGACATATCTGTTACGAGGGCATCGGGAGAGCCGAACAGAGTGAAGTCGGAGGGGATGCCGTATTTTACCTCGCTTGAGAACTCCTTTATCTGTTTCAAAAGCTCGAAGAAGTTGCCCGAGACGGTGAATTCCTTTATTGCCTCGGCTTTTTTACCGTCACGGATCATAAAGCCTGCGCTTTCGATTGAGAAGTCACCCGTTACGGCGTTTGCGCCTGCGTGGAAGCCCTTCATTTCGGTAACGTATATTCCCTCGCCTATCGCTTCGAAGAGCTCGGAGAGTGTTTTTTCTCCCGCTTCGAAATGGAAGCAATAGGGGCTTGTACCGACGGAGCTTGAATATGACGCCTTGGAAGCGTTGCCCGTGCTTTCGACACTATCCGCCTTTGCGGAGGAAAGGTTATAGAGGAAGGTTTTCAAAACGCCGTTTTCGATGACGTGCTTTTTATAGGTCGCGACGCCCTCGGCATCGAAGCTCGTTCTCATTGGGTTTTCCTTTGAGAAGGGATCGTCGGTCAACGTTACGACGTCATTAGCCACCACTTCTCCGACCTTGCCCTTCAAAAGCGAAAGTCCGAGGCGAGCGGATTTGCCGCTGAAAACGGAGGTGAAGGTCGAGAGGATGCTTCTCATTTGCGCTCCGTCGAAGACTATATTATATTTTCCGCTTTTTACCGTGGTTGCACCTAATTTTTCTATTGCATCGGTTACTGCTTTTTTTGCGAGAGAGCACTCGTCTATTTCATCGATCGGCTTCACCTCGACGGCAAAATCAGTATTGACGTTTTCTCCGTCTCTTACTACGGGTTGAGCATAGAGGCCGAAAAATCCCGATTCGTTTTTCAGGTCAAGACCTTTTGAGTTTACTATTCGTATTTTTGTTTTTGCGGCTACGACACCCGATTCGGTTCCGCTGCTTACTCTTTCGTCGCTATCGTACAGTGCCTTTTGGCAATCGAGCGTTTTTTTCGAAAGGACGGCTGCAGAAGGGATATCGGCAACGTTTTGCTCTATTTCTTCATATTTTTCGCTTCCTGCGAAGATAAACACCTCGTCGTCGCACTCGATGGCTTTTGCGTTCTCGACAGCGCGGTCAACGAGAGAGATCATTTCGTCTTCATCGAAAAGCTCGGTGAAGGCATAGCCCATTTTATCGTTCACGATACACCGAAAGCAGATCCCGCTGCTTCCGCTCGAGGAGAATTGGTTTATTTCCGACTCCATTGCAGATGCGCTTATCGACTCATCCTCACGGAAATATAGCTCATATTCGGTTAATCCGAGCTCGTTTGCTCTGTTTTCAGCTGATCTTTTCAACAATTCGAGATCCATTGTTATTCTCCTTTCTTATCTTCCGCCAACGGTTATACTGTTTACGCGGATAAGCGGTTGACCTACGTCGGTCGGGATGCTTCCGCTCGACGATCCGCACATACCTTGACCTGTCGCCATATCTGTTCCGACCATATCGATATTCTTCAATATCTCGCTGCCTGTTCCAATGAGTGATGCGCCGCGGACCGGCTCACATATTTTTCCGCCGCGGATGATGTAGCCCTCCGAAACGGCAAAGTTGAACGCGCCCGTAACGGGGTTTACCGAGCCGCCGCCCATACTTTTTGCATAGAGTCCGTATTCTATTGAGCTGATTATATCGTCGTTTTTATCGTTACCTGCGGCGATAAAGGTATTGGTCATTCTTGAGGTGGGCTCATAGGAATAGCCTTGGCGACGGCTGTTGCCCGTCGATTCCATTCCCATACGTCTGCCGTTGAATTTATCGATCATATACGATTTCAATATGCCGTTTTCGATCAATACGTTGCGTCTTGCGGGAGTACCCTCGTCATCGATATTGATTGAGCCCCACGCATTCGGGATAGTACCGTCGTCGATCGCGGTGACCTTTTCGTTGGCGATCTGTTCGCCGAGCTTTCCGCAGAACTGCGATGCGCCGACTGCGACGCTCGTTGCTTCAAGCGAATGGCCGCAAGCCTCGTGGAAGATAACGCCTCCGAATCCGTTTTCTATTGCGACAGGCATTTTTCCCGCGGGGCAATAACCGGCGCGCAGGTTTACCATCGCTTGACGCGACGCTTCTCTTCCGATATCCTCGGGAATAAAGGTCTCGAACATTTCGAGTCCCATTCGTCTTCCGGGTGAACAGCTTCCGCTTTGGTTTTCACCGTTTTCGGATGCTACGGACGAGATCGCCATTCGTGTTCTAATTTGTCTGTCAGCGGTCAGGAGCCCGTCGCTGTTGGCGATCATTATATTATGATCAACGTCCATCAACGTTCCCTGCACCTGTGAGATGAGCGGATCGTATTCCTTTGCGGAGAAATATGCACGCTTCAAAAGCTCTATTTTTGTCGTTTTTTGTGCGCTTGACGGAACAAAGCGGACGGGATGGATATCACCGAAGATCCGTTCGGTCAGATTTATTGATATTTCCGCTTTGCCGTCGCCGAGGACCTCGGCTACGTTTTTCGCGCAACGAAGCACACTTTCTCGATCGAGCGAGCTTGTTGATGCATAGACGCTTCTCAGTCCCTTCAAAACACGGATGCCGATTCCGGACAGGACACCGTCGCGGATCTGCTCTACCTTATTATTTATCATATATACGCCGCCTGTCAGCGTACGTTCAACGTATATTTCTGCGAAGTCAGCACCCGTCGTCATTGCGACGCCGAGGGCTTCCTCGAGGAGTGATCTTTTTATCATTATATATTACCTCCGTTGATTTTTTATTATTTTAGCACATCACATATCTATTGTAAAGTATTTTTTTCTCATTATGCAATCTGCTGTTCAATTGATCACGTAATGACGAAGATTTTTTTCAAAAAAACGATTGAAAGACAGGTTTATTTGTGGTATTATATTGTCATTATAAATAGTTGGAGATCATTATTATGAGCTACAAATTGGAATTACACGCACACTCCAAAAGCGTCAGCGCTTGTTCATCGACGCCCGAGGAGATGGTTGCACAATTATACATTGATGCGGGATATGACGGTATCGTTTTATCGAACCACTATTCATCGTACACGCTGCACCACTTTTTGAAGGGTGAGAGCTTTGAGGCGAACGTCAACACCTATATTGACGCTGCACGAAAGGTACGCGAGGCGGCAAAGGGAAAGCTCGACGTTATTCTCGGATGCGAGATACATATTGCCGATTCGTCAAACGACTATCTTCTTTTCGGATTCGACGAGGACTTCCTTTATAACGAAGAGATATTGAGCTACAACATCGACAAGCTCTCCGCACTTTGCAGGGAAAAGGGTATTCTTATTTTTCAAGCGCATCCGTTCAGAAACGGCATGAGAGTCGTCAACCCGAAGCTGCTCGACGGTATTGAGGTATACAACGGACACAAGAGCCACGACTCGCGAAACACCATTGCGGACGCTTGGGCGGACAGGTTCGGGCTTCGCAAGTCGAGTGGGTCTGATTTTCACGATCCCACATCGCAGATCGACGGCGGCATACTCATCGGTTCGCGCATCACGACTCAAAAGGAATTGAAGGACGTTTTACTTAGCAGTGAATATAAATTGGTAAAGGAGTATGATCTTCCATGATGAAAAAAATAGCGACTATACAGGATATATCTTGTCTCGGAAAATGCAGTCTTACGGTCGCACTTCCGATAATGTCGGCGATGGGTATTGAGACGGCGGTAGTTCCTACTGCGGTATTATCGACTCACACGGCGTTTTCGGGGTTCACGTTTTGCGATCTTACCGACGAGATAGACAAGATAAAGGAGCATTGGGTCAAGGAGGGCTTTGAGTTTGACGCGCTTTACAGCGGTTATCTCGGCTCGTTCCGTCAGCTTGAGCTGATCAAGAGCTTCTTTGCGACCTTCAAAAATGACGGCAACATTATCGTTGTCGATCCCGTTATGGCTGACAACGGCAAGCTTTATACCGGATTTACCCCTGAGTTTGCCAAGGAGATGAAGAAGCTTTGCGACACGGCAGACATTATCGTTCCCAATCTTACGGAGGCGGCGTTTATGCTCGACATTCCGTATCGCGAAGACTACGACAAGGAGTATATTGACGACATATTGATCCGTCTTACCGAAAACGGAGCGAAAAAGGCGATGCTTACGGGAATCGGCTTTGAGGACGGCAGGATCGGTGCTTATGCTTATGACTCCGAGACAAAGGAATTTTTCTATTACACACGTGAAAAGATCGAAAAATCGTTCCACGGCACAGGTGATATTTTTGCGTCAACGCTCACGGGTGCTTTGACGGGCGGGTTCTCGTTCGAGGAGTCGATGAAGATCGCGGTCGATTACACGGTGGAATGTATGAAGGTGACGCTTGAAAAGGACCCCGAATGCTGGTACGGTGTAAGCTTTGAGAGTGCTATTCCCTTTTTATTGAAAAGGATCAACAAAATATAAATCAAAGGAGCTGTTATTTACAGCTCCTTTTTTAGCGAAACATTATTCTTTTCACCTGAAATATTTTTCAAAATTATTTGAAAGCTCTTGTTTTATATCGTTATAAAGATCGGTATCGTTTGCCTCGCACCATGTTTTCAAGTCCGCATTGTCGTTTGCAAGTCTTCGGATGAAAAACTCGGCGTCCTCGAAGTTGCCATAGCTCAAGCGAAGCGACAAAAGGGCGTAAGTTGTGTGTGTTGACGTCAGTTTTGTGAGCGTTTGGGTGGATTCGAAGAGAAGCTTATAATTATCGCTGTACGACCATTTGCTCTTTATATCATTTGTATATTCAGCAATAAGGCTGTAAAATAAAACATAGTATTCCGAAGGGATATCTTCAAATTTTTCAAGCAGATATGGTGGTATCGATTGGTAATCGGGATCGTTATTCAACTGCTCGGCAAGTTCAGAGGAAAACATTTCCCTTATTTTCTCGCAAAATGCTTTCGTCATTTTATAATCAAAATTGGTATTTGGGACCTGGAACCTTTCATTTTCCTCGGATGTTTGGATCATTGCCACATAGTTTTCGAATTTTGGGCTTGCAGGCAGATAGATCGTCATACCGTTCATAAAATTGATCTTATATGAATATTCGTTTGTCGGGATATATAGCGGAGATATGCCGCTGTTCGAATCCACCACAGCCTCTCTGTCTATCAAGTCCAGAAGTGAAGCTATTTCATCCTTATCGGTTATCTCTGTTTTAAAAAAGGTTTCTCGCCCTTTTACGAGCGACACGGTCATCTTTTCTGTATCAAAATATGATGGTTTCAGCTCCCATGACGGATATTTCGCACTGAGCTCTTCGGTTGGGTAGCAAAGCGTTGCCCAGCGTTGCGGACTTGCACGCTGATCGCCAAGAGCTACTTTTGACCCATTATAAAGATATAACTTGGAGTTATATATTAAATCATCAGGTATTACCACTTCAGGCTTTATCACTTGACCATTTTCGGAAATCTCAAATAAGATATCGCTACGCAAATCTACATAGGTAATAAGTTGAAAAACACAGAATCTTTCCTCATTTTCATCTTTTTCAACGTATGGAGAACTAATAAAGGGATCGAGATTATTAGCCTTTTTCTCTATTTGTTCTTTCTTTTCCTCCAAGGAAAGAGTTTCACCGTCTTTTTCGATCAACAGTATCCGATTATGACGAACGGTTTTTTCGGGAAGGTAATCGTCATCAAACGTAAGCTGATACCAAAAAAAGTTATACGTTGATTTATCAACTATTCTTGCGGTGAGATACTCGGTCGTCAAGACGGAAATTCGGTAATTCAATATCTCGAGGATATTTTGCGTCATTTTATAGTATTCATAATCTGCACGGTATTTATTGAACTCCGAGAAGTCGCCATGATATGTTTTTATCGTTTGGTTGCCCGATTCTGACAACTTTATATTCAAGGGGGTAGTATGGTCGGTCAAATCGGTCAATACTACCTCGTCATAGGTATTATAGATGCGGATAGTATCGTTTATCAAAAACAGCACGTCGTCATAGGTGAGGTATAATCGCTCGCCTTTTCTTTTGCGTTTCATAAACTCTTTGCTTTGCTCGTCCGAAAATATTTTTATCATTTTCCCGCTTTCGTCAACGTGGTTATATACGGAGTATTTTATCATCATTTCCTTTTGTGCGGGTGGGAGATCGCTATTCAATATTGAATCGATATTAAAGCTCGGCTCTTTTTGGAAGCTTGTTTCATCTTTTTCGGAATTGATGACAAAAAACGCTCCCACGCTCAACAGAACCGAAAAGCATATTATCATCACGATACCGAAGGCTAACGGTTTATGCATTTCTTTTTTCATTGAACTATTTCTCCTCTCTTTATTTATCCACATTATATACTGCTTTTGTCACAGAGTTGTTACCGAGTTGTCAAATCGATCGTTATTTTCGTTCCTTTTCCGAGTTCGGAGTCAAATTTCATTGTTCCGCCGTGGCTTTCGACAATCTGCTTTGAAAGTGCGAGTCCAAGACCCGCGCCGCCGTCGGCACGCGAACGGCTTTTATCGGTACGATAGAAGGGCTTCGTTATATTCGAAAGCTGTTCGGGGGTCATTCCTTTTCCGTGGTCTATTACGCTTATCATTCCGTTTTCGCAGAAAAGTGTCACTTTTTCATCCTTTTTTGACGCCTTTAGGGCGTTTTCGGTGAGGTTACAAAGAAGAACGACAAGCAAGGTTTCGTCGCCCATTATTTTTGAGTCGTCACAATCGAGTATTATTTCCGTTTCGGGTTTATTGGCGACATTCATCAAGATTCGTTTCGTTTCTGAAAACAACTGCTCAACTTTAAGCTCGGTCTTTTTTATTTCGTTGTTTCTGATATAGGAGGTATCGAGTATTTTTTCGGAGATATTTTTCAAGCGCTTCGCCTCGGACATTATAAACTCTGCGCTTTCAAGTGTTTCCGATTCCGAAAGCGGTGCTTTTTCGATATACTCGGCATATCCGTATATATTCGTCAGCGGAGTCCTCATTTCGTGTGCCATATCATCGACGAGCTGTTGCTTTTGGACAGCTTCGTTTTCAAGCTCGAGCATTTGGGCTTTTATTCTTTCGACCATCGAGTTGAAGCTTTTTCCGAGAGAGGCTATTTCATCGCCGCCGTTTTCGTTGGCTTTTTCGTCAAAATTGCCTTCTCGAATTCGCTCGGTGGTCGTTTTTAGTGTTTCAAGCGGGACGGACAGCTTTTTCAAGACGAAAAGAAGCGCGACTGCAAGCCCGCCCGATACTACCGCGGCAACGGTAACGTATATTGCGCAAAGCACTCTGAACTCTCGATAAAGCTCGCTGAAATCCTGCATCAGCACCATATCACAATCATCGCCGAAGCTCCAATGTGTTACATAATAGCGGGTTTTTTCTATTTTTTCCATTTTCGAATATGAATGGTATTTAAAGCCCGCTTTTTGTGCTATCGATGAGCTTTGGGCAACGGCAGAGCCGTTTTCAAAAAAGGCTATATGGAGCTTTTCGTCGGCGGCGATATTGCTCGTATATGAATACATCAAAAGCTTCAGGCTACTGTCATCGCCAAAAGCTTCGACATCTTCTTTATCTCGTTCGAAGGAGTCGATTATATAGCTGAATCTCGCTTTTGCGATAGTTTCATTTTCTTTCAATGACCTTTGGTAAGTTATAAGCATTAATGAAAAAAGGCATAGATACAGACAACCCAAAAAGATCGACAGGGTGAGTATATATGTTTTTTGCCAAAATCTCATTTTCTTCATATTTCCAATCGATAGCCCATTTTATAGACGGTCTTCAGGCGTTCCTCCAATCCGAGTTTTTTTCGAAGCCTTTGGATGTGTGTATCGACGGTTCGTTCGTCACCGTCGTATGTGAAATCCCAAACAAGCTCGAGAAGTCGTTCGCGAGTTAGGGCGATATTTCGGTTATTGACAAGTGACGAAAACAGGTCGTATTCTTTTCGGGTAAGCTCTATTTCTTTTCCGCTTTTATAGACACGGCGCGAAATGAAATCGATTTTTATATCGTCAAATTCAAAAAACTTCATTTCTCCCTTCGTTCTCCTCAACACGACGTCAACACGCGCTATTAGTTCAAGCATTTCAAACGGCTTCACGATATAGTCATCGGCGCCGAGAGTCAAGCCTTTCAATCTGTCTTGGAGGGAATTTTTTGCGGTGAGGAAAATTACGGGTATGTTTTCAAGCTTCGTTATCAGCTCAAATCCCGATTCGCCCGGTAACATTACGTCAAGTATAATCAGATCATAGCGCTCCCTCTCGAGCGCGGGCAACACTTCGCTACCGTTAAACAGTTGGAAGCACTCGTGACCGACGAGGGTCAGATTCTTTTTTATCAAATTATTGATACCGTATTCATCTTCCACAATTAAAATCTTTGCCACTTTTATCACCTCTAACGTTATAGTACATTACCTTTGTCACGAAGTTGTGTCAAAATTTCTGTTTTTTAAAAACTGCCCGTACTTTTTTTGCACGGGCAGTATTTTTATTTTTTCTTTTTAACGATAATAATTATCAATGTTGCTACTGCGACAGCTGCGGCGATGCTTACGGCGATAGTAACTATCGTTTTTGTATCAAAGCTCTTTATATTTTCTACCGAATAGCTTGTATCGGGCTTTGAGTCGGATATGCTTTCATCAAGGTGGCTGCATTCTTCGTCGCTTATTTCCGTTTCAGACTCGTCGGCGACACTCTCGTCGGTTATTGTCGGAGTGCTTTCGGTTTCGCTGTTTTCGGGAGTTGACTCATCGGACAAGCTTACATTCGAGCTGTCAAAGATACTTTCGTCGGAAGCTTCGGGTGGGGTTATTGACTCATCTTTCGAATTTTTTACCGATTCGTCAGGCACTGCGGGTTTCGATTCGTTCACGATCGGCTTTGATTCCTCGATGGGTGGCTTTGACTCGTTCACGATCGGCTTCGATTCCTCGACGGGAGGCTTTGATTCGTTCACGATCGGCTTCGATTCCTCGATGGGTGGCTTTGACTCGTTCACGATCGGTTTTGATTCCTCGACGGGTGGCTTTGATTCTTCCTTTGGAGGCTCGGATGCAACGGGCATTGAATAGTTGCAAGAGTCACATTTGCCGTTTTGGTCGTTATCGGTATGTTGTCCGACGTCAGTTCTTTGATAGCAGGAGCATTCCTTCCAATGTGTGCTTTCATCTGTTTTCCAAGAGCCGAATTTATGGGGTGCGTAATCACCGTATGGCAATTTACAGGTCGTGCATCTTGCCAAGCTATTACAGGTAGCACTGCCGCCCGAGCATTTTCCATAATCTTCCTTATAGGTACAAACGCTGCAACGGTGGAAATGGTAGCCGTTTTCGACGAACCACGCGTCGACGACGTCGTGGGCTGTCTTCTCGCCCTCAAAGGTATCGTCGAGAGCCTTTTTACAATACTTACACGATTCGAAATAGAGGCTCGGTCGAACGCAATTTCCTTTTGAGAGGAGATATTTTTCACTTTTCACTTGTGTCGGAGTATGAGAAGCGAGGGGGAGATACGGAACGGCTGAGATAGGATCACCGTTAGTATCAAACAAGGCGTGACAGCCTGTGCATTCGACATATTTCTTCCAGCCCTGCTCTGTGCAGGAGGACTCCTTCGCAATGATGGTTTTGCAGACGGAGTGGTCACAAGCACCTGCGTCCCTTGTTGCAAGGACGAGATATCCCGAGCCGAAAAGGTCTTTTTGGGAGTCGTCATATACATAGGTTATACTTGAGCTGCCTACAGAGAGCTTATACGTTTTTCCTCCGTCACTTGACGTGCCGCCGCGCATAAACAGCTTCATTCCGTTTCCGATCGTTCCTTTATCACAGTTTGTGACGTCGACGAGATAGTTCTCGCCGTTGTATGTCACGACGTTCCACATATGCGCACCTGCACCGGTTCCGCCGTTCATCGTTCCGCTGACGGTATAGCACTTTACGTCGCCGTCGAAGTCGGTAAGGTCGCAAAGGTATTTGAACGCCTTCGCATAGCCCTCGCAGACGACATTGGTATCGGTCAAGCCGTCGAAGACGTGGATCAGCTGCCACGGGTTACCGTATTGGGCACCGTTATTCACCGAATCGTGATCGTATGAAGCGTGGGCACATATCTTTTCGGCATAGCCCTTCAGCTTATCGAAATCATTATGGTTTTTGAACTCATCGACGATGAATTTTGAAGACTCTATTCCGTCTTTTGCGGCGGCAACCTTATTGGCATCAAGGGTGTTTTTATCGCCGCCTTGATAATCCGAGGAAACGTTGAAGGTGAAATTTATCGAGGTGATATAAAGCGTCGTGCTTGTTGCGCTCATAGAATATTGGAAAGAGACACCTCGCGATTTATCGTACCAAAACTGCTCGTAGGGGCAATCAGACAAAACGGCGAGGACTACTCTCGTTAGATCGAATCTTGCGCTCAGTTTATCCTGCATCGCCTTCTTTGCCGCTTCGCTTATTGTATCGTTTTCGATGATCTTTACACCGAGCTGGCTCTCGGTCCAGCTAAGTCCGCTCGGGAGAGAGCTTTCGTTTATCGTAAGCTTTGCGGTGGTGGTCTTCCCTGCTGCAACTTTTTCGAAGAACGCTTTCATTTCCTTATACATTTGGGCGTTCATACTGCCGCTTTCAAATCGCTCACCCGCAGTCGCGGATGCAAGGCAAGGCGACGTACTATATTCCCACTCCGCCCATTCGATCGCCTCGTTTGTTGATGCGTTCACGGGAAAGGTCAGGATCGATATCAACATTATTATCATCAATGACAAAAGGATATATTTTTTCATTATTATACCTCCTTGTTTTATAATACGATTATAACATATTATTTTACTTTATTCAACAAGAAATATTTTCTGTTCGGAGGGGGGAATATAAAGTAGATTTATGTTGACAATCAGATGATTGTGTGTTATAATCAAATAAACTTATGGAGGTGCGTATATGGAAAGGCTGCAATTATTTGATCTTTCGAAAATACGGCGTGTTTTGATGCCGTTCGTGTTGTTCTTTACTGTTTTCGGGTTACACATTTTATTATCACAAGCATCATACTTTATGGTCTCCGGAAGCAGATTTGTCAAGATGTATGACATCAACGTGCATTTTGAGGACCTCACGGACGTTGTTTCGATAGTTATCATTCCGATGTTATTTTATTCGCTCGTGAGGTTGACGACGATATTTGACGAGATGATAATCCCGAAAGTTCTCGAGATGGCTCCGAGCAGCTTCGCCATATGTCTCAGGGCTGTTTTCAGAATTTCGAAGTTTTATTATGAATTTCTTATTATTGCGGTTTTATGGTGCATTCTTCCGATGCAAACGTGCTTTTATCCGATCTGGAACGTTTTTTTGAGAGGAAATGACACGATGACATCAACTGTTATCGTAAAGGCGGTATTTGTGGTATTGATGCTTTCGGTATTCATTCTCGCAAAGATGTCGGCGGTCAGGGTGATCCCGTTGCCGAAGCAAAAGGCAGAATCACTGATGCGCGACAGAATATACATCACAAAAAAGAAGAAGGACGGGCAGGACGGCTTTTTGAAGCAATTGCTTATCATTTCGTTAGCATACTGGATGGCACCGCTTGCACTCGTATTGTTCATACCGTTCGTTCTATCATTTGTTCAGCTGTTTTATTACACGATAACTTGGAAGATGATCTTATACGCCGCTTTGATCGTTTTCGCAGTCTTCGTGCTTTCATATCTTCGTCTTCTTATCAAGAGAAGGAGCTTCATTCAAAGATTGAAAAAAGTCGTTGAAGAAAACAAGATCGATATTTCCGAGATAGCGAATCCGTACAGGTCGCTTTTCGGATTGGTGCAAGGCGAGGACTTCAATTTCACGCGTGGCGGAAAGAAATACGCCTGCAAGCTTTTACACGCACGGCGCCGCGGCACGCCGATGTTTATCAGCGAGGGCGGGATCTGCACCTTCGTTCACACGCTGATCGTATTCAAGATAAAGATATTCAGCTACAACACGACGTTCAAATTCGATTTTGACGCCGAAGGACAAAAGCTGATCATTATAAATCCCGTTCCGAACGATATTATGAACGCATACGACGGAAGCGTCACTACGCTCGACAACGGCGACGTTATCGGTGGGTATAAGATATTTACCGCTTCGGGATTTTTAAACGCGTTGGAAAGAAATTGTATTGACAGATAAAAAATTTTATATTGAATTGTGATATTTTGATCCTCTCGATTGTTATATAAATGAGATCTCAAAAAAACGAAGGCGAGGAGGAGAATCAGGTTGGAAAGGCAAGCTGCCGCGCGATTGTTCGACCAATTCGGCGATGACGTATTCAGGCTGGCACTGAGCTATCTCGGCAACAGATATGATGCCGAGGACGTATGTCAAGGTGTATTTTTGAAGTTGATCGAGCACGACGTTACGATTTCAGACGGAAAGGAAAAGGCTTTCCTTTTGACTTGCACCGCCAACGAATGCAAAAACCTTCTTCGGTCATTTTGGCGCAAGAACGTTGGCGAGCTTGATGACTCTCTCGTATTTGAAAGCGACGGTGACAAGGAGGTTTGGGATGCAGTTATGCATTTACCGACGAAATACCGTCTCGTCGTTCATCTGTACTATTATGAGGGATACTCGCAAAACGAGATCGCGGATATTTTAAAGATATCCGTCAGCGCTGTTCAAACAAGAATGAGCAGAGCAAAAAAACTACTTTCGAAGGAGCTGGATTAAAATATGGAACGATACAAAAAGATCATCGGCGATATCGCTCTCGCGCAGGAGACGAAGGATGATATTCGCAAAAAAATTATTTTTTCTCGGGCAGAAAAGCCAAGAACGATAAATAGAAAGCGTCTCGCGTTGGTGTGCTTGGCTTGTTTACTCCTAACTTGCGTTGCTGCTTTTGCGATCAACAGTATATTTGACGAAGGATATATCAGTATTATAAGAGGAAACTCATATCGCGTTCAATTCAAGGACGTTGAGAATCGTCCGATAACGGATTTCAACGAGGATATTCGTAGCTTTGACGGTGAAAAAAACGTTGTATATGACAGTCTCGAAGAGGCTGAGTTGGCTTTGGGATTCGATCTTATAACAAACGGTGTCATTTCAAACGGAACGCCATCATACAAGTATTCGTTGGAAAAGGATGATGACTTTAACGCACACTGCTTTACGAAATACGAAGGGATCGACGGAAGGCTTTTCCGTGCAAAGACCTATGCTTCATATCGTATAGATCGATTCCACGTTGACGTTGAGGCTATAGTGACGGCAGAGCACGATGCGATCGCGCCCGAAGCTGTCGAGAGCTATCACTACATCGGTCACTCCTTTGGCGGTAGCAAAGAACAAGAGCTCGACGGTATGTCAAGCGAAGAATACACTGCCGAAAGCGGTTTGCCCGCAAGGATCATCCGCATCGATTGGAAGGGTGATATTAATGATATTTGGTATGAGGCTGTTTTCCACACTAATGCTACCTCATATTTAGTGAGGATCTCCGGCATCAGTGCAAATAGCGAAGATGAAGCAAGAGACTTACTTTTTGATATTTTGGAAGGATTTTCGTTTTGATGTCCTTCTCCTTGAAAAAGCTCCTCGACTTATTGCGGTCGAGGAGCATCTTTTATTTTTCGAATATTGCGTTTTCGTTTGAGGAATGTGCTTTTTCGTGTTCTTCGGGTGTTTTCACCGTCCAGACAAATCGCGGAGCTTTGAAAAGGCACGTCGTTATCTTTACGGGAAGTGAGCTTCTATCGAGCTTATTATATGCGATAAAATCGGGGCGCGAGATGACGTTTAACGCCATACACGTCAGCAGGAGGTTTATTAAGTTTACTCCGTGATCGCGGCAGACGTTCGTATATAGCTGACCGTAGAAGATGTTCGGAAGGAATTTTTTCATCTTTTTTATTAAAAGCGGATTGAAGCTTTCGATACAATATTTTCCGTTATAGTCCTTCAATCGATCGGCGACATTTTCACAAAGGCGGGTATCGAGGCTTTCGCCCTTCAGCTCGATCAGGATCGGTATTTTTCCATCGACGAGCGTTAACACTTCACTTAGTGTAGGGATCGTTTGGTCGGTATTCTTCAGCGAGACGGTTTTCAGCTCCGAGGCGGTCAAATCACAAAGCTTCCCTTTTCTCTCGGTCATTCGATCGAGGGTATAGTCGTGGAAGACCATTACCTCGCCGTCCTTTGAAAGCTGGACGTCGAGCTCGATGCCATAGCCGTTATCGACTGCATTCTGAAAGGCTTTCAGGCTATTTTCGGGGACGGTCTCACTGTGAAGTCCGCGGTGGGCGTAGTCGGTGATAAGTCCCGTTTTATCGACTTTTCTTTTTCTCGGGCGCACGAGGACAAGCACGTACAGGAGAAAAAGGACGGCTATCGTTGTTAAAATATAAAGCAGTATTTCCATATCAATCAACGTCGAGGTGCTCGAGAGCACTCTTCTTTTCTATTACCTTTGAGTCGCCGTGCTTTACGAAGAGCATCGTCAAAAACGAGAAGACAACGAATACTGCTCCGAAGGTGAAGAACACGTATCTCATTCCGAGCAGATCGTAGAGAATGCCCGAGAATATCGGTGCAAACACCTGTGCCGCCATTGATGCGGTATAATAGTAGCCCGTATATTTTCCAACGTCGCCGTTTTTCGCGAGCTCAACGACCATCGGGAACGAGTTGACGTTTATCGTTGCCCAGCCGATACCTGCGAGGCTGAAGACAGGATACATTACGATCTCGGGAGTTGCGGGGGTGACGAAGATTCCGCAGAAGAATGCTGTTGCAAGCATTATGATACCTGCAAGGATCGTTTTTTTACGTCCTATTTTGGAGGCGATGATACCTACGGGGATATATGACACGATCGCTGCGGCTTGGGCGACGATCAGTGTATAGTTATAGTCAAAGCCGAGGACGTTCATTGCATAGACGGAATATTTACTCGTTATCGAGTTATAGCCGATATACCAAAGTGCTACTGAGGCGAGGATGAAAAGAAGCGAACGGAGCATTGGCTTTGATAGGTTGCTCTTATTCTCAGCACTCGGCTCTTCGACTTTTTCCTCAAGTCCGAGGCGGATCGTTTCCTCTTCCATTTCCTTTGCCCACGCGTTTTCCTTCACGGTGAGTATGAACACTATAAAGCCGACGAGCATCACGAGGCATACTGCAAAGACGTAGCTCGTGTATTGCATATACGGCATACTTGACGTTTTAAAGAGCTTTCCGAGGACGAGCACCAAGATCGCGCCGACAGTACCCGTGAGGTTGATTATCGCGTTAGCCTTCGAGCGAAGCGGCTTCACGGTGACGTCGGGCATCAATGCTACTGCAGGCGAGCGGAAGGTCGCCATTGCGACGAGGACGACGAGAAGCGTCAATATAAATCCAACGAGCGGGAATGGGTTGGCAAGAGTCAGCTCGAGAGTTGTTTTTCGGATCAGCTCCTCATATGCGGCATCAGTCATTACGCCTTGAGAGATCTCGGGGATACCCTCGGCTATTACCTTTGCAAGCTGATAGTTATCGATATACGTTAATGCGACAAAGGTGACGATGGCGATCACTGTTCCGATCAAAATAAAGGGTGTACGTTTTCCGAGCTTCGTTTTCACCTTGTCGGACATTGCGCCGAAAAACGGGAGCAGGAATGCGGCAAGGATGTTATCAAGCGACATAACTACGCCCGAGACGGATTGCGGTAGTCCGTAGTGGTTAGTTAATATCAGAGGGATTATTGCATCGTATGCTTGCCAGAATGCGCTTATCAAGAAAAAAGCCATTCCGACGAGTATAGTTCGTTTATAGTTGAGCTTCATTTTTCATATCCTTTCGATATTCTTTAATTAAATATAACATATTCTTGCGTTTTTTTCAATAATATGGTATGATTTTTGTGACGAGGTCACTGTTTTTGGTGGCGGATCCGGTTATAATTAAGAAAAAAAGGTGAGAAAATGATATATGACAGATCACGTTTATGATATGATCATTATCGGCGGAGGACCTGCGGGCTACACGGCTGCTTTATACGGTGCGAGGGCAGGGCTTGACGTCGTTGTTGTTGAAAGGATGTCGGTTGGCGGTCAGATGACGTTGACGGGCGACATTGAAAACTATCCCGGATTTGACGAAGGGATCGACGGGTTTACGCTCGGTATGAAGATGATGCAGGGTGCTGAGCGATTCGGTGCAAGGACTGAATATGCCGAGGTCAATGCGGTCGAGCTTGGCGGAGAGATAAAGAAGGTCATCACGACGGTGGGCGAGATGCTTTCGAAGGTCGTTATTATTGCATCCGGTGCAAACGCAAGGCAGCTCGGTGTCCCGGGTGAGAATGAGCTCATCGGTCGCGGTGTTCACTATTGTGCGCACTGTGACGGGCGGTTCTACAAGGGAAAGACGGTCGTTGTCGTTGGTGGCGGAAACTCGGCGGTGAGCGATGCTTTATATTTATCGAGGCTTGCGAGCAAGGTCTATCTCGTGCATCGCAGAGACACGCTTCGTGCGACGCGGATATATCACGAACCGCTTTTGAAGGCAGAGAACGTTGAATTCGTTTGGAACAGTGTTGTTGAGGGATTTATTGCCGAAAAGAAAGTCGGCGGTATCAAGGTCAAGGACGTGAACACGGCAGAAACGAAGGTCATTGACTGTGACGGTGTATTCGTCAGTGTTGGGCGTGAGCCTGTTACTGCGTTTCTCGGAGGGGCGTTGCCGCTTGACAAAAACGGATATATTATTGCAGACGAGACGACAAAAACGAGCATCAAGGGTGTTTTTGCGGTCGGTGACGTTAGGACGAAAGTGCTTCGTCAGGTCGTTACTGCCGTTAGCGACGGTGCGGTCGCTGCGCATTTTGCGGAAGAATATTTGAGCGGGATTTAGATTTAGGACGATGGAGAATTGCATTAAGCTAACTTTTGGTGATTGGTATGCGGAGATATTGCCGTGGTTCGGGATGAACGCGGTCACGCTGCGCCATTTCGGAAGGGATATTTTGAGGCATCCGAGGGATATCGAGGAATTAAGAAGCTCGCCCTATCTGTTCGGGACGCCGTTGCTCTTCCCTGCCAACAGGACGAAGGGCGGAAGGTTTTTCTTCGATGGAAATGAATTTGGGCTGCCACTCAACGAGCCGACGAGAAACAATCACATACACGGGCTTTTATATGATGCGCCGTTTGAGGTGATGAGTCAATCAGAGAACGAGGTGACTGCGAGGTTCATCAACAACGGCGAGCGTTACCCGTTTCCTTTCGAGATAGTCATACGTGACCTTTTGGACGAGCGAGGATACGAAAGAGCCGTCACGGTGACGAATACGGGCGACTCAGCGATGCCGTTTACGCTCGCATTTCACACGACCTTCGTTGAGCCGAGGTGGTTTTCGGCGCCTATTGGGAAGCGTTTTGAGGTCGATGAGAATTATATACCGACGGGAAATATGCTATCTACGGTGAGGGAATACCGTGATGGATGCGATCCGTCTTCACGGAAGATCAGCGGATTTTTCGAGAGGGACGGAAAATGCGCCACGGTCGGTGGGTACGTTTATGAATTTTCGGAGGAGTTCGACAACGTGATCCTCTTCAACGCGCTCGGCGAGATGGGGATCCTTTGCATTGAGCCGCAGGCGGGCGAGGTGAACGGCTTGAATTCAAAAAGATGCAAGATATTGAAGCCGAATGAAAGTGCTATTTTTACGCACAGGATAGGAATATAAAAGAATATAAAAAAATCGTTTTGCTGTATGCAAAACGATTTTTCATCGAAATATGCTGACTATCAGATAGCCGATATAGAAAAACTCCTCACGAAGCAAGAACGGGAGCTTCGTTTTTGGGGTTCGGTACATACTCGTCGGAGTCGGTGAGGTCAAGGCGTCTATTCCGTAGTCACCAGCCATACGCATTGCTCGTTTCATATGGAGCGGATCGCTGACGAGTATTGCGGTATTGAACGAATTATTATCCATTATTATTTTCGCTTGCTCGAGGTTTTCCTCCGTTATTGTTGATGACTCTTCCATAAAGATGATGTTTTCGGGGATACCGCGAGAGATGGCATAGTTTTTTGCTGCTGCCGAATCGGAGATAGCATTCCCTTTCCCGTAGCCGCCCGTGAAGATGAGATGATCAACGTAGTCGTTTTCATAGAGCCATATTCCGTGCTCTATGCGTTCACGATATACGGGCGATACTTTTCCGTTTGACGTACCTGCGCCAAGGACGATGGCGACGTCGGACGGTGCTTTTTCATCAAGCCTTCCGTAATGCACGATACTGAATGCGACGGCTATCAAGGCAAGAGCTATCGATACAAACGCAACAAGAAGGAAAAGAAGAATTCGCTTTTTCAATAATATCACCGTCCTTCAAGGAAAGTATAGCATTGGTGTGGTATATTGTCAAGAAAAGAGTGGGGTGTTTGTGATTTTGATTATAATAAATTTTTTGAAAAATTTTTAAAAAAGCTGTTGACAAGACGAAATAAATGTGTTATACTTACGAAGCTGTCAAAAATGCTAGTGTGGCTCAACGGTAGAGCAGCTGATTTGTAATCAGCAGGTTGGGGGTTCGATTCCCTTCACTAGCTCCATATGTGGGGGAATTCCCGAGCGGCCAAAGGGGGCAGACTGTAAATCTGTTGTCACTGACTTCGGTGGTCCGAATCCACCTTCCCCCACCAAAAGGGTTGCATAAAATAGATGCACCCACAGAAACCCCCGATAAAATCGGGGGTTTCGCCGTT
>JAFSCS010000035.1 GCA_017436675.1 Clostridia bacterium | reverse complement strand
GCTATATTGTCCTTGATCACGAGCTCACACGCTTTGATCTTGAATTCCTTGCTGTACGTTCTTTTCATGGACTCACCTCTTTCAAGTTAATTATATCATTAACTTTTCTTTTTGTCCATTTTTATTGTACAACTTTCTTCTTTTCTCTCTTCTCTCTTATCTCTTCTCTGGAAAAGTCGTGCGGGGAAATTTAGAGAAAAGTGAAGAGTGAAAAGAGAATAGTGAAAAGTACAAAAAGAAAAAGCCGCTCGCGCGACTTTTCTTTTTGGTTGCGGGGAAGGGATTTGAACCACATGACCTCCGGGTTATGAGCCCGACGAGCTACCAGACTGCTCTACCCCGCGATATATAAATTTTACACAATTGGTGCCGGAAACCGGGCTCGAACCGGTACGGGATACTACTCCCACTGGATTTTAAGTCCAGGGCGTCTACCTATTCCGCCATTCCGGCATCTCTGCAACTGCTCGAATATGATAACACACTTTTTCTTGTTTGTCAATACTTTTTGGAAACTTTTTTATTGTTGCATTATTGGTTATATACAAAATACTATCTCTCGTTAACACTTTGATGTTGAAAAAAGAGAATAAACGAAAAATCTTCGTTTGCTCTTGCTTTTTGGTCTATGATGTGGTATTATGTATAAGAATATTAGTGTCAAAATATTTTATAAAAGTGTTTTGACTATGCAGAAGTCGTTCGAATATATTGTCGTTCGACAACATTTTTTTGCGATTATGCACTCAAATGAAAAAGGAGATGTGAAAAGAAAGTTGGAAGAAAAGAATTTAGAAATCAATTTGCTGGATATTTATCAGCTGCTGAAAACCAAGATCGCTTGGATATTGGCTGTCGCATTGGTTGCGGGTGTTTGCGGCTTTGTCTTCAGCTCATTTATGATCACACCGAAGTACGAAGCATCTGTTGATATGATCGTCAACAGCAAGACTGTACAAAACGATTCCGCAACAGGTGACCAGTTCACAGCGGCAAGTAAAATGGCTGCAAACTTCACTCGTCTCATAAGAAACGACATTGTGTTAAAGCCTGTCATCGAGTCGCTCGGTCTTGATATTTCATATAACGAGTTAAAAAGAATGGTCAGCGCTGAGCTCGTCAGCGGAACGACCATAATGAATATAAAGGTTACTTGTGACGATTCCGAAACAGCGCGTAAGATCGTCGAGAAGATCTCCGAGATCGCTCCTCCCATCCTCGTTGAAATGATGGAGGTCGGTTCTTGTAAGAACGCGAGCGGAGTCAACGCGCCCCAAAGCCCCGTTTCGCCTAACGTAAAGCAGATCACGTTCATCGCGTTCGTGCTTGGTGCGGTCGCTTGCGCAGGTATCATTATCGTTGCCGATCTTATGGACAACACCTTCAGAACTGAGCAAGATATAAGAAACGAGATCGACGTTCCCGTTTTGGGCGTTCTGCCGAGTGTAGAAAGCTGTATCGCCGGTGCTGCCGCCGCTGCTGCTGAAAGAAAGGGTAAAAAGGTGTAGTCGATGATCAATGTCAATTTGAAGAAAAAACAAAAGATCCAACCCGAAAACACTATCTTGACCAATGATGCACCCTTTGCATTCACCGAGTCCTATAAAAAATTGAGAACGAACATCAGCTTCGTTTCAATGTCGGGTAAATATAAAAGACTTCTCGTGACGAGCGCGATACCCAACGAGGGAAAAAGTACCGTTGCGATCAACCTTGCGGTGTCTCTTGCCGAAACAGGCGCGAAGGTCATCGTTATCGACTGCGATATGCGTAACCCTTCGATCCACCGTTACCTCCGTATGCGTAACTCCTCCGAGAACGGACTTTCGAATCTCTTGACAGGCGCAGTTAACGGAAACGTAACGATCTCCAACTATACTCGCGGCGGATTTTGCTTTATTCCCGCGGGAACGATCCCTCCGAACCCTGCTGAGCTTCTCGGCTCGGAGAATATGGAAAAGCTTTTGAATATGCTCGAGGAGCATTTTGACTATATAATCTGCGATACGCCTCCGACAACAGTCGTTTCCGATGCGGCAGTATTGAGCCGTTTCATCGATGGCGTTTTGCTCGTAATACGCCAAAATTTCTCGTCCACCCAACAAGTCAAAGCCGCTGTCCAATCGCTTCGCGACGTCAACGCGAATATCTTCGGTACAGTCCTCAACCAATATGACCTCTCCGCCGATCGTAAAAAGAGCGGAAGCAAATACGGTTACTACGGAAGCTACCACTACGGCTACGGCGAACAATCGAAATAGCATTTTCCAAAGGTCTGAAAACAGGATAACGAGTTTTCAGACCTGTTTTGTAATATACTTTATAAGAAAGGTATCTTGATCCTATGCTTGATCTCCATACACACATCCTTCCTGCGATCGACGACGGTGCGGTCGACACCGAGATGTCTCTCGAAATGCTTCGAAAGGAACGCGAGCACGGTGTTAAAAGAATATATCTGACCCCCCACTTCGACCCGTATGCGATGGATGTCGACACTTTTTTGGAGCTCAGACAAAAATCGTTCGATACCTTGAAAAACGCACTCGGTGAAGAAGAATGGCCCGAAATGCGACTCGGGGCAGAGGTGAAGTATTCTCCCGAGCTGCTCGATATGTCACCCGAAAAGCTAACGCTTGGAGGAAGCGACTATCTCCTCTTGGAGCTCTCGTTCCACCATTATCCCGCTCATCTCGATCAAGTGGTAGGCGAGCTTGACGGAATGGGAATAACTCCGATACTTGCGCACGTAGAACGCTATTCATATTTCAGAAAAGAGTCCGCGCTCCTTGTTAACGCAATAAATAACGGAGCACTTGCCCAAATAAACGTAGAACCATTGACCGATAAAAATGATAAAGGCTTTGCGTCCGCTTGTATAGACCATTCGCTTGCTCACTTTATCGGAACAGATGCGCATAACCTAACGAGCCGTGCGCCGAATATGAACGAGCTTGGCTCACACGTTAGCGAAATTCAACTCTCTCGCCTCAAAAAATTCTCGGATATGCTTTGGGAGAACGAAGCACCGCCGCATATTCGCCCGACTCTCGTTCAAAAGGGCTTGTTCCGCTATAAATAAATTCCGCTATATAAAATAAAAAGACTCCGCACGAGTCTTTTTTTGTTTGCCTTGTTGACAAATCATTCTGCTGTGGTATAATACAAACGATAAAAAATCGAAGGTAAATAAAATGCTGGAATTCAGAAACGTATCCTATTCGGCGGGTGACGCCGATATCTTAAATAACGTGAGCTTCACCGTGGATGAGCGATTCGTGGCAGTAACAGGCCCTAACGGAAGCGGAAAATCCACCGTCGCAAAGCTCATTTCGGGTATATATACCCCAACCTCGGGACAGATCCTTTTTGATGGGATCGATATCACAAATATGAGTATAACCGACAGAGCGAAAAGCGGGATCTCGTTCGCATTTCAACAGCCCGTTCGTTTCAAGGGCTTGACAGTAAAGGACCTGATATCGCTCGCTGCGTCAAAGGACGGAAAAAAGATCTCCGCCGCAGAAGCCTGCCAATATCTTTCCGAGGTCGGTCTGTGCGCAAGAGAATATATCGGTCGCGAGATCGATGCATCCTTGTCGGGCGGCGAATTGAAGCGTATCGAGATCGCGATGACGATGGCGAGAGACGGAAAATTGACCGTGTTCGACGAGCCCGAGGCGGGAATCGACCTCTGGAGCTTCAATAACCTCATAAGCGTGTTCAAAAAAATGTATGAAAAGACCCACGGAAGTATAATAATAATCAGCCACCAAGAGCGTATCCTTGAGATCGCCGATAAGATCATATTGATCGCCGACGGTGAGATCGCCGATGTCGGAAGCGGAGACGAAATATTGCCGAAACTTTTGAAAAACGGATATGCCTTCGGCTCGTGCAGCCGTCTTTCGAACGGAAGAAGAAGGGAGGAAAAATAAATGCCGCTTGATGCTATCCAAAGGGAATTGCTGAATAAGATTGCCGATCTCCACGAGGTGCCGCAGGGTGCATATAGCTTGCGCATCAACGGTCAGCTCCACGGCAAAAATTCCTCTGAAAATATCACCATCGAAAAAAAGACCGACAAACCGGGTATCGATATCTATATAAAAGCGGGGACGAAAAACGAATCCGTACATATCCCCGTCCTGCTTTCTCAAACAGGGATCACAGAGCTTGTTTATAACGACTTCCATATTGGCGAGGACGCTGACGTGACCATCGTCGCAGGCTGCGGCATCCATAACGGCGGAAGCGAAAAAAGTGAGCATAGCGGAATACATTCGTTTTTCTTGGAGAAAAATTCAAAGGTAAAATACGTTGAAAAGCACTATGGCAGCGGAGACGGAAGCGGTGAGAACGTGATGAACCCAACGACCTACGTCGAGCTGGCGGAGGGTGCAACGATGGAAATGGAGACCGCCCAAATAAAAGGCGTCGATTCCACCGACAGAACGACGAAAGCGGTGCTTGGCGATAACGCGACCTTGATAGTTCACGAAAAGCTTATGACACACGGTAAGCAATATGCAAAAACGACCTTCGAGGTCGAGCTCAACGGCGAAAATTCGGGAACGCACGTCGTCAGTCGTGCCGTCGCGCGAGATAACAGCCATCAGGTGTTCCTCTCGAATATCCACGGCAACAACAGATGCAGCGGACACACAGAATGTGACGCGATAATAATGGACGATGCTTCGATCAGCGCGATACCGGAGATCAGCGCGAAGCATATCGACGCCTCATTGATACACGAGGCAGCGATCGGCAAGATCGCAGGCGAGCAGCTGATAAAATTAATGACCCTCGGCTTGACCGAAAAGGAAGCAGAGGAGCAGATAATCGGCGGATTTTTAAAATAACTTTGAAAAACTAAAATATCCTCTGTTCCGAAAGGTACAGAGGATAATTTGTTATTTAAAATCAATGCTTGAAACTAAAAATTCAAAGTGATCGTGCTTCTCCAAAAGCTTGTCGAACGAATTTGCGGCATATCCGCCCGTCGCTGTCAGCTCAAAAAGCATCTGTCCCTTTTCGCCGCCGATGAAGGTGATCGAGCTGAAATCAACGTTCGCTTCGAGAAGCTCCTCGTAATATTGACGAGCGCGTTTCGCAAAATCCGAGGACAACAGCTCGTTGGATAAATAAATGTAAAATTGCATATTCTCCGAATGGTCGGTCTCGTCAAAAACGCTGAATGGCGGGGAAGTGAGCCACACGTCTTTTCCATATACAGTAAATCCGTCATTCGGATGGTGTTCTCTCAATACCGTCGTTATCCGCTCGGCGTTCTCTCGCATCAGCGATCTTTTGAGGTGCGTCAGATATTCGTCAACTATACGTCCGTCCTTGGCTTTGTATATCCGAAGCCCGTATGCAGTCTTGTCGTTCTTCGCCGTTACCGTGTAGCCGTAAACGGAACCGTCATATACGATGTCATCGATCGTAAATTCATCGTCGGCATATTTCGATCCGATATATTCGTCAAGCTCTTGCTTGCTTGCCAAAGCATCGATCGGAGAACCGAAAACGACCGTTGCACCCAAAAAGCATACGACAGCACATCCGATCGCCGCCGATCCGAAGATCCGCTTTTCCTTTGCCTTCGAAATGAAACGCCCGAAAAAAATACCGATCAAGGCCATCGCTGTCATCACTGCGAACGCAATGATGCGCCTCTCGCCTTCAAGAAAAACGAATGAGTATATCAACGAAAATAACGAAAATAACGATGCCTTGAGAAGCCCCGATGTATCCTTTAATAAACCGATGACGAGCGCACATATGGGCGCGATAAAAAAGAATTTGATAATACCCGTTTGACCGAGCGTTAGGTAAGTGCCGACACAACTGAGCACGGCACAAATCAAAAACGAAAAATTGTTTAGCTTTGATCTCAATTAATGATCCCCCATTTTGTTTTATTTTCTGTTGTAAGCATTTGTGAGCTTTATCAGCAGCGACATATCATCATCGTCAGCCGCCTTGTTCTTTCCGACGAAAGAGCATTTCGTACATCTGTGAGTGATAACGAAGCCCTTCTTCGGAGATACGTCAACGGCAATAGCCTCCATCAATCCGCGACACTCGTTTGCTCTGTCGCCCGGATTGACGTCAACGTGAAGCGAGGAAAGACAATGAGGACAATGGTTCCTCGAGGTGTAGCCGAGCGGCGAAACTTCCTTTCCGCATCCCGCACAAATAAACCCACTATCGTTCTTTTTGAATCTTTTTGTCTCCAACACAGTGCTCCAATCGTGATAATTTAGTGAATTTCAAAAAAAATATAAAAAAAGTGTTTACTTTTTTCCTACATTAAATTATAATAGTATAGATAGATATGGCAAAATGCGTTTTTCTATCCTCTGTTAAGATATTATAATACATAAACGATATAATTTCAAGAGCAACTTTATAAAATGAGAAAGGTAACCCCCAATGAGCGAAAAAAAGAATGACTCGTGCCGCCTCGGAAAAGTCGGTGGCGAAGCAATAATCGAGGGCGTAATGATGAAAAGCCCTGAGCGTCACTCAATAGCGGTAAGAAAAGAGGACGGCTCGATAGTATATAAAAACAAAGAAAACAAAACCATAAAAACAAAATATAAGATCCTCGGCATCCCGCTCGTCAGAGGCATCACAAACTTTATCGAAACACTCCTGCTTTCGTATCGTACACTTGACGACGGTACGAATATGCTCGGAATAATGGATGAGGAGGAGCCGTCAAAATTCGAAAAATGGCTCGAAAAAAAGCTCGGCAAGAATGCATTTATGTCGGTGCTTATGGGAATATCTATGGTGTTCGCGCTCATTTTGGTCGCATTTATGTTCGTGTTCTTGCCCGTGTTCATAACGAACGGACTCGGAACTGTTTTGAACGTCGAGCTTGGATTTTGGCGCAACGTGATAGAGGGTGTGTTGAAGATAGTGATCTTCGTGATCTATCTCTATCTTGCATCACTCATCCCCGATATGAAGCGTGTTTTTCAATACCACGGCGCAGAGCATAAATCCGTGTTTTGCTTTGAAAGCGGCGAAGAGCTCACCGTTGAAAACGTAAAGAAATTCAAACGCTTCCATCCGAGATGCGGAACAGCACTTATGTTTGTAATAATCCTCATCTCTATTCTTGTGTCGGCGATCATCCCCGCAGGCATCAGCCAATGGCTCAGAATGGCGTTAAAGCTTTTGACCTTGCCGTTGACCGTAGGAATAGGATATGAATACGTAATGTATGCCGGAAAGCACGATAACCCCGTAACGAGATTCTTCTCCGCACCGGGACTTTGGATGCAGAGAATAACGACGAAGGAGCCCGACGACAGCCAGATAGAGATCGCGATAACAGCCTTGAAGCTCTCGATGCCGTCCGTGTTCCCCGATTTTGCTCCCGAAAACGGAAAGATGTTTGAAGAAGAAACAAAGGAAGCTGATAACGATGAGAAAAACGGTTAATGACCTGAGAAAACAGCTTTGCGAGGAAATGATGCCCTTTACAGAGGAAGCGGCGGTCCTCGCCGATATAATCGTTGCATATTCACTTTGCATCGACAGAAGCACTCTCTTGACGATAACGCATATCCCCGTCGACGATAAAACGGAAGCAATTTGCGAAAATATGGTACGCGAGCTGCTCAACGGTGCACCGATCCAATACGTAATGGGCGAATGCTGGTTCTACGGCTTGCCGATAAAGATCGGAAAGGGATGCTTCATTCCGCGAATGGATACCGAGATACTTGCCCAAAAGGTAATGGAGCTGCTTCCGATCGAGGGCAGATTTGCCGAGGTATGCAGCGGAAGCGGTTGTGTCTCAAAAGCAATAATGGCTAACAGAAGCGACGCCGAGGGACTCGCACTCGAGCTCTATCCGAAGCCGCTCTCATACACCGAGGAGAACCTGAAGGAGTTCGATCGCATCGAGGTGAGAAAATTCGATGCACTTGACCCCGATGACTATAAACAATTGCCAAAGCTCGATATTATCGTATCTAATCCGCCATACATCCCGACGGACGACGTAGATATGCTCGACTCCGTCGTACAATGTGAGCCGAGAACGGCGCTCGACGGCGGCGAGGACGGCTTGACCTACTACAGAGCGATCATCGAATACGGCGATGAGCTTTTGAGCGAAGGCGGAAGATTTCTTTTCGAGGTAGGCTTCGACCAAGCCGATGACGTGAAAGCACTTTTGGAGAAAAAGGGCTACGATACACGTTGCTATAAGGACCTCGGCGGAATAGACCGCGTGGTCGAAGGTATAAAATGTTAACGAGGTAAAAAAATGACCTATATAACCTCTCGTGCCAACGAGCGAGTTAAAAACGCATTGAAGCTGAGCGACAAAAAATATAGACAGATAACGGGACTTTTTCGTTTCGAGGGCGCAAAGCTTTTGGAGGAGTATCTCCTTTCGGGCGAAGCACCGACCGAGCTGTACGTCCGCGAGGACGCGCTTGAAAAATATCGTGAGCTTGTCGAAAAGCTCGATGAAGACTCTGTTTTCGTCGTCACCGACGAGGTCTATGAAAAGCTCACCGAGGAGAAAAGCCCCCAAGGGCTCCTTTGCATCGGAAGAAAACCGAAAAATATTCGAAACGGCACCTATGAGGGTGGCGGAATAGTCCTCGAGTCAGTGCGCGATTGCGGAAATATGGGAACGATATTGCGAAGTGCCGCAGCCTTCGGAGCAAAAAGAGTATATCTTTCGAAGGATTGCGCCGACGTGTTAAGTCAGAAAACGACTCGAGCCGCAATGGGCGCGCTCTTCAAGACCGATATATTGATCTGTGATGACCTCACAAAATTATTTGAAGCTCATAAACAAAACAAAAAAACACCCTATGCGGCAATGCCATATGGCGATGCGACCGAAATAGATACTGTGAAATTGAGCGTTGACGATCTCGTAGTGATCGGGAACGAGGGACACGGAGTCTCGGAAACGGTGAAAAACGAATGCCGTGCGTTGACGATACCGATGTGCCCGAACACAGAGAGCGTGAACGCCGCCGTCGCCGCGTCGGTGATACTTTGGGAAATGTGGAGAAGATAAATGGATAACACGATATATGCGTTGTGGCTGTCACTCGTGACAGGACCGTCGACTGCAACTTGTCGAAAGCTCATCGACAGGTATGGAAACGATCCGATAGCTATCTATAAGGAAACTGAATATGAGGGTATGGGCTTGACCCAAAACGCGATATCGAAGCTGATGAACAAGGACCTGAGCGATGCGGCGGAGATATATAAGCGTTGCGTCGTGATGGATATCAACCTGCTTGTTTACGGTGATAAATATTATCCCGCAGGCTTGGCAAACATCCCCAATTTTCCATACGTCGTATATACAAAGGGAAAGGTCATAAATCTCAACAGCGAGCTTTGTATCGGAATGGTTGGAACACGAAATATGACACCCTATGGCATGAAGCTTGCGAGCGAGCTTTCGGCTGATCTTTCGAGAAGCGGCGCAGTCGTCGTCAGCGGTCTCGCAAAAGGCATCGATTCAGCCGCACATACAGCGTGCCTTGATAACGACGGATATACCGTCGCTGTCCTCGGCGCAGGTATAGATAAAGCAAAAAGATGGGATAACGAAAAGCTTTTCGAAAGAATAGAGAAAAACGGAATGCTTCTCAGCGAATACCCTCCGGGAATGGCGTCGAGCAAGATCACCTTCCCACAGCGAAACCGAATAATCAGCGGTCTGTCGAAGGGCGTCGTTGTCGTTGAGGCAGGGCTGAAAAGCGGTGCGCTGATAACAGCCGATTGCGCGAGAAAGCAGGGCAGACGAGTCTACGTTATGACGGGGCCGACCTTTCGCTCCACCTTTGAGGGCGCCGTCGAGCTTTTGAAAAACGGTGCGAAGCTGATAACGAACGCCGAGGATGTGCTCGGAGAGTTTGAGGCTGAATACCAAACGATCGGAAACAAGGATCTGAACAGAATACGCAGAGAGCACGAAGCGTTACCGAAAATACCGAAGCCCGAAGAGCTGAAGCCGATCGAACCCGAAAACGAGGATGAAAGCCTCGATGAAACGGAAAAGAAAATATTTGAATTGATAAAAACAAATAAAACCGTAACTGCCGACGAGCTCGTCTATCTTTCGGGAATGACGATAGACTCCGTCAACGAAGCACTCTCTATGCTCGAGATATACGGAAGAATAACCTCGCTCGCAGGTGGCAGATTTGAAGTAATATAAGAAGACCGAAAGGATAAACGGGGGAAATGAACATTTTAGTAATAGTTGAGTCACCCACAAAAGTGCCGACGATAAAAAGCTATCTCGGAAAAGGATATAAGGTAGTAGCATCGTACGGCCACGTTCGTGACCTTCCCAAAAGCAAATTCGGTGTCGATATCGAAAATGATTTCGAGCCGCAATATATAAATATTCGAGGAAAGGGACAGATCATCGACGAGATCAAAAAGCTCGCTAAGGAAAGCGATGCGATCTATCTCGCAGGAGACCCTGACCGAGAGGGAGAAGCGATAAGCTGGCATCTTGTCAATATCTTGGGAAAGCATGCCGCAAAAGCGAAGCGCATCACCTTCAATGAAATAACGAAAACAGCCGTAAAAAAAGGCGCAAAGCAACCGCGCGACATAAATATGAACCTTGTCAATTCACAGCAAGCGCGCCGTGTGCTCGATAGAATAGTCGGATATAAGATAAGCCCTCTGCTTTGGTCGAATATCCAAAGCGGACTCTCCGCAGGACGTGTTCAGTCGGTAACGACAAGGCTCGTCGTCGATCGTGAGGAAGAGATAAAAAGCTTCGTTCCCGTCGAGTATTGGCTGATGGGTGCTAACCTTAAAAACGCTGAAGGCAGCGAGTTCTTCGCGAAATTCTACGGCAAAAACGGCTCGAAGCTCGAGTTGCATAACGAAAAAGAAGCAAACGCAGTATATGACGCGGTCAAGAACGCTCCGTTTGTGGTGAGATCCATCAAAACTGCGCAAAAAAACCGCCATTCTTTGCCTCCGTTGATAACCTCAACTCTGATCCAAGAAGCGAATAAAAAGCTTTCCTTCCAATCACAACGTACGATGAAGGTCGCCCAAGAGCTGTATGAGGGCGTTTCGCTCGGCGATAAAGGTACGAAGGGTCTGATAACCTATATGCGTACCGACTCGTTGAGAGTCTCCGATGAGGCGAGAGACTCGTGCCGTGAGTTCATCGTCAATAAGTATGGCACAGAGTATTATCCTCCGACACCGAACGTGTTCAAATCACGCTCGTCAGCTCAGGATGCCCACGAGGCTATCCGCCCGACCAACGTCGAGGACACCCCCGAATCTGTAAAGGATAAGCTTTCCGGAGACCAATATAAAATATATAAGCTCATCTGGGAACGCTTTGTTGCCAGCCAAATGGCAAGCGAGGTGCTCGACACCGTCGTCGCAGACATCAATGCTGCTGACTATACCTTCCGCGCAGGCGGATATACCGTCAAATTTAAAGGATTTACAGTCCTTGTAAACGATAATATGGACGAAAGCGACGAGGAGCTGACAAAGGGCAAATTGCCCGAGCTCGCCGAAGGCGAGGTCCTGAGCTTGATCTCCTTGTCGAAGGACCAAAAATTCACTCAACCGCCCGCAAGATATACCGAAGCGTCACTCAGTAAGGCGATGGAGGAAAAGGGCATCGGACGTCCCTCTACCTATACGCCTACGATCACCTTGATAATCAGCCGCGGTTACGTAAAACGCGACGGAAAAACGCTCGTTCCGACAGACACCGCGTTTGAGACGATCGACTTGATGAAAAAGCAGTTCCCCGATATCGTCGACTACGGCTTCACCGCAAAAATGGAGGAAGACCTCGACAAGATCGAAAACGGTGAAACGACCTATATCGAAGTGTTGAACGGTTTCTACGGCCCATTTGAAAAATTGCTCAATGAGGCTAAGCAAAGCATCCCGAAGGAAAAGCCCGTCGAGCTCGCCGAGGATCTGTTCTGTACCAATTGCGGAGCACAAATGGTAATAAAAACAGGACGCTACGGAAAGTTTGCCGCTTGTCCCAATTATCCCGAATGTAAATGTATCGTATCACTCGACAAGCCGAAGCAGGATGAACCGAAGGAAGAGATCCTTGCCGAAGAAAAGTGCGAGAAATGCGGAAGTGATATGGTACTTCGCCGCAGCAGATACGGAAGCTTCTATGCTTGCAAAGGATATCCCAAATGTAAAAACACACGCCCCGTGTTGAGAGATACAGGTGCAGTCTGTCCAAAATGCGGAAAACGAATAGTGATGAAGCAAGGCAAAAACAGAATGGTGTTCTTCTCTTGCGAGGGCTATCCGAATTGCGACTTTTCAACGTGGGATACACCTCAAAAGGAAAAATGTCCCGAATGCGGCGGTCTGCTTTTGAAGAATAAGCAGAAAAAGACGATCACTTGCTACAATTCAAATTGCTCGTATACCGAAAAGGTCAGCAGTGAGGAAACGGAGAAATAAATGGCTAAGAAAACGATAATCGTCGATGCGATGAGCGGAGATAACGCCCCGAGGGCTCAAATATACGGAGCATTGCAGGGCGGTGTTGAAAACGACGTAAGAATAGTTTTCGTTGGTAAAGAAGACGTTATAAAAAATATAATATTCGAATATCAGGGAAGCATCCCCGAATATGAGATCATCCACGCCGAGAGCGTTTTGACGATGGAAGACGCACCGAGCACCGTAATGGGCGAAAAATCCGATTCGTCGCTTGCACTCGCAGTCAAGGCGTTGAAGGAGGGAAAGGGTGATGCTCTCGTGAGCAGCGCAAATACGGGCGCATTGTTCACGGCAGCATCGTTGATCCTTCGTCGATTGAAGGGTGTCAGACGCGCCGCTTTGGGTGCGGTGATCCCGCTTGAAAAGAGGTTTTTGCTCCTCGACAGCGGCGCAAACCTCGACGTCACCCCCGAGCAGCTTCTTCAGTTTGCGAAGATGGGCGACGTGTATGCAAGAGTGGTGATGAAGCGCCTAGATCCTACAATAGGACTTCTGAATAACGGAAGCGAGGAAATGAAGGGAACGCCTCTCCAAATAGAGACTTATAAGCTCTTGAAGGAATCGGGCTTGAATTTCATCGGCAACGTCGAGGGCGATAAGCTCGGGAAATGTGACGTCGTGATCGCCGACGGATATACCGGTAATATCGCGTTGAAAACGATCGAGGGCGTTGCAAAATTCTCGCTTGGCGAGATGAAGAATATCTTCTCGGGCCCGTGCGGAGCGATAGCATACCTACTCGTCAAAAAGAAGGTATTAAAGCTCAAAAAGAAAATAAAACCCGCTGAAAGCGGCGGCGCACCGTTTCTCGGCATCTCTATGCCCGTAATAAAAGCACACGGCGGTGCAGACAGCTATGCTTTTAAAATTGCGATAGGTCAAGCGAAGGACTATATCGATGCGTTAAAAATTATGAAGGAAAGCGATTTTTAGTAAAAATGAAGGATATCTATCAGACGTCTCCGATAAACGAGCTTGAGGAAAAGCTCGGATATAAATTTAACGATATCACGCTTCTCGAGAATGCAATGGTCCATTCATCGTTCGTGAATGAGGCGAAGCATCACGACGGAAAGCTGAGTGATAACGAGAGATTGGAGTTTTTGGGGGATTCGGTGTTGTCGATAGTCATCACAGATTATCTCTATAATAATTGCCCGAAGAAAAAAGAGGGTGTTTTGACACGAGTCAGAGCATCGGTCGTGTGTGAGAATACACTTGCCGAAAAAGCAACGCAAATATGCCTCGGTGACTACTTGAGGCTCGGTCACGGTGAAATAGCCGGCGACGGAAGAAACAGAAAAAGCATTCTCGCCGACGCATTTGAAGCAACGCTCGGAGCGTTGTATCTTGACGGCGGGCTCGAGGTGGTAAAAGGATTTTTGCTTCCGCTTTTGGAGGAGGATATAAAAACCAACCTGAAAAGCGGCTCGGAGGATTATAAATCAATGCTCCAGCGATTCATCCAACAGTCTCCCGACGACGTGCTTGAATATTGTATGGTGTCCGAGGAGGGCCCACCGCATAACAGAAGATTCACCTTCAATGCAATACTTAATAATAACGTAATAGGAACAGGCACAGATACGTCGAAGCGACGTGCTGAGCAGCTCGCCGCAAAGGAAGCACTTGAGCTTTTCGGCGAATTGAAGGAACAATGACGAAAAAGCATAAAAACATCCCGATCTTCATTCCCCACGAGGGATGCCCGAATTGCTGTGTCTTTTGCTCACAACGTAAAATAACGGGCGTAAAGGATACCGAGCTTTCTCTGTTGACGGAGCTTGGGCGATGCAGAGCGTTGATCGAGGAGTCCTTGAAAACGATAGACGGCACCTCCGAAACGGAGATAGCCTTCTTCGGTGGCAGCTTCACGGCAATCGACGAAGATCGTATGATAGCTCTTTTGGAGCTCGGGTATGAATACGTAAAAAACGGTAGAGTCAGCGGGATACGACTTTCAACGCGTCCCGACTTTATCGATGAGCATAAATTGAATATCTTGAAGCAGTACGGTGTAAAAGCAGTCGAGCTTGGAGTCCAAAGCATGAGCGATGAAGTGCTTATGGCGTGCAAACGCGGACATAAAGCCGATGATAGCAGAAGAAGTGGTCGTATGATCGCCGAATACGGCTTTGAATACGTGGGACAAATGATGATCGGACTTCCCGAAAGCACACTTGAGACCGAGCTTATGACCGCAAGAGAAATAATCGAAAGCGGTGCAAAATGCTCTCGTATATATCCAACGATCACCATCGAGGGCACGGAGCTCTATCAAATGTACCTTGATGGCAGATATCGTCCCCTTGAGCTTGATGAAGCGGTAGAACGAAGCTCAAGAGTGCTCGAGCTGTTTTTGGAGAACGGAGTGAAGGTCTTGCGAATAGGCTTGCAATCAAGCGAGGAAATGGAGAAGAACCCCTTCTACCACAGTGCCTTCGGAGAGCTTACTTGGAATGCATTGTATTATCGAAAAATGAAGGAGCTGCTGAAGGGCATCGAAGAAAAAAGCGTTGTCTTCACCGTAGAAAAAACGCACGTTTCGAAGGCAGTAGGTCAAAAACGTTCGAACGTGGTGCGACTTGCTCAAGAAAGCGGAAAAAATATCAAAATAAAAGGCTCACCCTTTCACGCCGCAGGAGAAGTAACGGCGGAAATAATATAGAAGGAATAATAAATAATGATCTTAAAATCAGTAGAATTGTTCGGATTCAAATCGTTCCCCGAGAGAACGAGAATAGATTTTAACCACGGTATAACGGCGATAATCGGACCGAACGGAAGCGGAAAATCGAATATATCAGACGCTGTCCGTTGGGTGCTCGGCGAAATGTCGATGAAATCATTGCGCGGAAGCAAAATGGAGGACGTTATCTTTAACGGTGCAGTCGGAGTAGCTCCCGCAAATTTTGCGAGCGTTTCACTCGTGCTCGATACCTCAGAGGAGTATTTCGAAAAGGAAGCCGAAAAGGATAAGACCGAGCAGGATGAGGTAAAAGCGAACCGCCTCTATTCACTTGGTGATAACCACGAAACGATAGTAACGAGAAAGCTCTACCGCAGCGGCGAGAGTGAGTATTATATCAATAAAAAACAAGTAAGATTGAAGGATATCTACGAGCTTTTCTACGATACGGGTATCGGACGAGAGGGCTATTCGGTAATAGGTCAGGGAAAGATCTCCGACGTGCTCTCCCAAAAAGACGACGAGCGCCGCAGTATCTTCGAGGAGGCAGCAGGCATCTCGAAGCATAGATATAAGAAGACTGAAGCAGAGCGTAAGCTTCGTGACACCGAGAATAACCTCGTTCGTATCAACGATATCCTCGGTGAGATAGGCGCGCGTATCGGTCCGCTTGAAAAGGAAGCTGAGAACGCAAAGCTCTACCTCGAACTGTCCGAGGAAAAGCGCGGGCTCGAAATAACTATCTGGCTTGAAAAGATCGAAAAGGTCAGAGCGGAATATAAAGCGGTCGAGGAAAATTGCACGATAGCAAAGCTTCGACTCGAGGAGCTTGAAGCAAAGCTTTCGGGTGCCGAAGCGATGATTGACCAATCTATCAACAATACCTATGAGCTTTCGCGTTCCCTCTCCGAAAAGGAGCGCGAGCTTGCACAGTCCGAAAAGGATATAACAGCGACAGATGGTGAGCTTGCCGTTCTTGAAACGGAAATAAAACATCTCGAGCGTGTCATCAACGATGCAGAGGCAATCGCAAAGCAAGCGGGAATAGAGCTTGAGAACGTTGAAAAGGAAATATCCGAGGTTTCGATCGAGGCGGCGGAAAAAACCGCTATCCTCTCCGAAAAACGCCGCGAGTACGAAAAGCTTTCCGATGAATATTCCGAGGAAAGAAAGAATCGTGACGAAATGTGGCTCTCTCTCGAAAAGACAAGAGAGGCACAAGAGGACTTTATCCGTAAATTGTCCGAAAAAAGACTCGAAATGGCGTCTCTCGAAGCAAAATTTCAGCATTACGAGGCGGAAACGGGCGAGCTCACCTCGAGAAAGAACGAGGCAACAGCTCGACTCAAGGAGCTTGACGACGAGGGAAAGCGGATAGCCGAGCTCGTCGAAACGAAAAAGCAAGATTCCGCTTCAATGCGTGACGAAAGAAGTGCAAAGCAAAACGAAATGACGTCTCTCGAAGCAGAGATCGAGAAAAAACGTGCAGAGGTCAACAAAATAAATTTGACTATCGCCGCTAAGGAGCAGAAAAGAGATAACCTCGAGCGTATGGAACGTCTCTTTGAGGGATATTCAGACAGCGTAAAGCGTATTCTCGGCGCGGCAAGAGATTTCAGCCTGAGATGTAAAATATACGGCACAGTGTCGAGCCTCATCACAACGAATAACGACTACGTCGTTGCAATAGAAACAGCACTCGGCGCAAGCATCCAAAACGTCATCGTCGACAGCGAGGAGGATGCAAAAGCATGTATCCGCTTCCTGAAGGAGAATAAAGCGGGAAGAGCAACGTTCTTGCCCGTTTCAACTATGGAGGGAAGACGTGCCGACGTTTCGAAAATAAAGAGCATAAAAGGATATCTCGGAATAGCCTCCGACTTTGTCGAAACAGATGAGATGTTCAAAAACATCGCCGAAAACCTTCTCGGAAGAACGGTCCTCGTCGATAATATCGACAACGCCGTATTCGTCGCTCGCGGTTGCGGATATAAAATAAAGATAGTAACGCTCGACGGCCAAGTCATCAACGCAGGCGGCTCATATACCGGCGGATCAAGCACCCAAAAAACAGGAATAATGACTCGCTCGCTCGACATCGAGAAGATAGGCGAGGAGCTGAAGGTGTGCGCGGCAGAGCTTCTTGAAGCAGAGATATCCCAACGCCGCCTTGAAAATAAATATAATAAGCTTAAATCCGAGATCGAAGAGATCAGCGGCGATATTTCGGAAGCAGATGCGGAAATAGCCGCACTCATCGAAAAATATATGTCTATCGGAGCACGTTACTCCGAGCAAGAGCAAACGCTAAAGCAGCTTGCCGCTCGTATCGAGGAAGGCAACACGAAGCATCTCGATGAGGAAAAGGAGCTTGAAACAGCGAAAAACAATATCAAAGAGCTCGAAATAAAGCTTGACGAGAGCACCAACGAGCTCGAAAGAATAAAAACGACTCATCGTGAGATGGACGAAAACGAGCGCGAGACCTTCAACCTTCTCGGCGAGCATTCCGCAAGACTTCGTGAAGCGGAAAGCGATGTTGAACGTTGCAGTGAGCGTATCCAATACCTCACGAGAACGAAGGACGCGATCAGCGAACGCACGATGCAAAACCAAAGCACCGTTGCCACAGCGAGAGCAGAGATCGAGGAGTCGAGCGGAAATATCGCAGCTCTCAATACAAAAAAGGACGAGCTTGTTGCAAAATGCAACTCCTTGAAGGAGGATATCGCTTCGATCAAAAACGACCAGATCGAAGAGCAGCTCAATACGGATAAATTAAGAAGCGAGAGCAAACAGGTCGCTGCCGACAAGGACGAAGCGTTCGTTGCGTATACTAATGCAAAGAGCCGACTTGACGGCTGCAACAATGAGCTTGAGTTGACTACCTCGAAGCTTTGGGACGAGTATGAGTTGTCGTACAGCGATGCACTTCAATATCGTCTCCCGCCGGAAAAGATGGAAAAAGCACCCTCGAGACTCACATCCCTCAAATCGAAAATACGTTCGCTCGGCGTGATCAACGTAAATGCAGTCGAGGAATATCGCACGACGAAGGAAAGATTCGATTTCTTGAATTCGCAGGTGGATGACCTCAACAAAACGCGTCGCCAGCTTGATAACGAAATAGGAAAGCTCGAATCGACGATGAAAACGACCTTCTTGGATTGCTTTGCACGGATCAATTCGGCATTCGGCGAGGTGTTCACCGAGCTCTTCGGCGGCGGTAATGCATTCGTTGCCCTTAGCGATCCCAATGAGCCGTTGACGTCCGGCATCGAGATCAACGTAAAACCGCCGAACAAAACAGTAAAAAGCATTTCGCTTCTCAGCGGTGGAGAGCAATCGTTTGCCGCAATGGCGCTCTATCTCGCATTGCAGAAGATCAACCCCGCACCGTTCTGTATCTTTGACGAGATCGAATCTGCGCTTGACGAGGTGAACGTAAATAAATTCGCCGAGTATCTGAAGAACCATTCCGACCTCACACAATATATCCTCATAACCCACAGAAGAGGAACGATGGAGAATGCAGACACGATATACGGCGTAACGATGCATAAAAAAGGAATTTCCGATTATTTGAAGGTAGACCTCAATAGCATCGAATTCAAGAACATCAGATAATGGAGAAGAAACCTTGGGATTTTTTGAAAAACTGAAAAACGGACTGAAAAAAACTAAAAACGCACTCCTTGCACCGATAGAAGACCTTTTTGCAAGCTTCAGTCAGCTTGACGACGACTTCTATGAGGAGCTTGGCGACGTGCTTATCTCCGCCGATGTAGGTGTCGCGGTCACCGAGGAGATAGTCGACGAGCTTCGCACACGTGTAAAGGCAGAAAAAATAAAAGAACCGAGCGAAGCGAGAGCCTTGCTCATCAATATCATAAAAGAAATGGTCGGCGACGGTGAACCGCTAAAGCTTGATACGACACCGTCTGTCGTGCTCGTGATCGGCGTTAACGGAGTCGGAAAGACCACCTCGATCGGAAAGATCGCTCTTTCGCTCAAAAACGAAGGCAAAAAGGTGATGCTTTGCGCCGCGGATACGTTCCGTGCCGCCGCAATAGATCAGCTCGAGGTATGGTCGCAAAGAGCAGGCGTGCCGATGATAAAGCAAAGCGAGGGCTCCGATCCCGCCGCCGTTGTGTTTGACGCTATCAGCGCGGCAAAAAAACAAAACGTTGACGTCTTGATCATCGATACCGCAGGACGACTCCATAATAAGACGAACCTCATCAACGAGCTTGCAAAGATAAACAGAATAATCGATCGTGAGCTCAGCGGATGCAGCAAGGAAACGTTGATCGTTTTGGATGCTGTAACAGGTCAGAATGCCGTAGTACAAGCATCCGAATTCAAAAAGGCTGCCGAGATCACGGGAATCGTTTTGACAAAGCTCGACGGTACCGCAAAGGGCGGCATAGTCATTGCGATCAAAAAGGTGCTCGGGATCCCCGTTAAATACGTTGGCGTCGGCGAGGGAGCGGACGATCTGCAACGCTTCGATGGTAACGATTTCGTGGACGCATTATTCAAGGAATAATGAGGTAACGTCGTGAAAGCAGTATTGGCAACAAAAAATAAACATAAAACGGGCGAGGTCGCTGCTCTTCTGTCGCGTTTCGGACTTGACGTAGAGCTTTTGACACTCAAGGATATCGACTTCAACGACGAAATAATCGAGGATGGCGAGACATTTGAGGAAAACGCCTTGATAAAATGCCGTGCGGTCAGCCAAAAATATAACGGAATGATAATTGCCGATGACTCGGGCATTTGTGTCGACGCGCTCGGCGGCGAGCCGGGGATCTATTCCGCAAGATATGCGGGCGACGGTAACGACGACAGCAACAACAAAAAGCTTCTCGAAAAGCTTATAAACGTCCCTCGCGAAAAACGGACCGCAAGATTCGTTTGCGCATTTGCCGCAATAGTAGACGGAAATGAATACGTCGTGCGCGGCGAGTGTGAGGGAATAATAGCACCGCAAAAACGCGGTAGCGGTGATTTCGGCTACGATCCGCTGTTCGAATACGTTCCGAGCGGAAAGACATTTGCGGAAATGACCGAGGACGAAAAAAACAGCGTCAGCCACCGCGCAAACGCATTGAAGGCATTTGCTGAGCTGATGAAAACACTTGAAAAATAAATGTGAGCCGACATATTTCGACTTTCGTTTCGTTGACAACGGAATGCCGTCGTGATATAATCAAAGCGGAATAATACAGAAAGGATCTTCCCGTGATGAATATTAAAGAATTGTGGACATATGTCATCAATCAACTGAGTACGGTTGAGTTGACTGATATCATTGATATATTGATCGTAACGTTTATTCTTTACTACGCATATAAGTTTATGCGTGACAGACGTGCGGGAAAATTGTCTATCGGTATATTGATAATAGTAGGCGTGCTTATAGCAAGTAACCTCTTGAAGCTTGGAGCAGTGAAGTTTTTGCTTGAAAACTTCTTCCAGGTAGGACTTATTGCGCTCATTATCGTGTTCCAGCCCGAGCTGAGAAGTATGCTTGAAAAGATAGGTAACAGCTCGTTGAAGAATTTTAACAGATCGAATGACACCGAGGTATACGTGACCGAGGTGTGTAACGCTGTGGAAACTCTTTCGAAGGATAAAACGGGCGCATTGATCGTCATCGAGCGAAACACAAAGCTCGGGGACCACACAAGAGTAGGAACAGTGCTCGACGCCGATATCTCCAGCTCACTTATCAATACGATCTTCTTCCCGAATACACCGCTCCACGACGGCGCGGTAATAATTCGCGACGGCAGATTGTATATGGCAGGATGCTTCCTTCCGCTTTCTCAAACGTCGGAGATCAACAAAAATCTCGGAACTCGCCACAGAGCCGCATTGGGTGTGAGCGAAAACAGCGATGCGCTCGTCATAATCGTATCCGAGGAAACGGGAACCATCTCCGTTGCATTCGACGGAATATTAAGACGCGGATTTACTAAAAAAACACTTGAAACGTATATATACGGTGTGTTACATAAGGAACGTACCGTCAGCTCAATAGCAAAGAAGGGCGAAAGGTTCTTCTCGAAAAAAGGTGGGGAAAACGATGGCGAAAAATGAATTTAACATTCTTGCTATGGGCGAGCCTGAGGTAGAAGTAAAAAAGAAAAAACCAAACGGTAGAATAAGAGCAGCTAACTTTCTTGCTCAGATCATCTGTTTGCTTGCCGCAATAGGCATTTGGTTCTACGTTCAGGACTATGACAGCCCGACGTATGAGAAAAAATTTACAAATATCCCGATCACCATCACAGGAAGCTCGGGCGGCTTGACCGTCCTTTCGGGCTATGATAACGATATCGACGTAACGGTGAGAGGCAGAAAAAGTGATATAAGCCGAATAAAGATCAGCGACATAACCGCTGTGATCGATATCTCGTCAATAACGGAAGCGGGAAACGTATCTTGCCCCGTTGACGTGATACTCCCCTCGGGACTTGAGGTGGCTGAGCTGTCCTCAACTAACTTTTGGCTCTATATCGATAAAACAGCAACCGCAAATATCCCCGTCTATCCGTCATATACGGGTTATACGGAAAGCGGATTCACCGTCGGTAATATAACGGCAGCTCCCTCGAGCATCATCGTAAGCGGACCCGAGGCAGTGCTGAAAACGATAAGCGGTGCATATTGCAGCCTTGATCTCGATAAAATAACGGGCTCAGTAACCGCGAGAAAAACAATAACACTTCGCGACGGAAACGGCGATGAGATAACCAACCCCTACGTCACAGTTGGCTCAAAGGAGGTAGTCTTATCCTTGCCCGTATATAAAGAAATGCTCGTGCCCTTGAAGGTACAGTTTATCGGCGGAGTCCACTCCTTAAACGAGGCGACCGTCGTTGCCGAGCCGAGAGTGATAACCATCCGCGGTACCGTCGAAGCAATGGCGGATATATTAGACCTGACCGTCGACGTCGACGAATCAAAGATCGCCGGCTCGGGAACAGTATCCGTTCCTCTGAACTTACCGAAGGACGTCGAGTGTATCAGCGGAGAAACAATGGCAAAATTGAGGATCACACTTCATAATAATATGATGAGAACGATGGGAGTGTCTGATATTCAAGCCGTCAACGTGCCCGATGGAATGAATTATACACTCGGAGCATCCTCCTTGACGATAACACTTCGCGGAAAACAAACGTCACTTGTCACATTCCTGCCGACGTCAGTGACAGCAAAGCTCGACCTTGGCTTTTTGGAAGGAAAGCCCTCGGGAACGTATCAGGTGCCCGTCGAGGTCGACACCGATTTCGCTAACACGGGAGTGTATCCGTTTGGGGAATATGTGATCAACGTAACGATAAATGAGTAGAGAAAGGCTTTAATCGTGAAACAAGAAAAAGGCTATTTGATAAAATCAGATAAAGAAGCAAAAAAAGCTCTTGTTGTAATAACCGAATCAAAGCGCTGTAAGGAGTGCGAGGGCGGATGCGAGGCTTGCACCTTTGCGAAAAGATATTGGTACGTAGCCAATAACGAGCTTGGAGCAGAGGTTGGCGATTACGTGCGAGTCAATACGTATAATTGGACGTGGGTGCGCTTGATGCTTTGGGGCATCCCCGTGATCTTCTCGTTGCTCGTGTTTGCATTGATGCTCGGCTACGGAACGACGACGGCAATAGTGATGCTTTGCGCATCCCTGCCTGCCGCATATCTTGCAATATATCTGGCAGTCGGAACGAAAACGTTCTTTCACAAAAAGATCGTGATAACGGATATCGATGAATAAAAAGGTGATATCTGATGAGGCGATATAAGAATCTGTCGGTAAAAAAAGTGGATATCTCCGTTTCGGAAAAAATAGCGGCAGAAACGGGAATAGCACCCATAGTTGCGAAGATCCTATATACAAGAGGCGTGCGAACGAAGGAAGAAGCGCTTGGCTTCCTCGATGTTGAACGCCTCAGCTTTCATTCTCCGTTTTTAATGAAGGATATGGATAAAGCGGTCGAGAGAATAAAAAAAGCTCTCGAAAAGAAAGAACGGATCTGTATCTACGGCGACTATGACGTTGATGGAGTGACAGCCACGACGGCACTTTATAAATATTTGATAAAAAAAGGAGCGAATTGCTCCTATTTCATCCCCGAGCGAATAACGGAGGGATATGGACTAAATAAAGAAGCAATAAAAAATCTTGCATCAAGCAACGACCTTTTGATAACGGTCGATACGGGTATAACCGCCGTTGAGGAGATCGAGCTGGCGAACAGTCTCGGAATGGACGTCGTGGTTACCGACCACCATAGTTGCCGCCCAACGTTGCCGAATGCCGTTGCGGTCATCAATCCGCATCGTGAGGATTGCCCATACCCGTTTGAAATGCTTGCGGGTGTCGGCGTTGTCTTCAAATTGCTTTGCGCACTCGAGGACGACGAAAATACTGAAATGATCCTCGACGAATATTCCGATATCGTTGCAATAGGAACGATAGCCGACGTGATGCCAATGGTCGATGAGAACAGATTGATCGTCAAGCACGGTATATCACGCCTCTCGAAAACAAAAAACATCGGACTTCGAACATTGATGAAAAATTCGGGAATAATATGTGGAGAAACGGTCGTTAAAAAGATCAACACAACGACAGTCGGATTCGTGATCGCCCCGCGTATCAATGCCGCGGGCAGAATAGCAAGCGCTACCTTGGCGGCAGAGCTTTTGTTGGCGAATACAGAAGCGGAAGCGGAGGAGATATCCGAACGCCTTTGCGATATCAACAGAATGCGACAGGACACGGAAAAGCAGATCTTTGATGAAGCAGTATTAATGACGCTTGAAGGCGAATATATGAACGACAGCGTCCTCGTGCTTGCAAACGAGGGCTGGCACCAAGGCGTTATCGGTGTCGTCGCCTCAAAAATAACCGAAAGATTCGGACGCCCTTCGATCCTGATCTCTCTTGACGGAGAGATCGGTAAAGGCTCGGGCAGAAGTGTAACGGGCTTCAACCTCACCGATGCGTTGACCGCTTGCTCGACAGAGCTGCTTGAATACGGCGGTCATGAGCTTGCGGCGGGATTATCCGTCTCGACGGAAAAGCTCGACGAGTTTCGCAAAAAAATAAATGAATATGCAAAAAATCATCATCCCGACGAGGCTGAAGCAGTGCTTGAGGTCGATTGCGAGGTCGATGTTGATGAGATTAATTATGCAACCTTCAAGGCAGTCTCGAGCCTTGAGCCGTTCGGTCCCCAAAACCCGACACCTCTTTTCGTGCTGAAGGGTGTAAGGATCCATTCGGTAATGCAGGTCGGCGGCGGGAAGCATACGAAATTCCGCGTCGACACAAGAAACGGCGCAATAACGGCAATGTATTTCGGAATGAAATTCGACGATTTCAAATTCGCCGAAAACGACGAATGTGATATCGTGTTTTCACTCGATCTCAACGAGTATAACGGAATAGTAAACGTCCAAATGCTCGTGCGCGAGGTCTACCCATCCGAAAGAACAATAAAATGGGAAAATGCCGAGGAAGAAAAATATTTCCGCCGCTTCGAAAAATATAGCGGAGTACCGAATATCGAGGAATTCCGCGAAACCTTCAAACACCTGACGAGATATCTTGCAGGAAAACAAAAGAAGCTCTGTCCTTATATGATGGGACGAATGATAAAGGTCGGCTCACGTCCGATCGGATATTATAGCTTTATGGTAATATTGGACGTTCTCGAGGAAACTGATCTTGCGAAGGTCAAACGAAACGAGAACGAATATATCGTGAAGCTGAACACGTTTAGCGGCAAGACCAATCTTGACGAAAGCGTAATTTTGAATAAGATAAGATCACTTGAATAAAGGAAAGGCAAAAAGATGGATATAAGCGGTTTCTTGGAAAAAATATCTCGAATAGACGGATATGACGTTGCGAAGATAAAAAAAGCGTATGAATATGCCGAGCAAATGCACGAGGGGCAAGTGCGCAAATCGGGAGAGCCGTACATAATCCATCCGATCGCAGTTGCCGAGATCGTCGTCGAGCTGCAACTCGATACCGCATCGGTGTGTGCGGCGTTCTTGCACGATACGATCGAGGATTGCTCCGAAAAAACGAGTCTTGCCGTGCTCAGGAAGGAATTCGGTCAAGAGATCGCCGATATCGTCGACGGTCTGACGAAGCTTGTTCATATTCCTTTTGAAACGAAAGAGGACGAGAGCATCGAAAACCTCAGAAAAATGTTTTTGGCAATGTCAAAGGATATCCGCGTAATATTCATAAAGCTTGCCGACAGACTCCACAATATGCGTACCCTCGAATACAGAAGCGAGCAAAAGCAACGTTCGATCGCACTTGAAACGATGCACGTATACGCCCCGCTCGCGCATCGACTCGGTATGCAGCGTATCAAGAACGAATTTGAAAACCTTGCGCTGAAATATCTCGATCCGATCGGATACGAGGAGGTCGTTCTCGACACGGAACGCCGCTACGGTGAACAGGCCGATTTTTTGAAAGCAGCCCAAGAGCGCATCTGTAGACTTCTCGATGAATATAACATAAAATATACGATAGACGGTCGTGTGAAATCGATCTATAGCATCTATCGTAAGATGTATAACCAAAATAAATCCTTCGATGAGATATATGACTTCTATGCAATACGCGTCATCGTTGACACCGAGCTTGCTTGCTATGCATCTCTCGGTGCGATCCACGAGGGCTTCAACTCGATCCCCGGAAGATTCAAGGACTATATCTCGACACCGAAGCCGAATATGTACCGCTCGCTCCATACCACAGTAATCGGGCGCGACGGTGTTCCGTTTGAGGTGCAGATCAGAACGAAGGAAATGCACCTGATCGCCGAATACGGTGTCGCGGCGCATTGGAAATATAAGAGCGGTGAGCAAGGAAATGACTCGCTCGACAAAAAGCTCCAATGGGTGAGAACGCTTCTCGAAACGGAAAAGGATCCCGACGATCCCGAGGAATTTCTCCGTCCGTTGAAAATAGACCTCTTCGATGATGAGACCTTCGTGTTTACACCGAAGGGCGACGTCGTCAGCCTCCCGAACGGAAGTAACTGTATCGACTTTGCATATGCGATCCACTCTGCTGTCGGAAACAAAATGGTCGGCGCAAAGGTAAACGGCAATATCGTTCCGATCGACTACGTGCTTCAAACAGGTCAGATCGTCGAGGTGCTCACCTCGGCATCATCAAAAGGTCCGAGCCGCGATTGGCTGAAGCTCGTCAGATCGAGTGAAGCAAGAAATAAGATCCGCCAATTCTTCAAAAAAGAAATGCGTGCGGAAAATATAATAATCGGAAAATATGAGATCGAACGCGAGCTGAAACGCTACGGCCGTCATTTCACCGAGGCTCAAAAGAATGAGATCGTAAAAAACATCAGCCAAAGACTCAGCCTTCCGAGTGCCGATGACCTCTATAATAACATCGGTTACGGCGGTATGTCTGTTTCGAAAATGGCTGCAAAGCTGAAAGACGAGTTTGACCGCGTAGTCAGCCCGAATACTGTCGAAGAGCCAAAGGTAGAGAAAAAATATGAACGTCGCACCGACGATATCAACCAATCCGTGATCGTCGACAGCGTCAGCGGCTGCCAAGTAAAATTCGCAAAATGCTGTAACCCGCTTCCCGGCGATAGCATAATCGGATTCATAACGAGAGGCTTTGGCGTTTCGATCCATAAATACGATTGTCCGAATGCAACGAAAGGACTCAAAAACCCATCCGAAAAGGATCGCTGGGTAGTCGCAAGCTGGACGAGAAAGGCGCTTGATAAGGCGATCAACGTTGATTTCGAGGCTACTCTCAATATCCACGTCGATTTCACACCAACAGTCCTCGCCGACATCACCGTTGCTCTGAGTGAAATGAAGATACGAGTTACCTCGATCATAATGAAGGAGCAGACCGATGGCGAAGCAATAATGCTGACAACAGTCCGTTGTAACGGTATCGAACAACTGAAAATGATAATCAATAACCTAAAACGACTGAAAAGTATAAAGGAAGTAAAAAGAGGATACGTATGATCTTGCTTTGTGAAAGAGTCAACGGAGCAACGTTGACCGTTGACGGAGAATTGATCTCCGAAATAGGAAAAGGACTCGCCGTCTTTGTCGGTGTCTTTGGCGACGATGACGAGACCGACGTAAAAAAAGTTGCAAAAAAGATCTGTGAGCTTCGGATATTCGAGAACGAGTCGGGGAAAATGGATAAAAGCGTTTCCGATATCGGCGGCGAAATATTGCTCGTGTCCAACTTCACACTGTGCGGTGATACATCCCATGGCAGACGCCCCGAATTCATCCGTGCCGCGCGTCCCGAAAAAGCAGAGCCGCTTTATGAAGCACTCGCAAAGGAAATGAGCTCATACGTCAACGTAAGGCTCGGCGTGTTCGGTGCCGATATGAAGATCTCCGTCGATAACGACGGCCCTGTAAATCTGATCTATTCAACTCGCCAATAAGGTATAATAATGAAGCTGATTATCAATAATAAAACAAACTACCTCAACGACTATTTCTTCCAAACGTTGATATTGCTCTATTTTCAGGGCGAGAAGTTTCCGAAGGATAGCATAAACGAGGATAAAAGCGTGACCTTCGACCTCGAAGAGCGTGACGGCGGAGTGCATTGCAGAGTGTGTGTCGAAGCGATGGAGCGAACGGAAACGGGAGAAGCATTCATAACCCCCGAAATGCTTCTCGGAAGCGAAAACGATATGTCTGCCGTCGCCAATGCCGCCGCGGGAAAGGCCTTCCTCGAATGCGGAAAAAAGCTTTTCGGCTTTGAGCTTCCGTGGGGACAGCTAACGGGCATCCGCCCCGCGAAAAGAGCACTCGGCTTTCTCGAAAACGGAGCGACCGAGAGCGAGGTAAAAGAAATATTCAAAAACGATTATTCGGTATCCGATGAAAAGATCAATATGTGCCTCGACATAGCCGCGCGCCAACGTGAGATATTGACCGACGTGACCGAAAACGATTGTTCGCTATACGTGGCGATCCCTTTTTGTCCGACAAGATGCGACTATTGTTCGTTTGTGTCGTACAGCGGCCCGAAGCTGTTTTCATTGATCCCATCCTACGTCGATATGCTTCTTGAGGACGTAAAATTGACCGCATCGCTTGTCAAAAAAAGCGGAATGCGCCTCACAAGCGTCTACATCGGCGGCGGTACACCTACAACTCTTGATACGCTTGACATCACCCGATTGTTAAAAACGATAAACGAAAGCTTTGATATGTCCCGCGTCCGTGAGTATACTCTCGAATCGGGACGCCCCGATACGATAACCCACGAAAAATTCGATGCCGCAAAAAGCTGCGGGATCACCCGTGTCAGCATCAACCCCCAAACACTCAACGAGCAGGTGCTGATGAATATCGGACGCCACCATACAGTAAAGCAGTTCTTCGAGGCGTATGAGATAGCAAAAAAATACGATTTCGAAATAAATACCGACCTGATCGCAGGTCTGCCGAACGATACGTTTGAGTCGTTCGAAAAAACGCTTTCCGATATAATCGCGCTCGATCCCGATAATATCACCGTTCATACGATGAGCATCAAAAACGCCGCCGCACTTCGCAGTGAGAACCTCTACGATCCCAAGGGCGAGATGGCAAAAAAATGCGTTTCGTTCGCATATAACGAGCTTGCAAAAAACAAATATTCACCCTACTATCTGTATCGCCAAAAAAATACCGTCGGCAACGCGGAGAATTGCGGCTATTCAAAAAAAGGGAAGGAATGTCTGTATAACATAATGACAATGGAGGACCGAAATACCGTCTTTGCCTGTGGCGCGTCAGCCTTGACAAAGATAGTCATCGGCGGAAGGATCGAACGCTTTGCGTTCCCGAAATATCCGTTTGAATACCTCCAAAGAGGCAATAATATCTTCGAAAACGAAATTTTGGAGATCTTGGATAAGAAAGGCAATTAAAGATGGACAATTATCTATACGCAAAAAAATGTGAAGAGAAGTATGAAAAAGGTCTCGAGGAAGTTGTAAATAAAATCAATGAAAATAAAAAAATATTAATAATCTTCGTCTCCGGTCCGTCCTGCTCGGGCAAAACGACAACGACGAAAAAGCTTTGTGAATCGCTTGAAAAAAGCGGAAGAACTGCATACACGGTCTCACTCGACGATTTCTATCTTGACACAAAGGATACTCCGCTTGATGAGAACGGCGAAAAGGATTTTGAAACACTCTATAGCTTGGACCTCGAGTTTCTTTTCGATTTTCTCGAGCGACTCTGCGCAGGAAAGCCCGTCTATGCACCGAGATTTGATTTTGTGAAGAAGAGAAGAGATAATACCTATACAAAGATCGATATGGAGGACGGCGACGTTTGTATCGTCGAAGGACTTCACGGACTCAATCCGATAATAACGCTTCAGCACACCGATAACGAAAGGGTGTTCCGCCTCTATCTTGAGCCGCAGGATAACGAAAGATTCGATATCCCGAGCGCTGACGTCCGTTTGATCCGCCGTCTCGTTCGCGACCACAGATACAGAGGCACCGATGCAGACGGAACACTCGATATGTGGAAGAGCGTCCGCAAGGGTGAGGAAAAATGGATATATCCGTTCAAGGATACCGCGGATGCAACGATACGAACAGGCTTTGAATACGAAACGGGTGTGCTGAAAAAACGTGCTTTTGAGGTGCTCGGCGAGATAAAAGAAGATAGTGAGCATTACGAGACAGCAAAGCGTCTTCTTGCAAAGGTGGAAAAGGCTGAAGAAATAGATTACGACGCCGTTCCCGAAAATTCGCTTTTGAGAGAGTTTATCTGATCTTCTTTGGAGAAATAATATGGAAAACAAAAATATAGGAAAAAGCTTCGCCGCAGGTGCTCTTGTCTTGATGCTTTCTAACGTAGTGGTGAAGGTCATCGGCGCACTTTTGAAAATACCGCTGACAGATCTCATAACACTGGAGGGAATGGCGTACTACAGTGCGGCATACAAAATTTATTCAATATTGTTTTTGATCTCAACAACGGGGCTCCCGATCGCCGTGTCTCGCCTCGTCGCGAAAAGCAACGCGCTTGGCAGACGTAATGAGGTCGCGCGAATATTCAAAATAACTCTGACCATTTTCGCCGTCGTCGGAACGGTATGCAGCTTGATAATGCTTGCCTTTGCAGATTCGTTCGCGGCATCATCAAGTATGCCCGAGGCGAATATAGCGATCCGAGTCATCGCACCGACGATACTGTTTATCTGCATCGTTTCTGCAATAAGAGGCTATTTCCAAGGTCATCAGGAAATGCTCACAACGGGCATAAGCCAGCTCATCGAAGCATTGATGAAGCTCGTTATCGGCTATGGAGCGGCATATTACGCTATGCAAAAGGGCTATCCGCTCTATATCGTCGCCGCATATGCGATCAGCGGTGTAACGATCGGTGTCGTGCTGAGCTGTATATTTTTGACAATAGCATATTTCTATAAAAAACGCTCCCCAATACCCTGTACCGATCCGAAAAGCATGAGCACAAAGCGAATAGCAAAGCGATTGATAATGATCGCGATCCCCGTGTCTCTCACCTCGGCGGCACTCTATCTTGCGGGAATAATCGACCTTTTCACGATAGTAAGTATCTTGAAGGGACATATCGGTGAAACGGCGGCAACTCTTTCCTATTCGGCGTACACGAATATTACCGAAACACTCTCGAATATGCCGTCGTCGATAATCTACGGAGTCGCTATCAGTGCACTCCCCGCAGTAGTAGCAGCACTTGCAAAAAAGAATATGAAGCGTGCCGAACGATATATGCGCTCTGCGATGCACCTGACTCTGATACTCGCACTCCCTTGTGCGCTCGGAATGTCGGTGCTCTCAAGAGGAATAATCTCGTTCGTCTACAGCAGCTCAACAACTTCAACGGTGATCACAAACGGCGTGACCTCTCTTGACGTCGCTTCGGGAACGCTCTCTATCCTCGCACTCGGAATAATCTTCATTACGATGTATTCAACGACTAATGCGTTGATGCAATCCAACGGGCTCGAGTGGTATACGATAATCTCGGTGCTGACGGGCGTCGCAGTAAAGCTCGTGCTTTCGCTCGTGCTTTTGAATATCGAGTCTGTCGGGATATATGGCGCGCCAATAGGAACAGTCTGCTGTTATGCCGCCGCAGTATATATGAATAACAGATTTTTGAGAACCAAAGCAGGTGTAAAGCTAAATGTAATAAGCTTGATGATAAAGCCGCTCATCTCCGCCGTCGGATGCGGAAGCGGTGCATATATCGCATATAACGCAGTGATACATATCATCGGAAACGGCGGACGTATGCAAAATGCAATAGCCGTTGCACTCGCGATGCTCTTTGGCGCATTTATATATGCTTTTGTTATCCTTTTGATAAAAGGACTACCCGAGCACGAGATAAAGCTTCTCCCGAAGGGTGAGAAAATATTCTCCTTGCTTGTGAAGCTCGGATTTATGGAGGAGCATAAAAATGCGTGAAAAGATAGAGTGGACAAAGGAACGCTTTGACGAGTCGGTAAAATACCTTTTGTCAAAAAGCGAGTATGGATTTAGTGACCTCGAGCTGATCGTCGAAATGCTTCGCTGCCCCTATGGTTGCCCGTGGGACAGAGAACAGACACACGAGAGCATCAGAGCTAATATGATCGAGGAAGCATATGAGCTTTGCGAGGGAATAGATAAAAGCGACGTAGAGCTGATGAAGGAAGAAACGGGCGACGTAATGCTCCAAAGCGTTTTTCACGGTGTTATAGGCAAATATAACGATGAATTCACCGTTGACGATACGTTGAACGAGGTCTGCAAAAAATTGATCTCTCGCCATCCTCACGTCTTTGGAGAGGTCGAGGCAAAAACGAGCGAAAAGGTGCTTGAGAATTGGGATAAAATAAAATCCGATTCAAAAGGGAGAAAGACCGTCGCCGAAAAAATGGAAAGCATCCCCTCGATCCTTCCGGCACTTATGAGAGCGAATAAGGTCGGTGAAAAAAGCTCGAAGCTGAATTTTGATTACCGTGATAAATACGATTCCGGTTCAAAGGTGGCAGAGGAGCTCGACGAGGTGATGGACGCTTCGCCCGAAAACGTCGAGGAGGAGATAGGTGACCTTCTTTTCGCCGCAGTCTGTCTTTCAAGAATGGTCGGAGTCGAGCCCGAAAAGGCACTCAACGACGCAACGGATAAGTTTATCGGCAGATTTAAAATAATGGAATCGATGATAAACGAGGAAAATATCCCGTCCAATAAGCTCACCGAGAAGCTGCTTCTTGAAAAATGGACGATAGCAAAGCACATTTTTGAGGAAAAAAAGCGAAAAACATCTCAAAAACAGTGCAAAACATAAAAAAAGCTCTTGATTTGAATAGTAATAAATGATATACTATAAAAAGCGAAGAATTTGATAAAATAAAAGATTAAAATAGGAGAGAAAAAATGAATAAGTCTAATTTGGTTGACGTAGTAGCTGCAAAAACAAATATGAAAAAGAAAGATGCAGAAGCAGCAGTAGAAGCAGTATTTGAAGCAATAAGCGAAGAATTGGTAGATGGCGGAAAGGTGCTCATCGCAGGATTCGGTTCCTTTAAAGTAAAAGAAAGAGCGCAAAGAGTCGGACTCAACCCTAAGACCTTGAAAAAGATCAACATCCCCGCAACAAAAACAGCTTCCTTTACCCCCGGAAAAGCACTCAAGGACGAATTGGCGAAATAATGAGACTTGATAAATACCTGAAGGTGTCGAGAATAATAAAACGACGCAGTGTTGCCAACGAAGCGTGCGACAGCAGCTACGTTGAAGCGAACGGAAGACCTGTGAAAGCATCATACCAAGTGAAGCAGGGCGATGTGTTGACCGTGTCGTTCGGCACTCGTAAGGTGAAGCTACGTGTGCTCTCGATCAACGAACATGCAACGAAGGCAGATGCAAGCGAAATGTATGAGGTCATCGAGACGGTAAAGAACGAAGAATAAACCGTAATATAATGCTCCTTCCCCGAATAAGATATAAATAACGATATCGAAAATGGAAGGTGCAAAATGGACACACATAGAATAATACTTGACGAAAGAAAAAAACTGACCGTAACAAGCGTGACCGAGGTGATCGGATTCGACGAAACGATCGTGAATCTATCTGTCGGCGAAACGATGCTGACAGTAACGGGGAAGTGCTTGACGATAACGAAGCTCTCCGTTGCGGGAAAAGAAAACGGCGACGGCGAGGTGCTTGTTGAAGGGACGATCGAAGCGATAGTCTATTCCGATAAAACGGCGAAGAAAAAGGCGTTTCGATTGTTTAACTGACGATGATACTTGATCTTTCATCCTTCGGCGAGACCGAATACTTTCTTTGCTCGTTGCTGTTGGGCGTGTTTCTCGGCGCAGTATATGATGTGTTCCGCTTGGTAAGGATCGTCCTTCCGAAAAATAATGCATTGATCTTTGTTGAGGATATATTGTTTTGTATGTTTTCGACCGTTTCGTTTCTTCTTTTGGCGTTCAACGTCGGGAGCGGACGGATACGCGGCTTTGCCGCGGCAGGAACTCTTTTCGGTTTTTCGCTCTATTATTCGACCGTCGGAAAGCTCGTCTATAAGGCGAACGAAAAAATAATATCTTTTCTCAAAAGATCAGTAAAACGAGCGATCTCCTTTTTCGCCGCTCCGATATGCCGCTTGATCGGTAAATTGAAAAAAGCGTCAGAAACGAAAAAACTCGAGCGTAAACGAAAGAGGCTCGTCAAAAAAGCACTCACCTCAGCAAAAAAAGGATTTGGATTGGAGGAAAAAAGATAATGAATACACCAAAAACAAACGTCTTGGTAAAAATAGCAGTATTAGCGGTAATAGTTTTCTTTATTTCTTCCGCGATAAAGCTTCGTACCCAGCTCGATTCATTGATCGACCAAAAGCAGCAGCTTGAGATCGAGATAGCAGAGCTCGGCGATAATATCGAAAAGCTCAATATCCGTATCGAAACACCGATGACGGTCGAGAATATCGAAAAGATAGCCCGTGAGACCTTGGGCTACCGTGATCCCGATGAGATCATTTTCTATAACGATCTCGCAGATTGACAATGAATAAAAAAGACGAGGGAAAATAGGGTGCGGTTCTTAGCGGATAGTTTGACAAATACCGCTAAATGCGAGCATCACATTTGACCGGTCAAACGCAAATGGGCTATGCCCAAACCCTTATAACAAGCAGAAAGAGCACACACGCAAGGAGTAAACCTTATGTGTATGCTCTTTTTTTGCCGGTGAAGTTGTGCAGATGCAGGACATCCGGCACAGTGAAGTTGCTCGCCAAGGCTCGCAGTGAAGTTAAGTTTGCCCATCACTTCGCCGTCAGGCGAAACTTCACTCACATAGTGAACTTCACTATCGAAGATAACTTCACTTGCCCGAAGGGCAAACTTAGTTAGCGTGATTTGTCCGTTAAGGACATCACGCTATACCTCGTCTTTTTTTGTTATTGATTATAGTCAACGTATATGTAGTCAGCAAACGAATACCCTTCAAGTGAGTTGTAGCTGACGATGTACCAATTTCCTGTCTTTCCGAGCACAAGCACGCTCGATCCGTTTGGTATCTGCCCTATGACCGTTCCGCTCATCGACGGAAGCTGTCTGACGTTGAGCCTTCCACCCTGTGTGCGAACAACACCGGTGCGTATCGGCTCGGGCTCGACAAAGGGAATACCCAAAAACTCCGTCGTAGCAATAACGAGCGTCCTCGCTATCTGCCCAATGTTATTCTTTATCCACTCCGCGTCGCTCGGATTGTCGTGATATGCAAGCTCAACGAGTATCGCGGGGGATCGTGTTCGCCTCAATTCCGCAAACGTCGAATTCGGACGTATCTGCACCTTGTTCGGATCGGGATAAATATCCTTGAGCGCATTTGAAAAAATAATCGCAGCGCGCTTGCTGACGTCGGAAAACGTGTAATAATATACGTCGCTGCCTGTGAGCCGTCCCGAAAGCGATTCGGGTGAGGCGTTGGAATGCAGTGCAAGATGAAGCCCGTAATTGCCCATGTTGGATTGCTCGACAACTTGGTTGACCGTCATATCGGGCGAATTCCGAGTAAATGTGATCCCCGATGCCGTCAAATATGGCTCCATAGCGTCGGCAATAAGATTCATATAATATTCTTCGCTTCCGCTCCCGTCGTAATAGACGTTGTATTCTTGAACGGAAGGACTCAAATATATCGATGCCAAAAAAGTCAGCTCCTTCGTACCTTTTTGTTATCAATATATGCAACCAAAGCATCATCGTGCCAAAAATTCCAAAAGTGACGCCAAATTGTTTTCAACCTCTCCATCAATGACAGCGTGGAGAAGCCGCTTTTTTGCCTCGCGTACCTCAATACCACTATATCCGAGCGCCATAATGTCTTTCCCGCCAATAGCAAGACGGTCGTAGGAGTAGCATTCGCCACGATGCTCCTCGATCAGCATCGCTTCTTCTTCGTCTGCGCGCAACAGCGCGGCTCTGAACGCAGTATCATATCCGTATTCCGAAAGAAAGTATAACGCCTCTCGCTTTGAGGTGATCCTTGGGTGCTTCATAGCTCTCAAGATCATAGCGACACCGCGCCTCGTGGCGTTGTCTGCCTTCAGCGAACGTAAATATCCGTCCGCCGCCTCGACGTCCGCCTTGCTGAAAAAATACGCCATCCTTGTCAATGCATCGCATCCGTCCGGGCAAGCTTCGTCAGGGGCATTCCAGCCCGGAAATAATAGCTCGAAAATATATCCGTGGCTTTTGAGATATCTTTGAAAATCACCCGATAAAAAAAGCTTCAGCTCGGAAAAAATACGTTCTTTGCTGATGTCCAAAAGAAGCTCGTGACAGCTTTTTAAAGCATCATCCGTCTCCTTCTCAATGCGGAATCCGAGCACGGATGCAAACCGAATGCACCGCATAATGCGAAGCGCATCCTCGCGAAATCTCACCTCGGCATCACCAACGGAACGGATAGTCTTCGCCTTGATATCGTCGATACCGCCAAACGGATCGACAAACCCACACCTGTCATTGTACGCGATAGCGTTCATCGTAAAATCACGTCTCGCGAGATCTGTTTCAACGTCACCGACGAAGACGACCTTCTCGGGATGTCGCGAATCGTTATATAAGCCGTCAACACGAAAAGTGGTGACCTCGATAGGTTCACCACTGCGTAAAACGGTCACTGTTCCATGTTTTTCACCCGTCGGGATGACGAGTAGGTTGGAGAACAAAGCCTTGATCTCGTCGGTTCTTGCGCTCGTGGCAACGTCGAAGTCGTTGGGAACTCGCCCCATAATGACGTCTCTGACCGCACCGCCGACCGCGAATGCTTCGAAAGAAGCCTCCTCAAGCCTCTTTATTATCTCCGTCGCTGCTTGACTTAGGATCATTGTTTTTCTTCTCTTTTCTTGCTTTAAGCTTTTCACGAATTCGTTCGACCGAAGTCTTCTTTTCGGGAGCATCGGCGATCTCGGGCGGGACCTTCCAAAGTCTGATGTGCCCGTCGTCGTTCATCTTTTTGAGTAGAATGATCGCGATGGGGAAGAGGAAAAGTCCGAAAAAGCCCATTACCTTAGTACCGATATACATAGCCATCAAGGTGACGAGCGGATATAGACCAACGTAAGATCCAACGATCTTCGGCTCGAGTATCTGGCGAACGACGGTAATGATAACGTAAAGGATCAAAATGCCGACACCCATAAAATAGTTTCCCGAGATGAGCATATAAACGCCCCACGGAATAAGGATCGTACCTGTTCCGAGCACGGGAAGAATATCTACGAGCGCGGTAATGAGCGCGATAATGAACGAATAATGAACACCGAGTATCGAAAATCCCACGAAAAGCTCACTGAATGTAATGAGTATCAAAAGACTGTATGCTCGAACGTATTTTCCGATGGTTTGAACGAATTGCTCCTTTACCATCCTCAAAAAATCTCTTGCTTTTTCGGGGAATTGATATGCGATGAAGGAGTTGATCTTTTTGAAATCGATCGAAATATAAACAGCTGAAATAATAGTGATGATGAAGAACACAAAAGCATTCGGGATCGCCATAACTATTTTCGTAATGAGCGGAACAACGCTCGAGGAAACGAGACTGACGAGATTTTTCAGCGTCGAAGCAATATATTCGTCAAGATTGTTCCAAACGTTATATAAAAAACCACTGAAATCGAAAAACGGAACGAGCGAATTGAGTTTGTCGATAAAAGCATCTATTCCGTTGGGATCGGTCGAGAAATTCTCGAAAGCGTCCAAAAGCTCCTTGGAAAGACTGAGAAGCTCGGTCGATGAGCGAACGACGATGGCGTAGATCGCCCAAGATAATAAAAACAGAGTCGCCAAAACGAGAACTATTACCGAAAGCCACTTCGGTATCTTCGCTTTTTTGCTCAAAAAGTTGATAATAGGTTGTAAAACGAGCGCAACCACCCAAGCCACAACAAAAGGCAAAACGATGGGAAGCGCATATTTGAAAGTGACGAACAGTATTGCCGCAACAACTACTGCAGTCAAAAGCACAACACCAAGCTTTTTCAAACGCTCATTGATGTTCATATAGGTCCCCCTTGCGAAAAAAATTAAAAATCGAAAAATAATGCTTGACAATTTAACAACTATGTGTTATTATATTTAGGCAAAAGTTATTCGGCCTGTTAGTCAAGTGGTCAAGACGTCGCCCTCTCACGGCGAAGGCAGGGGTTCGACTCCCCTACGGGTCACCATGAAATATCTCGAAGGAAACTTCGAGATATTTTTTTATTTATCCGCCTTGATAACCGAAAGCACCTCGCCGTCAAACGACTTCAAAAGCTCGAGATGAGCCGCTTGATCCTTTGCGGGAAGCAAAATAGCCGTGCAACCGCAATGCTCAACGATCTTGCAATCGCCAAAGTGAGAAATAAGCTTGTCTGAAATGCCTGTTCCGTTAACTCTGACGTAAAGAGCGGAAATAATTCCGTCCTCGCTCGAGATCATGTCTTTCGAGCCGTTTTTCCAGATCATGCTTCTTCTCGGAGCGTCGACCGCCTCTATGATATCCGAAACTACCGCCGTAGCTGTCGGAAGCGAGCCTGCGCCCTTTCCGTAGAACATAAGCTCACCAACGTTCTCACCTTCAACAAGGATAGCGTTAAAAACGTCGTTGACCATCGAAAGCGGTGAGTCGAGTCCGACGAGCATCGGAGAAACGAATGCATCAATGTTGTCTCCGTTTCGTTTAGCAACGCCGAGAAGCTTGATCCTCTTTCCGAGAAGCTCAGCGCATTCAATATCCGCCATCTCGATATCCTCAATACCGTTGTAGCAAATGTCCTCGTGCGTTATATAAATATCATATGCAATATTTGCGAGAATGCAGATCTTTCTGCAGGTATCTGCTCCGCTAACGTCAGCAGTCGGATCCTTTTCGGCATATCCCTTCGCTTGAGCATCAGCAAGTGCTTCCTTGAAGCTGACGCCGCATTTCTCCATCTGCGAGAGAATATAGTTCGTCGTGCCGTTAAGGATACCGCTGACAGAGTTTATCCTTTCGCCGCAAAGACACGCCGTGAGCGGACGGATTATCGGAATGCCGCCGCCAACGCTTGCTTCAAAAAGATATGAAACACCCATCTCTGCAGCCATACCGAGAAGCTCAACGCCGTATGCCGAAACGACAGCCTTGTTGCTCGTAACGACGTTCTTTCCTTTTTTGAGTGCAGCCAACGAAAATTCATAAGCGGGATGAAGTCCGCCCATAGTTTCAACGACGATAGAGACCTCGTCGTCATTCAATATATCGTCAATGCTTTTTGTCAATCTGTCATCAAGACCGTGTCCAACGCTGTCGCGCAGATCGAGAACGTATTTAACCTCAATGAATTTTTCACATTCAACTCCGAAGTGCTTGGCAATAAGCGACTTCTCGCTTTCGAGAATGTCTGCAACACCGCCTCCGACAACACCAAGTCCTAAGATCGCAATTTTTATCATAACTAAGTCCAATTCCTTAAAAGTATTATAATTCACCTATTATATCGATTATATCATCATATAACGTTTTTTTCAATCGCTTTAGGAAAATTTTAACACATTTTTTTGATGTTTTAATAATTTTCTACGAGAAATTCGATCCCCTCAACGTATCCTTGCAGTCCGTGTCCGCAGATCGTCTTCACAGCGGCGAGAGAAACGTATGAATGGTGTCGAAACTCCTCCCTTTTGGAGATATCGGAAATGTGTACCTCTACCGTCGGAATACCCACCGCCTTGAGCGCGTCAAGTATCGCGACCGACGTGTGTGTATATGCGGCAGGATTGATAACGATCCCGTCGAAATTTCCGTAAGCCGATTGTATCTTGTCAACGATATCACCCTCGTGATTGGATTGATATACCTCAGTTGTAACGTTGTAAACAGCCTCAGTGCCCTTGATCAACGAAAGCAAAGCCTTATAATCCTGCTTTCCGTAAATATCAGGCTCACGAAGTCCCAAAAGATTGAGATTTGGTCCGTTGATTATTAATATCCTTTTCATCCTTCAAGCTCCTTTAACAATGCTAATATCCTGTCACCGACCTCGCTTATCGATCCGTTTCCGTCAACGGTAAAATGTGCGAAGCGTTCATAGAGCGGCAACCTCGTTTTGTGAAGCTTTTTTAATGCGTCGAGTCCGCCGCTTGAAAGCGGACGCCCCTTTGTCGCAAGAAGCTCAATACTGCGATCGATAAAAATGATGATCCCATTTTGGAAAAGCGGATCATAATTTTCGAGCCTTGTAACAACACCGCCGCCTGTCGCAATAACGTGACCGCTCATCATACCGCATCTCCTGACGACCTCGCTTTCGATCGAACGGAAAGCATCTTCACCGTCACTCGTGATGATCTCGGCAGGTGTCCTACCGAGCGAACGGATCTCGTCGTCCGTATCAATAAATTTTTTCCCGAGCCGCTCGGCAATATACCTTCCAACGCTTGATTTACCGCATCCGGGCATACCGATCAGCGTAACGTTGGTAACCTTCTTTTGAATAATATCTTGTATTCTCTCGATCTCGCCGTCGTCAACGGGCATTCCGCTGAAATACTCGCATCCTGCCTTCGCTTGTGCAACGAGCATACTGAGCCCGTTAAAATAGGGAATGCCTTCGTGGTGAGCATCCAAAAGCAGCTGCGTTTTTAACGGATTGAAAATGACGTCAAAAACGGCGTCGACTTTTTTGAATTGTGAAAGCTCGATCGGAGAAACGTAGGCGTTCGGGAACATACCGACGGGCGTCGTGTTGACGATTATCTGTGCATCAAGATATTCACCTATTCTTTCGGGAACGTTGTCGGCGTGACGAAGCACTCTGATGCTTCTGGGCGAAAAGCGTCCCAATGCGGCAACGATAGCCTTCGACGCACCACCCGAGCCGATAACGAGCACGTCCTTGCCCTCAATAACGATCCCCGAGCTTGAAAGAGTGTATTCAAAACCCGCCTTGTCTGTATTATACCCAAAAAGTCTGCCTCCGCGGTTGACGATCGTGTTGACCGCACCGATCTGTTTCGCCTCGTCGGATATCTCATCGAGATATTGCATGACCGTCGTCTTATAAGGAACAGTAACGTTGAGTCCCAAAAACTCTCTCTTTTCGAAAAATTCTCGTAGCTCCGACTCCTCGAGCTCCTTCGTGCCGTAATCATATCGACCGAATTCCTTGTGTATAAGCGGAGAAAAAGAATGCCCCGTTTTTTTAGCTATAAGATAAACCATAAAGCCACTCCAAAAAAACATAGAATAGCATCCCGAAGATCCACTCGGGATGCTTTTGCTCTAATTAGCGTAATTGTCAATAAAATCGGCGACCTTTTCGAGAAACGCCTCTTCACCGACGGTGTTCATCTTCATAAACATCGCTTGACTTCCGCCGGAGGTAATAGCGGTAACGCATATCCTTCCGTCGTGTCCCAAAGCCGTGACGTTAAGGCTGACGCGGTTCCCACCGGTCCAGCTGTACCGCTCGTAAACACGGACTTCACATTTCACATCACCGATAGCGATCGAGCTGCTGTCCTCAAGGGAAGCGGAAATGCTTCCGTTCAAAATGGATTCGTTAAGCGCGTTCATAAACGCGGAAAAATCACCGTTGAAGCTACGTTCATACTTTGCCATAATAACCTCCGTTGTGTCAGCTATGCTTCAAGATAGCTTCCGAGATATTGTACCCTGTCGCTGCCAAGTGAGTATTCGAGATGGTCGAGCAATAACAAAAGCTCAGGTGAATATACCGAAACGCCAACGTCGAAATAGAACATAAATTCAAAATCTCTTCCTGCAACGGGACGGCTCTCGAGCTTCAAAAGGTTGAGACCGAGCGAGTTGAAATACGAGATGATCTGATAAAGTGAACCGGGCTTGTGCGGAATACGAAGAAGAAGGCTCGTCTTGTCCGCACCGGGATATATCTCAAGCTCCTTTGAAAAGCAAATGAAGCGAGTTCTGTTGTTTTCGTTGTTTTGGATCGACTCGTCGATCGTCTTCATACCATATTGCTCAACACAGCTCGGAGAAGCAATAGCCGCAATATCATCTCTGCCCGAATCGCGAACCATCTTTGCCGCAACTGCGGTATTTTCAACGGGAGTGACCTTGATATCCTTGTGGTTTCCGAGAAAGTCGGAGCATTGAGCGATCGCCTGCGGATGTGAGAATATCTCCTTTATCTTCGAAATGTCGGTTGTGTTTCCGAGAAGAGAGTGAAGTACTTGAAGATTCGTGCTCTTCACGATCGTCATATTGTATTTTTCCATCAATTCATAAATAAGGTTGACCGTACCGGCATTACTGTTTTCAACGGGAACAACACCATATTTGCAAAGCCCGTTCTTGACCGTCTGAAAAACGCTCTCAAACGTTGTGCAATACATAATGGACGGCTTTTTGAAAAGCTTGTCACAAGCTTGTTGAGAATATGCCCCCTCAACACCTTGACAAGCAACGAACGCTCTCTCGGGAAACATCTTCGGAGTGCTTTCCAAAGCCTCGGACACAGCCTTGGAGAGTGATGACGTTGGCTCAAGTATCTTGTTTTGATAAGCTCTGCTGAGCTCGAGCATGGTGATATAAAGTCTTCTCGCATATCCGCCGCATTCCTCACCCGCCATATCCTCGATCTTGTCGAGAAGTGCGCGCTCTCTTGCACCGTCGAACACGGGTACGTTCTTTTCACGCTTGTATTCCGCAACCTCGCGAGAGAGCTGCATTCTTTCCTTTAAAAGCTCGACGATCTTGGCATCGGTTGAGTCGATCGAGCCTCTTAATTCTTTGATGTCTTTCATTCCAAATACCTCTATAAACTAAACTAAAAGAACATTTTCTTTTAATATATCAACAATAGCAATAGCAGCCACCGCTTCAACACACGGTGCGGCACGTAAAACCACACAAGGATCGTGGCGTCCTCTCGATGCAAGCGTAACGCTCTCACCCTTCGAAAAAGAAACGCTTAATTGATCCTGCGAGATGGTCGGAGTCGGCTTGAATGCCGCCTTGAAAACGATCGGCATACCTGACGAGATACCACCGAGCAGTCCGCCGTGTCTGTTGGTTTTCGTGATGAGCCTTCCATCCTCCGAAAACTCGATCTCGTCGTTGTTTTCACTTCCAAAGCTCTCCGAGCCCGAAAATCCCGAGCCGAATTCCACTCCCTTAACGGCGGGAATACCGAATATCGCCGAAGCGATCCGTCCCTCAAGTCCGTCAAAAAGCTCACCACCGTATCCTGCAGGCATACCGAGTATCGCACATTCGATCACTCCGCCGACAGAATCGCCGTTTTCCTTTGCATTTTTAACGATCTCCTTGTAAAAATCGATCATATAATCGCCCAAAACAGGCAACTCTTTTTCCGAAACGTCGGGATATCCTCCGATTCCCTCATAGGAAAGATCACTCATAGCTCCGATCGATGATATGTGAGAGCGTACCTCAATACCGATCGAGCGTAAATATTGAATACATAACCCACCGACAGCACAAATAGGTGCAGTCAACCTGCCCGAGAATTGTCCACCACCCCGATGATCGAACGCCTCGCCATATTTTAAATGAGCCGCAAGATCAGCGTGTGACGGACGCGGAACGTCGAGCTTTTCTCCATAATCGGAGGAACGAGTATTTTCATTGTATATAATAGCGCATATCGGCGCACCGCAGGTCTTGCCGTCGGAATTTAAGCCCGAAACGATCTCCACCTTGTCGCCCTCACGCCTCGGAGTCGTGAGCGAGCTTCTCGAAGCTCTGCGCTCCATAAATCTTTTCAATTCCTCAAGATCGGGACTAAACCCAATAGGGAACCCTTCCGCAACGGCGCCGATAGCCTCTCCGTGCGATTGTCCAAAAACAGAAACTTTAAAATTCTTTCCGTAACTTGCCATGATCGAACCTCAACTCAAGCTGTCTAATAATTCAAAAAACCTCGGAAACGATTTTGCTACCGCCTCTGCGCCGTCAATTATGACGTCTCCATCGCAGATGAGCGAAGCAATAGCCGCCGACATCGCAATGCGATGGTCGCCATACGAGCTTACTTTTCCTCCGCGAAGCCTTCCGCTGCCTTCAACGATGATCTTGTCACCGTCGGAACACGCCATCCCGCCGAGCCCATTGATCAGCGCAAGCGTAGATTCGATCCTGTCGCTCTCCTTCGCCCGAAGTCGAGCGCATCCGTTGATGACAGTCCTGCCGTGCGCCGCCGCAGCCGCGACCGCAATGATCGGTGCAAGATCCGGCGTGTCGCTGACGTTTACCGCTGTCCCGTGAAGCGACGATGAATGAACGATAAGTGAGTCTCCCACCTCGTCGATCCTGCCGCCGAAACGAGTCATAATATCGATAATAGCCTTGTCGCCTTGCTTCGTTTCCCTTGAAAGTCCAAATATCTCCAATCCATCTTTCGCGCCGATAAGTCCGCCGACAACGAAAAATGCGCCATTTGAATAATCACCCTCAACGGTATATTCATCAATAGAATTCTCATTATATCCATTATAAACGAAAACTCCGCCCTCGTCAATCACCGAATAGCCAAAATTCTTCAAAACATCAATAGTGATGTCAATATATGGCTTGGATTCTATCTTTCCGACGATGCCGAGCCGACATTCCTCCATAAGCGGAAACGCCAAAAGAAGCCCCGTAATGTATTGAGAGCTTATATCACCGCGAATGGAAAAGCTTCCGCCCTTGCATTTCCCCGAAATAGTGCAGGGAAGCGATGAGCCCTGCGGGTGCTCTATAACTATCCCGTGGCGTTCAAGCTCTGAATAAAGCTCGTCCATCGGGCGCTTTCCGAGCCTTCCTGCGCCGACGAAGGTCGCGCCGCATCCGAGCGCAGCCGCAAGCGGAAGCACGAAACGAAACGTAGAACCGCTCTCACCGCAATCAAGTGTCGGTGACGAGACGTTTTTGCGTGTTGCACCAACGTCAATAAACTCACCCTCACGATCAACGTCATATCCGAGTGAGCGAAGACATCGCATCGTCGCTTCAATATCCTCCGAAAGCTCAGTGCATCTTATCCTTGTTTTTTTGCCGCGTACAGCAGCACATATCAACGCCCTGTGAGCGACCGATTTTGATGGCGGAATAACAACTCCGCCGCGAAGTTCGTTTTTGTTTATCGTAATAACCATATTATGATCCCAAATAAAGTATCTTCACAGCCTCAAAAACACTCATTTTTTCGACTCGGCATTTACCTATCGCGTCCATAAGCACGAGAGAAATGCTGTCTCCCTCGCGTTTTTTGTCGAAAAGCATCGCATCCGCGAGTGCTTCTCCCTTGAAAGCGGCAATAGGCTCAAGCGAGAACTTGTCGAGCAGTGCGCAAAGCCTCGAATAATCGTCAAACGAGCAGCTGCCGAGCTCATAACAAGCCTTTGCAATTATCCGCATCCCCATCGACACCGCGCGTCCGTGCGAAACGGAATATCCCGAAACCTTCTCGGTGGCGTGTCCGAACGTGTGACCGAAATTCAAAAGCTTACGCATCCCACCCTCAAACTCGTCCTTTTCAACGACGTCGCGCTTGATCTCAATACATCTTTTGATCTGCTCAACGCCAATATGATCACCGCAAGCCTCAAGCTGTGAAAACAGCTCTCCGTCAAGGATAACGCCATATTTGATGACCTCTGCCATCCCGTCTGCGTATACCTCATCGGGCAAGGTCGAAAGAGCCTGCGGATCAAAAAACACACCGCTCGGTTGATAAAACGAGCCGACGAGGTTTTTGCCTTGTGCAATATCGATCGCCGTCTTTCCGCCGACAGATGAGTCCACTGCGGCAAGAAGAGTCGTCGGAACCTGGAAAAATTTTATTCCGCGAAGGTATATCGAAGCACAAAATCCGGCGAGATCTCCGACGACACCGCCGCCGAGTGCCACAATAACGTCAAAACGAGTAAATTCATTGTCTGCAAGCACGTCAATAAGCTCAAAAAGACTCTCCGAATTCTTCGAGCTCTCTCCTGCGGTAATAACGTAATATATCGTCTCAAGTCCGCTATCCTCAAGCGAACTGATAACTCTTTCACCATAAAGCGGAAAAACGTTCGTGTCGGAAACGAGAAGCACCTTCGACGCGGAGCAGCACCGAGAAACGTGTTTGCCAACGTTGTCAAGTATCCCCTCATCGATCAGTATTTCATATTTTTTTGAAGCACTAACGATAACCTTCTCCATAAATTATCTCCAATAAAAAGTGTTGTAAAATACACTATTTTTCGTCAAGCTCGACCTTTCTGTCGCTGCCTTCCTTCAAAAGTGTGTATAATGAATCGAAATCATCATTATCGAGTGCGTCAGCGTATTTCTGAAGCTCGAGAATGATATTCTTTATCTCAAAAGTAATATTTTCCTTGTTTTCGAAAAACAATTCAGCCCACATCTGCGGATTGAGTCTTGCAACACGAGTCAGATCCTTGTAGCTTCCTGCGGAAAATCCCTTGTGAACGTCTGCCGACGGACTCTTGACGTACGCGTTGGAAACAACGTGCGCAAGCTGGGAAGTGTACGCGATGATCTTGTCGTGCTTTTCAGCAGTGGTAATGGTGATGCCGCCGAATCCGATCGACGTCAAAAGAAGCTTTACCCTCTCCAAAAGCAACAAGCTTTCGTCCTTTTTCGGAACGAGTATCATATTTGCGTTTTTGAACATATCTGCTCGTGAATATTTCAATCCCGATTGTTGTCTGCCTGCCATCGGGTGCCCGCCAATATAGTTGAAGCCGTGCTCCTTGGCAAGCTCAAATCCTGTTGGGCATATACGCATCTTTGTTCCGCAACAGTCAATGACGACCGCATCCTTTTTGAATACAGAAGCCTTTTGCTCAATGAATTTTTCTGCCGCATCGGGATAAAGGCAAACGAAAACGAAGTCACAATCACCAAGCAAGTCGTCGTCGAGTCTTCCGTCCATCGCACGAATGAGCAAAGCGTGACGCACCGTGCTTTCGTCGTTGTCAAACCCATATACGACCGTGTTTTCAAGCGATGAAAAAGCCTTCGAGAAGCTTCCACCGATCAATCCGAGCCCAATAATAGCTATCTTGTTCATTTGATCGCCTCAAGAACCTTATTTACACAACGCGCAACGTCGTCGAATTGCTCGGGAGTGAGCGATTGCGCACCGTCGCAAAGTGCGTGGACGGGATCGTTGTGTACCTCGATCATCAATCCGTCAGCACCGCTTGCCGCCGCAGCGAGAGCCATCGGCTTAACGAGTCTCGAAATGCCCGAAGCGTGACTCGGGTCTACGACAACGGGAAGATGTGACAATTCCTTGAGCATCGGAACTGCTGAAAGATCGAGTGTGTTTCTCGTGTATGTCTCAAAGGTACGAATACCTCTTTCGCAAAGCATAATGTTCTCGTTTCCGCCTGCGATAATGTATTCTGCACTCATCAAAAGCTCTTTAAGTGTGTTGGCGAGTCCGCGCTTGAGAAGTATCGGCTTCTTCGTGCGTCCGAGCTCCTTGAGAAGCTCAAAGTTTTGCATATTTCTTGCACCGACTTGAATGACGTCGACCTCCTCAAAAAGATGAAGGTGGCTCGCATCCATGATCTCTGTAACGATAGGAAGTCCCGTCTCCTTTTTTGCTTCCAATAAAAGCTCAATACCCTCAGCTCTGAGTCCTTGGAAATCATACGGTGACGTTCTCGGCTTGAAAGCACCGCCGCGAAGCATCGTCGCACCGGACTGCTTAACGCTTTTTGCTACTGCAATGATCTGCTCCTCGCTTTCGACCGAGCAGGGTCCCGCAATTATAGCAAAATTGCCGCCTCCAACCAATGCATCTCCAACCGATACGATCGTGTCGTCGGGGTGAAATTTTCTGTTGACGTTTTTGAACGGATCGGTAATGCGAGTTACTTTTTGAACGATATCAAGCCCTTCAAGAAGCTCTACGTCAATATTTCTCGTGTCGCCGATGAGTCCGAGAACGGTCTGATATTCACCCTTTGATATATGAACGGAAACGTTTCTTGTCTCCAACCAAGCGATAAGATTTTCAAATTGTTCCTTTGAAGTGCTGTTTTTAATAGCAATTATCATAATAAATGCCTCCAATAGATTAATGATTTAAAATAAAAAACCTCACAGTGAAGATCACTGCGAGGTGTGAAAAAACTAAAATAACACCGATTTTTCTGCAGCAAAGATCACTTTTACTTTGTTTTTGCGGTAAAGTAAAAGTAATAAAAATATGCAGCAAAAGTAGTGTGGTTCATAACAGAAAACGGTGAAGCCGCATTCCTTTCCTAAAAATCTATTTTAGATAATAGCACTACGGATCAAATTTGTCAATACCTTTTAGGAATTTATTTTGTTAACGAACTAAATTTTTTGATACCTACTTGTATTAATTTTTAAAATAAGTATAATAAAGGTAATAAACCAAGGGAGAAAGAAAATGAAAAGATCAGTTATCCTCATCCTTGCATTAATAATGCTGCTCGGTTGTGTTCCGTTTACCACCTATGCGGCAGACGTAAAATATTCCGCCAACGTCGACGGTGTTGATATTGACGTGAGCGGAAAAAAGGTCGTTGTTTTCCCAAATGACGGTGACACGGTCCGCACAATAAGATCCGGAAGATATGGATTTAAAAATGCATTTTTAATGGTGTTCGACAAAAACGGTCAAATGATCGAGGTGGGAAAGAACCTCATCGACGGCGATGGAAGTCCCCAACTCAGCGTGAAGATACCCGTCGGCGGATTTCTCGTAGCTCTCGGACCGAATGTATCCGGCGACGCGAAAAAGGTGTTTGACCTTGCGATGAACGACGCAATGCTCTATAACGCAACAATGACGGTCATAAGAGATATAAAATGTACTTTCAATGACAGTAATATGGACCTGAGCTTTACATATACACCCGAAAAGGCAGAAACCGAGAAAACGAAAAAATTTCTGTTTGTCGGAAACAGCGCGACCTATTTCAATGGCACACCTTTGAAATTCAAGGCACTTTGCGACGCCGCAGGCCTCGACGTATCGGTAACGTATTGTACGAATGGCGCAGCGTACCTCAGCGAGTTTGCCGACAGCACCCACGATTACGGCAAAAAGCTTCGCAACCTTCTCAATACGAAAAAATTCGACTACGTAGTATTCCAAGATGCAGCATCGGCGACCGAAAAACAAGCCGACGATGCATTGGCAACGCTTCTTCCTCTCGTCGAGAAAAACGGAGCGGAGGCGCTTCTCTATATGCGCTATACCTCCGAGCTCGATCCCGAGATCAGAAAGCATAACGTAGCTCGTTATTTTATCCTCTATGATAACCTTGCCGAAAAATATTCACTAAAATATGCTCCAATAGTCCTTTCGTTTAACCAATGTGTCGAGACCTATCCCGAAATAGATCTCTATGGTGACGATGATTCCCATCATTCAGCGGAAGGAAGCTACCTGATCGCGTGTACTTGGCTCTATAGCTACCTCGGTGTTGATCCTGTTGGCAATACCTATACCGCAAACCTCGATCCCGACGTTGTCGAAAAACTTCAGGAGATGGCGAAAAAGGGCGTGGATGAAAAATACGATCCCGCAGAAATGCTTCAAAATAAATATACCGAAGACGGAAAGGAATACCACAATATCGCAATAGGGAAACCCTATAAGAGCAACGGAACAAAGTACGTCGGAAACTGGACCGAAACAGGCGACGACGGCAAACCGCTCGGAAAATATACCGACGGATTTGCTGCCCTTTTTGGTAGCGAAGCCGCAATTGGTGGCTATAGCTGTCCGGAAATGGATATAACGATCGACCTCGAGGGTAAAGGTGAAATAAAACGTATCACTACCGACTTGTTCGGTGGCGCATGGGGAATCGGTGATCCGAATAAAGCCGAAATAAAATTCCTCGTTTCGACCGACGGAAAGAAATTCACCGAGCTTGAAGGCACGGTGAAGGAGGAATCCGAAGACCAAGCAGACGATTGGAAGCGTACACTCTATACGGTAACGCTCGAAACACCCGTCGAAGCAACTCATGTCAAAGTAAGATATGCCGTTGAGGGTAACTTCTGTTGGCTCAGCGAGATCAATGTGTTCGGCGACAAAAGCACGTTCACTTCGTCTATCCCCGAGGAAAGCATTCCCGAGGAAAGCATTCCCGATGAAAGCAAGTCGGAAGAAAGTTGTGCCAACGAAAGTATGACAGAAGAGACCAACCAAACTGAAGATACCTCAAAAACCGAAGAACCGAAAAATAACAATATTGTAAAAGCAGTTCTCGGCGTATTGTTCGGTGTATTGCTCGCAGGAGGCGTAATATTCTTCATCTCGAAGAAAAAAACGAATAAATAACAAAAAAACGTGGTCCCATAAGACCACGTTTTTTTATGCTTTTTGAAATGTGAGAAAGCTTAGTTTTCATCGCATTCACGAGTGATCTCGGAGGCTTGAACCTCGGGATCGCTATCCGTCAGCAGTCTCCGTCAAAAAAGACACCCGAGAGTATTACCCCTTTGGAAAGACAAAAGTCTTATCTCCTGCTGATTTCATTTAACTTTATTCAGTTAGTGAGTATTTACAAAAGTCAAGTGATTTCTATTGAATTTAGAATATTAAAGTATATAGTAAAGCAGTCGCAGATGCGCTGAGCGCAACGACTATCATCGGCATTTTGAAAAATGCAAGGATAAGCGCAACGACCGTTCCGACGACCGCGCTCGGAACGTCGCCGGTCGAATAAAACACAGAGGGAAACGTCATCGCACTGAGCACCGAATAGGGAATATAATAAAGAACGCTCTTTATAAACCTTGAATCGATCTTCTTTCGGAATAAAGTCATCGGAAGCATCCGAATAAGATACGTCACCAAAGCCATAGTCAGTATGTATAAAAATATCGTCATATAGCTTTTTCCTCCTTTTCATCGATGGGAAACAGTACAGCGCAAACGACCGAAGAAGCGATCGCGCTGATAATGATGGCAAACCCACCCGATACGAATGAAAGCAGATATCTGAATACGACCGAAAAAGCCGCAGCCAAAGCGACTGCCATAAATACACCCTTCTCCTTTTTTGACGGCGGAATGATTATCGCGATAAACATACCGTAAAGCAATAGCCCCATCGCATCGGTAACGATAACAGGCAAAAGGCTTCCCGCCAATGCACCCAAAAGCGTGCCCAATGTCCATCCGATAAACGAGATCGAGATAATACCATACATATATATAGGTAAAATTGGCTTCTCGTTTGATATCGCGACCGCAAATATCTCGTCGGTTATCCCGAACGATGCCAAAAAACGATGGCGAAGCGTAAAGCTTTCGTCCAACTTTTGCGAGAGGGAAATACCCATCAAAGCATAGCGCAAATTTATTATGAATTGTGTCAAAGCCATCTCGGCAAGACCACCGAGCGATGCGATTATCCCGACTCCCGCAACTTGACCGGCGGAGGTCAGATTTGTCATCGAGATCAAGACCGCCTCAAAAGTGGAAAGTCCCGACCTGATCGCAAGAATGCCGAACCCGAACGACACCGATAAATATCCCAAAAATATCGGAACTCCGTGCCCAATACCTCGAAAAAATTCCTTTTTCAAAATGCCTCTCCCAAAAACGTGTTTTCTGTATTTTACCACAATCATCCCGAAAAATCTATAAGAAATATAGAATTTGAAAAACATTATAAGCCTTGACATAAAATAAAAATGATAGTATAATAAACAAAAATCAAAATTCAGAGGACGTTTAATATGAAATTCACCAAAAATTTGGTTACTTGCGTTTTCCTCTTGCTTCTGGCTCTTTCATTAGTGCTTTCCTCGTGTGATAATACGAGCTCCGAAAGCACCGTAAGTGAAGGCGCAGTGTCAAATACAGAGGAAGATATCTCAACACCCGAGGACACCTCAAAGCCCGCCGAGGATACCTCAAAGCCCACCGAGGACACCTCAAAGCCTGCTGAGGATACCTCCAAGCCCGCCGAGGATACCTCAAAGCCCGCCGAGGATACCTCAAAGCCCGCCGAGGAGACCTCAAAACCACACGAGCATTCTTGGAGCGATTGGAAGGTAACGAAAGCAGCAACCTGTACCGAAAAGGGCAGCGAGGAAAGAAGCTGTACCTGTGGCGAAAAGGAAACGAAGGAAGTTAAAGAGCTCGGTCATACCGAGGTCGTTGATAAAGCAGTCGAGCCTACCTGCACCGAAAAGGGTAAGACCGAAGGAAAGCATTGCTCCGTTTGTAACACGATCACCGTGAAGCAGACCGAGGTTGCCGCAAAAGGTCACTCCTACGGTGATTGGAAGACCGTAACCGCCGCTTCCTGCACGAAAGAGGGAAAGAGCGAACGCACCTGCTCTTGCGGTGAAAAGGAAACGAAAACACTCTCGAAAACCGAGCATAAATATACAAACGGTATCTGTACCTGCGGTAAGAGCCTTTATGACGGAACGTTATCGACCATCAGCGGCATCAATCCTGATGCAGTATATTGGACGAACGGAAAAACCATCGTCTATAAAGACGGAACCGAGTATTATATGATCAACAGCAGCGGCAAAAAGCTCGCAGGTCCGTTCAATGACAACGTGATCTGCTCCGACAAAAACGGATATGCTGTTGGCTGGAGTGCAACGTCAAAGGTAGTCGGCACAGGACTTGACTGGAACGATGAGCCTTGCGACATAGTAATGAAAACTACGAAGTCCTCCGTCATTTCACCCGACGGAAAGGTCGTCTTCGAGAGGACGTGCGAACGCACCGAATCCTTTGATGAAACGACGTATAACGGCGAATACATAATGAACGTAAGCGAGGACAGAATAATAACCGTAGAATATGAAACCTATTTTATGGGTATGGCTCGTAACTACTACACCCTCTTTGTCTACGATATGAAGGGCAATAAGCTCGCCGAATTTGAAAATATCGCTTCCCACGGAAGCTATATCAACGGAAAGCTCATTATAATGTCTTGGGATACGATATTCGTTGTTGATAAAAACGGTAATACAATAGCGACAAAGAGCATATATGAGCTCATTAATGAAACGATAAACGATGAAGTGTACATCGATATGGAATTCTGTACGATCGGCGAAGGTCATAACACAGCCTATTTCTCAAACGGTTATCTTATGATCGCCGCAGAGGGCTGGGTCGAGACAAATTATATCCTCACGAACGAAAGCTTCGCGAAAGTATACGTCATGAGGGGCGACTATGTCGCAAAAGCCACGAACTACGGCACACTCGTCTTCTCAAAGGTCGTTGAAAACGACACCGTTTCAAACGGCTACTATCTCATCGACGTGTCAAAATGTAAGCTTGACGAGGACGGATTTGTTGTTCCGACGAAGGATGCGGCACTTTGTGATAAAGAATTTGACCACCATTCATTCTTCAACATCTTCGGAAACACAGAAAAATATATCCTCGTTTCGACGATGGACGGAAAATGGGGCTATCTCTCCTACGACGGAAAGAACTTGAAGCTCTATGACGACGCGGCAAACTTCTCCGGAGGCTTTGCGGCAGTCAAAGAAAACGACGAGATATATGTCATCGACGAAAATCTCGAGCGCGTTTCGAACGGCTTGGCGGGATACGAATCAGTATCCACCTGCGGTAAAGGTGTATTTATGGTCAAGAAGGACGGTAAATATAGCATCGCAGTATATACAAAATAAAATTTTCGGTCCACGTTTCGTGGGCCGATCTTTCTTGTTGCAATATTCGTGTTTTTATAGTATAATAAGTCGGGTGATGAAAATGGAAGAAAAAACGAATGCAATGCGCTATCTCGATAGCAAAAAAATAAAATACGAAAGCTTTTTCTATGGCGACGGTGTAGCAATAAGCGGGCCCGAGGTCGCGCGTGAGCTCGGCGCCGATTCAAAATGCGTCTATAAAACGCTTGTTACCGTAGGCAAAAGCGGGAATAACTACGTTTTCGTAGTACCCGTCGACTTCGAGCTCGATCTCAAAAAAGCCGCAAAAGCAGTCGGCGAAAAGAATGTCGAAATGCTGAAATCGAAGGAACTGCTTCCACTGACAGGATACGTCCACGGAGGTTGCTCGCCGATAGGGATGAAGAAGTTTTTCAAAACCACGGTCGATTCCTCGGCTGAGCATCTTGAGTATATGTATTTCAGCGGCGGACGGATCGGTTGTCAGCTGAAAATGTCGCCGTCCGACCTCGCAAAAGCGATAAGAATACAATTTGCCGAAATTACCCAAGATTAACCGAACACAAAAATATAATATCTGCATAATATGTAATAGGTTTATGAGTCTTTCATAAACCTATTAATTTTATATGGAGGTAGCATAAATGGTAGATAAAAACCAATTCGGATGCGGCAGAGGAAACGAGATCTGTTGCATCAACGTCAATAAGATCTTTGACAGCGCAAGAGACAAAGAATGCCTCGAGGACCTTCGAGTTTATCTTAACAGCGAAGCCCAAGAGCTGCTCGACCATTCCTCGTCCGTCCGTGCGAAGAACGTTGAGGTCATCGCAACGAATATCCATCTCGAAAACGTCCCGTTTAACCGCGGATTTTACCAAGTGAACGTAAGATTTTTCTTCTGCGTAACGCTTGAAGTATGTGTGTTCAACGGAATGGTAAAAGAGCTCCAAGGACTCGCCGTCCACGACAAAAAAATAATCCTCTTCGGAAGCGAAAAGAACGTCAGCGTATTTACGTCCGACCCCGAGCAAAATACCTTCTGCCCGTCCTATGACGAGCTGAAATGCAACAGTCAATCAACGCTTCCCATAGCAGTCGTCGAGGTGGCGCAGCCTATGTGCCTTGACGCGAAAATTGTCGAGAGACAACGCCCCTTCGGAAATTGCTGTTGCGGTGTTGATTCAGTGCCGGATAACGTGATCGAAAGATTCGGAACACCGTTTGTCGATGGTGTCGGAAATAACCGTCTCTTCGTGACGGTCGGAATGTTCACCGTTGTCCGACTCGAGCGTCCCGTTCAGCTTCTCGTTCAAGCGAACGGATATTGTATCCCCGATAAAGACAGCACACCCGCAAGCTGCCATAACGATCCTTGCGACATCTTCGGAAAGCTCAATTTCCCGTTCGGCGAGTTTTTCCCCTATGCATTGAACCCAAACGGAGACAATCGCGATAGTGATGGCGGATGCAGAGAACAGAAAAAAGACCACTCCTGTGGCGGAAGATAATATCTAAAGAAAGGCGAGATAACATTCGCCTTTCTTTGTCTGATATGAAGAAACTCTCGAGATTTGACGTTTGTTCATATTTTGTTCATAAAAAGTTTACACTTTGTTCATATTTGTTTTTTAAAAACCTATTGAAAAGGTGTGCTGTATATGTTAATATATATATGTAAACAAGATAAGTTGTTTAAATAAATTACCAATACGGTGGAAAGGTGTAAGCTTATGAAAAAGATAGTATTTTTGATGATCGCTTTTGCTGTAATGTTGTTGATCGTGTCCTGCGGTCCTGACGGTGAGGTGAGTAAGACGCCCGACAATTCGACTGATACTACCGTGTCAGATGTATCCGTTTCTCCTGACGTAAGCGAGCCCGAAACGAGTGATACCGATGTCAGTGAGCCCGAGGTCAGCGACACGGAGATCAGCGAACCCGACGTTAGTGAACCTGAGGTAAGTGAACCCGAAACGAGTAAAGAGCCTGAAGTAGTGATACTTGATTATACGGCAACCCTTAAAGGACAAAAATTGATTGATATCAGCGGTAATGAAGAAGATAGAGATAATCCGTTTAAATTCTATGGAACTTGGAATCTGAAGCGTGCCGAGGATGATACCTATGATCTAACAGTAAAGATCCTCTTGGATTGCTCCCGTTTGCAAATGGGTGCGAGAACGATATATGTGACTATCGACGGAAAAGAATATAAAGTTAATTCGAAAGCTATCGACGTAAAGCGTGACTCCGATGCAGTGCGTTACCTCGTTGTAACGCTTGGTCAGACCCAAACGAAAGTCGAACTTGATGAAAACGGTGGCTTTAGCGCTGAAGTGTCTGTCAGAATGGAATATAACGGAACTTATAGCGATGTCGAAATAAAAACACTTGAGTTTAACGAAACGATTTCAGTGAATAAATAGTTGCTTCATTTTACTGCCCTTTCTTTTTGAAACCGTCTGCCCGAGAGCAGACGGTTTCTCATTTTGTATAGACAAACCGAAAAAAATATGTTAAAATCAGTTTATCAATATATGAGGAATAAAATGATGAAAAAGATATTACTGTTAATAATTACGCTCGCATTATTTCTTCCGCTCCTCGCTTCTTGTGGGCCGACGGATACAATGTCCGACGTTTCGCTCGGTGATACCTCGTTAGAAACGAGTACCCCCGATGAGATCAAGTCCGCGAAAGACCTCACGATCGCATTCGTGCCGCTTGATAACCGCCCCGTCAACGACCAACGCCCGATCTATCAGATCGAGAGCGCAGGGATGAAAATTCTGATCCCCGAGGAGCACCTCTTCGCAACAAGACTCGACGGAATGAGCAAAAACCCCAACGGCACAACGTATGGCGATAGGGAAGCGCTCCTCGAGTGGATGAAGGAAAACGAGGATAAATGTGATATCTTCGTCGTCAGCCTCGACCAATTGCTCAGTGGCGGACTCGTCAGCAGCCGCGCACTCACCAACGAGGACCTCACGCTCGAGTATATGATCGTCGATTACCTCGCCGAGCTTTCCAAAAGAAAACCGCTATATGTGTTTGATACAGTAATGCGCCTCGCCTCCACCGTCAACTATAACGGAATGCAAATGGAGGAATATAGCGACTTCCGTTCCTACGGCCAAAAGGAACGAAAAACACTCGTCGGCGACGAGCTTACGATCGAAAATATTTTTGAAGGCTACCGCTACGATAAAAACGGCAAAAAGATATCAACACCGCTCAGCGAAGAACAGCTAAAAAATTACCATAACTCAAGGATTAGAAAGCTAAAGCTCATCGACAGATTGCTAAGAAGCTCCGATAATATCAAATATTGCTATATCGGTGTCGACGATTCAAGCCCGAATAAGTCGATCCAAACGAATGAGATATCATATATAATGAACCTCATCGGCGAAAACGGAACGCTCTTTTGCGGAACGGACGAGCTCGGAATGATGGCTGTCTCGAAAGCGTATGCTGATTATTGGAACGATTCGGCGAAAATAAAGGTCACCTATTACGGCGGTAACGAAGATAAATATGCCGACTCCTTCGATTTCGATACCCTGCGCGTCAACGTCGAAAAGCATATAAATTCCCTCGGCGGCGAGGTCGTGACGAAAGACGCCGATATCGAGCTCCTCGTCCTCACCCGTGATTGCTCCTATGATGCATCAGTGAACCTCATTACCAAATGGAAGCGCAACGAGATAAAAGGCATCAAAACGATAGTCATCGACGCCTCCAATACCGAGCATAACTTCAACGTGCTCCTCGAGGATATCCCGCTGAAATATACACTCGGCTATAGCTGTTGGGGTACGGCAGGCAACGCAATGGGTATCTCACTCGCAATGGGATATACTCGTTATATGTATCTCGAAAACGAGCCGAATAAAACCGAGACCGCCGATGAAGCGTTCGCGAAAGGGCTCGTGTTCGCGTTCGTAAAAGATATGTCCTATTGCAGAAGCGCACGAAGCTCACTCAATAAATTCACCCCCGAAGCGATAGAATCCCACCTTATGCGAGACGATTATAAATATAACGCACCGCTTGTCATCTCGAAGCTCGTCGGCGAGAAGCTCATCTCCGATAACGACGGAAATACGTTCACTATCCCGAAAATAGACCTAACAGATTTCACCGCACCGTTCGAACGCCAATACGAGATCCGCTTCCAAGTAGAATTTGAATAAGAAAAAGGCTTGTATCAAGTGATACAAGCCATTTTTTTGTGAAGTTATTCTATCCCCAATAACGCCTTTTCCTCGTCGGTGAGGTCGTACTCTGATTTTACACCGCTTATCTTAAAGGTGTATTCACCGTCACCGAAGGCGTCGGTTTTCTCAATACAAATGAAATTGAATACATCATCTCCATTGCTGATAATATAACCGTAATTCGTCTCGGTTATCTTATAGTTTTCTAAATAATTATCTCTAAATACAAAGGAGAACATATACAAATCAAATCTATCATTTTCACCGACCAAGAACCCATTAAGCCTATCGGACTCATAGATAACGCGAGGAAATTCATGTGACCCCGAATCTATATATCCGTAAAAAATTCCACGGTTGAAGTTAAGCGCAACTTCATTATTGAGAAGCGTAAAGCTCCAATCGTAAATATCAACAGAGTTTTTGAAAATATCATCATTGATCAAAACGCAATCTTGTTCACTGATGCGCCAGCCTTCACCTTGTGTCCAAAAATAAAGTCCCCAATGATATATTGGCAATGAGTCCGGTTGAACCGATATCGATTCACCATCACGATTTTTTAGCAGATCGTTCATTTCGACGAGCTTGTTTATGATCGTTTTAACATCATCTTCGTTGCCTTGAAGCGCGTCGCTTGTTTTGATGTGATCGCGTTTTGCCTCGGAATATGATATCCTCAACGAACCGTCTTCTTTAACGATCAACATTTTCACATCCGAATCGGGAGCAGCTATCTCACCGTCAACGAAAGAGGATGAACCACGTGCAGTAACAATATATCCTTTTGTTCCCTCGACTATCTCCAACGAATCTGTGTCGATATATCTTTTGTGCAGTACGGCAGTATCGTTAAAAGGTACTGTGGAATAATTGTATCCGTCCAGATAATTGAACAAAGGATAGTTGCTGTATTCATTGTATTTACAAGTGAATTCACCATGCTTCCATCCATAAGCAAATTCATATTGGAAATATGTGTCCGCAAGCTCTTTTGTATAAACGCTTAATAGCATTTTTTCAAAAGAATCGGCATCACGAAACCGCTCATCTGTAATTTTGTTTCCATAAAAATTTAATTTTGGAGAATTTACTGTCCCATCGCCTATATTTTTCGTAAAGTCACTTTCGAACCATTGCTCGTATGAAATGGTGTAGTCAATAGCCTCACCCTCATACTTCAACGATCCCTCGCACATATTCACGATAAGTACGTATTCGTTATACTTCTCCAAAAGCGCCTTTATCTCGGAAATAATAGCCTTGTCAGTGACTTCGACAACAGTGTTGGATTCTTCTGTCGAAACTTCATCTGACATATCGGTGGAAATTTCGTTTGATATATCTTTAGAAATCTCCCCACCCGAAGAAGTGTCATTCGGTACACAAGATGCTAATAACCCAAGTGTTAATGAAATTAACAGCAATAAAATGATAAGTTTTTTCATTTTCGTACCTCCTATTTAGATTCTTAAACCTTTGTTACTCAATATTTGCGATATCCTCATATTTCAAATTGTTGTCAATAGTGACATATTTTAAATATGGTTTTAAATCGCCATCTCCGAATAAATCATATTCTTTAAAAACACTTATTGAAACTCTTTCGCCTTCAAACGTATGTGGACCATAACACGGTGTGTATAGGTAGTAAAAATCCCCAACTTTTTTAATACTATATTCAGAAAAATCACATCTTGGTGCATTTTGCGTATCAGATCCTATATATAGCCAACCATTATAATCAATAATTGCAGGAATTATATATTCATGCTGGCTTATAAAATTCTTCTTAATACAGCCGTAAAAATAATCAATGCCTTCAACCGATGAGAAACTCGCTATAGGATCATTAACATCATAAACAACATTTTCGTCATCTTCATCAACGTTAACAAGACACAAATCATAATATAACGAGTAATTAATATTATCTAACGGACGAGAAAAAAGATCGTTTTGAGTATAATTTTCATATTTATAATTGCTGTTGGAAATTAAAAACAGTCTATTGTCCATCGGTAATAGTTCTTTGTTATGATTTCCTAAAATATCTTTCAGCGCTTCATAGTTTTTTGCTGCTTCAATTATTTTACCTTCTAATGAATCAGCTTCACTTTTTTGTGAGAAAAGGCAAGTGCGCACTCTTTCTATTTTCAGTTTTCCTTTTTCGGAAACTATCAAAAGCTTGATTTTGGAATCAGGTTCGCCTATCTTTCCGCTTTTTATTATTGACGAGGCATCTGCCTCGACAACCATACCTTTAGTTCCGGTAGAGACTTCAATGGAACCAATATCAACATATCGTTGGCACAGCGGAGAGCTGTCTGAAAAATCATAAGGAGAATATAAAAAGCCATCCCATTCAATGTACTGAGGAACACTGGCGTGTAATTCTTCTCTCAAATATATCTCTGCCATTCTGTCGGTATATACAGTATGGTAAAGTTCTTCAATGTCTTTTATGGATGAGAATGTATCATCAACTATTCGCAGGCATGAACCATAATTGAAATACCAAGGATTACCATCTTCGTCAGTTTCCATCTCTTCTTCTATAGGAACGACATATTCAATATCCTTGATATATTCAACTGAACCTTCAATATGATTGATCAATAGCGTTAATTCATTATATTTCTCCAAAAGCTCCTCAATTTCCGCCTTCACCTCGTCCGTCACCGCATCACCTACCGCAAACGTCGGTGATACGACACCAACGAGAAATAGAAGTACCAATAATATCGATAAATACTTTTTCATTTTTCTTCCTCCTTAAAAAATAAAAAACCATACCTGTCCCTTGAAAACAATTATCAAAAAGAAAGTACGGCTATAAGTCAAAAATATAATAACACCGTACCCCATTTCGATGCGTGTTTTTCCTTTAAGAAGAGCACCCTTTACTCTTCAATTACATTATATCACCCCCCCGCAAAAAGTCAATAGGTTTTAACGATCCCAAATGTAAACAATTTATGAACAAAAAATGAACAAGCTGTTCATATTTGGCGCGAAGCGGTAAATGTGAGAGATTTTTATTGTGAACAAAAAACAGCACCCACGAACGTGAGTGCTGTAGTATTCAAAGGAATTTCGAAAACTGTGCTTTGGCGCATGCTCCATGCACCACCCCATTTTTCTATATGATCCGCCATTTCATAGATGAGGCGATCGCATACGAAGTTTTTTTCACTTCATCCATGTTAATATAAGCATCGTCCGACCACACAATACGACCTTGCTCATCAAATGTAACGGAAGTATGAAATATATCCCCTTGGCTATCCTTTATCTGCCATTCAAACAAGCTTTCAAATTCAATCTCCACAATAGCATCCCAAATGCTTGTGACCAATATTTGCAGTGTTAACGTGGTTTTATTCGGTTCAAAATAATGACCGTTTTCAATTTTCGAGATACCATTATGAGTGTAGCGAACGTCGATGATGTATCCATCGTGTAAAAAATTGACCTTATCAAGAAAAAACTCAATGTCTTCTCTCGTCTTTATCTCGTTATACATATTTTCACCTCTTTTTATCCATCTGCCCCATTATACCATAGAACCCAAAAAAAGTCAAAAAACAGCACCCACGAACGTGAGTGCTGTAGTTTCCAAATGAATATTCGAAGAAATAAAAACTTATCTCTTGGAGAATTGGCTTGCGCGACGAGCTGCCTTGAGACCGTATTTCTTTCTTTCCTTCATACGAGGGTCACGAGTGAGAAGTCCTGCCTTTTTGAGAAGGGGACGATATTCTTCTTCGTTAACTCTGAGAAGTGCTCTTGCAACACCGTGTCTGATAGCGCCTGCTTGACCGGAAACACCGCCGCCGGTAACTGTGCAGATGATGTCGAACTTACCTTGTGTATCTGTAACTGCGAAGGGTTGACGAACGATGAGCTTCAATGTGTCAAGTCCAAAGTATTCGTCGATATCGCGTTTATTGATGGTGATAACACCTGTACCGGGGAGAATGCGAACACGTGCTACGGAGCTCTTTCTTCTTCCTGTACCGTAAAAATAAGGTCTTGCTGATTCGTACATTATTCTCTCCTCCTAATTACTTAACTTCAACAGGAATGGGTTGTTGAGCCTGTTGTTTGTGTTGATCGTTTCTGTAAACGATGAGACGAGCGATGCTCTTGTCACCGATAGTGTTCTTCGGAAGCATACCCTTAACTGCGAGACGAACTACCAACTCGGGCTTTGTTCTCATGAGCTCGCGATAGCTTGTCTTCTTCAAACCACCGATATATCCGGAATGACGATAGTAGTATTTTTGATCCAATTTCTTACCGGTCAAAACGATCTTATCGGCATTGATGACGATAACGGACTCGCCGCAGTCAACGTGAGGAGTATATTCAGGTCTATGTTTACCATTAAGGATGGTAGCAGCAGTTGTAGCAACTTTACCCAAAGTCTTGCCGCTTGCATCGATAATGTACCACTTGCGTTCAAGTGTCTCTTTTTTTGCCATAAATGTGGACATTATAATTTCCTCCAATAAATTCTAGTCATTTTTTCGTGCTTGGTTAGTATATACGATTCCCATTAATTTGTCAAGTACTTTTTCGAAAAAAATTAAAAAAATTTTCGTTTTCCTCACTTTTCCCCCGTTTTCCTCGTTTTTCCTCTCGTTTTCTCAAATTCATTTTAATGAAACGTCCGAAAAAACTTCCGCTACCCCCTTGACATATACCCCCGAGGGGTATATAATATGCATATAAAATCTTTTCGGAGTCTAAAATGGAAAATAAATGTGAATGTAAAAAAACGAAAAAGCGAAGCGATAGCGAATACACGAGCCTCGTCAATCGTCTCAATCGTATCGAAGGGCAGGTCCGCGGAATAAAGAAAATGGTCGAATCGGACGCATATTGCACCGATATCCTCGTCCAAGTAAGCGCGATCACTGCCGCATTGAATGCGTTCAACCGCGAGCTCTTGGCGAACCACGTAAAAACCTGTGTCGCCGACGATATACGGAACGGAAAAGACGAAACGATCGACGAGCTTGTCCAAACGCTTCAAAAGCTGATGAAATAAAGGTGAACTATGGAACAATATAACGTAACGGGAATGACCTGCGCCGCGTGTAGCGCGCGTGTCGAAAAAGCAGTATCCTCGCTTGAAGGCGTCGAAAGCTGCTCGGTCAACCTCTTGATGAACTCAATGACCGTCGAGGGCAGCGTCACCGCCGAGGCTGTAATATCAGCCGTCGAAAAAGCGGGCTACGGCGCTTCACTCAAAAACGGTAATAATATAAAAAAGGAAGAAGGCTCCGCCCTCAAGGATACCGAAACTCCCGAGCTCGTCCGTCGCCTCGTGGCATCTCTCGGATTTCTCCTCGTGTTGATGTACTTCTCAATGGGCCAAATGATCTCGCTTCCGCTTCCGCCGTTTTTTGATGGTAACCCGATAGCGATCGCGCTTGTCCAAATGCTGCTTTCTCTCGCAGTAATGATAATAAACAAAAAATTCTTCATAAACGGCGCAAAGGGCATCATCCATCGCTCACCGAATATGGATACCCTCGTATCCCTCGGCTCGTCGGCGGCATTCGTCTATAGCACCGCAATGACGTTCGCGATGACAGCATCCACCCACCCCGAGCACTATCTCCACGAGCTCTATTTCGAGTCAGCCGCGATGATACTCGCATTGATAACCGTCGGAAAGATGCTCGAGGCTCATTCAAAAGGGAAGACCACGAACGCTCTGAAAAGCCTTATGGACCTCTCACCGAAAACTGCAACCCTGCTTCGCGACGGCAAAGAGGTCGTCGTCCCGATCGAAGCGGTCAAAAAGGGTGACGTTTTTATCGTAAAAACAGGCGAAACTATCCCCACCGATGCAGTAGTACTCGAGGGAAGCGCAAGCGTCAACGAATCGTCTCTCACAGGCGAAAGCCTCCCCGTCGAAAAGGAGGTCGGCTCCTCGGTCTACGCCGCAACGCTCAACACCTCCGGATATATCAAATGTGAAGCAACGCGAGTCGGCGAGGATACCTCGCTTTCCGCGATAATAAAAATGGTCAGTGACGCCGCCGCAACGAAAGCACCTATCTCAAAGGTAGCCGATAAGGTGTCGGGCGTGTTCGTGCCCATCGTCATTTCGATAGCGATCGTAACGTTCATCGTATGGATGCTTCTCGATAAGCCGCTCGGCTTTTCACTCGCGAGAGCCATCTCCGTGCTCGTAATAAGCTGTCCGTGTGCGCTCGGACTAGCTACCCCCGTCGCAATAATGGTCGGAAGCGGTGTCGGTGCGAAAAACGGAATACTCTTCAAAACAGCCGCCTCGCTCGAAGCGGCGGGAAAGACGGAAATAGTCGTCCTCGACAAAACGGGAACGATAACGACGGGCGAGCCGACAGTCACCGACGTCATCGCATCAGGCGAAGCTACCGAAACGGAGCTGCTCGAAAAAGCATTTTCTCTCGAAGAAAAAAGCGAGCACCCGCTCGCAAAAGCAATAGTAAAATATGCAAAAGAAAAAAATATAATACCGAAGCCCACTACCGACTTCAAAACCCTCGCAGGCAACGGAGTCAGCGCAATTCTGAACGGAAAAGAGCTCATCGGCGGAAGCAGAAATTTCATAAACAATATCATCAAGCTTGAGGATGACGTTATAAAAACGTGGGAAAAACTCGCCGAGGACGGTAAAACACCGCTTCTGTTTTGCGAAAACGGGACGCTTCTCGGTATGATCGCAGTTTCGGACGAACTGAAAAGCGACAGCGTCGAGGCTGTCCGCCAAATGAAAAAAATGGGTTTGCGTGTCGTGATGCTCACGGGTGATAACGAGCGTACTGCAAAAGCGATCGCAAAGCGCGCCGAGATAGACGAGGTCGTCGCAGGTGTGTTGCCAAGTGGAAAGGAAGCCGTTCTGAAAAAGCTGAACGGCGAAGGCAAGACCGCAATGGTCGGTGACGGAATCAACGATGCCCCCGCACTCACAAGAGCGAATATCGGTGTCGCCATCGGCGCAGGAACGGACGTTGCCATCGATGCCGCAGACGTCGTATTGATGAAAAATACACTCATCGACGTACCTGCAGCATTGCGCCTCAGCAAAGCAACGCTTCGTAATATCCACGAAAATCTCTTTTGGGCGTTCATATATAATACAATAGGCATCCCGCTCGCCGCAGGAGCGTTCATAGAGCTTCTCGGCTGGGAAATGAACCCAATGCTCGGTGCGTTGGCAATGAGCCTTTCGAGCTTCTGTGTCGTCACAAATGCGCTCCGACTAAACCTTTTCAAAATATATAATGATAAACACGATAAACCAAAAAAGCATAAAACGAAAGGAACAAAGAATATGGAAAAAACAATGGTGATCGAAGGAATGATGTGTATGCATTGCTCGGGCAGAGTGAAGAAAACTCTCGAAGCTCTTGACGGAGTAGCATCCGCTGACGTCAGCCACGAAAAAGGCACGGCAGTAGTAACACTCTCTAAGGATATCCCGAACGATACCCTCAAGACCGCAGTGGAAGAACAAGGCTATAAGGTTATTTCTGTAAAATAATTCTCAAAAAAGCCAATAATATCAAAGATCGGCAGTAGAGTTGCACTACTGCCGATTTTCTCATTGTTCTGTCTTACCCAAAAATCCCTCAAGGTCAATATCGTGCCCGTATTTAACTGCCGCACGCTTGTCCTTTTCGAGAATGACCTTAGAGATGTCAATGTCGTGAACAGCCGCAATAGCCACAACATAGTGTATCATATCCGCCAACTCCTCGCCGAGCTCTTCGAGTAATGCTTCGTCGCTCTTGTCGGCACTTTTGCAGCCACTCCTTTTGTTGAGTATTTCCGCAACCTCGCCAAGCTCCTCAACGAGCTTCATAAAAAGTCCGCTGTCATTCGTCCCGATACCGTAATGCCCTTGAAGATATTTTTCCAATTGTTCTATTGATAATTCCATAATAATGACTCCAAGCTTTTCTTGGCATTATTATATCACAATAGCCAATACCGATGCAATACCGTTTTCTATAAATATTTTCGTATATCTACGGCAAATTGCCCCTCAAGATTAATGAGCTTCTTTGCAATGTCCTTCGAATATTCCTCCGCCGCCTCGTATTTGTTGAGGTATTTTGAGAGCGATTTGACACCCATGTTGCACCCGTCAGTCATAAGGTCTGCAATAGTCTCGTCGCTCTCGTTCAGCGTCAGCATCGTGTTCGTCTTTATCCAGCTCATCCCCTTTGCCATCGGATTTGGTTCTTTTCCGTCATCTTGAAATTTTGCAAGTCGATCACGTATCTCGCACCCAAGTTTCTCGTGTTCCGCTTTGCAATCGATCAATCCGTCCTTGAAATCCTTGTCGCTGACGTAGCTCAATACGTCGTCGATCGACGATATCCCCATCTTTATCCCCGCATCACATTCGCGAAGAAGCCTAATCGTGTCTTGTTCGATCATATCCTTTGTTCCTCCATAAAGTTTAATCTAATTATTGACCGCAAAAAAGAATAATATACATCCATAAATTCGACAAAATCGGTTGAAACCGAGAAAAATATGTGCTATATTATAATGTATAAAATTAAGGAAGAAAAATATGAAGACCCCACATATCTCGTTTTACGATTCAGTTGAGCACCACTCAAAAAACGCCGATAAAATAATCGGCTTCTATACACTTTTCCTGACACTCTGCTTTTTTGCCGCCGTCCCCTTCGCAGTATGGTTCGCAAACGATACCGATATCCTCGGCGACCTTTGGCGCATCTTGACCTCACCGTCAAAGCTCGTCACCGACTATTTCGCACTCGGCGGTCTCGGAAGCGCATTTTTGAATACTGCGATCTGCGGACTTATCGCCAATGCGGTGATATTTTTCAGCAAGGTGAGATCCAATGCCACCACCTTTGCCGCATATATGCTCGTAATAGCCCACGGCTTCTACGGACTCAATTTTCTGAATATGTGGACTCCGCTTCTCGGCGTTTTGATCTATTGCCTTGCGACGAAAAATCCCTTTTCGGAAAAGGTGCACGTCGCCTTGTTTGCGACCGCACTCGGCCCGTTCATTTCGGACTTTGTGTTCCGCTATACGCTCGGAGATAGCTTTGATCCGTCAAACCCGCGTGCGACGATCCTCGGCGTCATCCTTGCCGTGCTGTTCGGAATAGCCGCAGGCTTTGCCGTACCCGCATTGATACCGGGAACGACCGCAATGCACCGTGGCTTCAATCTGTATAAAGCAGGACTTGCGATCGGAATAATGGGTATCTTCGTCTATTCGTTTATGTACCGCTCACTCGGAATAGAAGCACCGTCAGTCGTGCCGATAGTCAACCCCGAGTATTACGCAATGCCCTATGGATATCGCACGTTTATGAACGTGTTCTTCATCTTGCTCTTTCTGATCTCGATCTTGACAGGCTATTTTCTGAACAACAGAAGCTTCCGCGGATATAAGGAGCTGTTGAAATGTACGGGCTATGGAACGGATTTTCTCGATAAATACGGAATGCCCGATTGCTTGATCAATATCGGTGTCTATGGATTTTGCATCCTCGCGTATCTCAACGTGATATTTGTTCTTCCCGAGATATTTCCGTTTCTCCCGACGGGGGTCGGATTCACAGGCCCGACGGTCGGAGTCGTTTTTGCCGCCTTGACCTTTTCTGCCGATGGTCAGCAACCGCGCACCGTCGCACCGATCGCTCTCGGTTACGTCTTGCTGCTCTGTGTCGTATGTGTAATATGCGGCATCGGCGGGATGGACGTTCCGTGGACTCTCTCAACACAAGGCTATATCAACGGACTCGCGTTTGCAACGGGACTTTGCCCATTCGCAGGAAAATACGGTTGGAAAATCGGGGTCCTTGCCGGCTTTTTGAGTGCAATAATATGTACCTCGACCGCAGGAATGCACGGTGGCTTCGTCCTCTATAACGGCGGCTTTAACGCAGGACTCACCGCACTCGTGCTTCTTCCCGTGCTTGATTTCTATAAGGTAGAGCCAAAATACGATGACGACGTCTGATCAAATTATTAAAGAAGCTTCTAAAAGAAAGCTTCTTTTTTATTGCATCAAAATAATAAATGTGTTATAATAACCCCAAAGAAAGCGAGATACCGAAATGACAACACTTGAAGAGATAAAAAGCGGGAAGCTCTATGATTGCTCCCCCGAAAACGTACCCGAATACCTCAACGATAAAATACTTGAATGTAAAGAGCTTCAATACGAGTTTAATAACTCACGCCCAAGCGAGTTCGAAAAACGCGACGAAATAATCAGAAAAATGTTCGCATCCGTCGGAAAGAATTGCTATATCGAGCCGCCGTTCTATGCAAATTGGGGCTGTAATATGCACGTTGGCGATAACTTCTATGCTAATTTCAGCTTGACCGTCGTTGATGATGCAGATATCTTCATCGGCGACAACGTAATGATAGCTCCGAACGTAATACTTGCAACGGGAACACACCCTATCTCCCCCGAGCTTCGTGAGCGTGTGTATCAGTATAACCTCCCCATACATATCGGCGACCGCGTCTGGATCGGCGCAGGCTCAATAATACTCCCGGGTGTAACGATAGGAAATGACTCCGTCATCGGTGCAGGTAGCGTCGTAACGAAGGATATCCCCTCAGGTGTCGTTGCCGTTGGAAATCCTTGTAAAGTGCTCCGCGAGATAAACGACCGTGACTATGAATATTATTATAAAGATAAAAAAATTCCGTTTTGTGTAGAGAGGGGCAAAAAATGAAATTAACAGTAACCGATAAAAAATATGGTGTAGTAGAGTATGATGAAAGTCTTTGGACTGGGAAAAAAACGCTGACTATCAACGGAAAAGTACTCCACCGGCTGAAAAAGAAAGTGTATCACTATAACGACGGTGAGTTTTCTTTTTGCGCAACGCTTAAAGGTAATCTTTTATTTGGGATAAATCTCAATATAAACGGCGATGTATTGGAAATGTCAGAGTGTCTTGAATGGTATGTTTTTGCCATCGCAGTTTTCACCATTGTATTCAACATCCACTGCAACAACTTCATAGAGATCATTATACCGCTTCCGCTCGTCGGCGGTGCATTGGGCGGTGGCATAGCGGGATGGTTTTCGGGAATGGGACTTTTGCTTTCTGCAACACAGTCGAAGCCTCTGAAAAAAATTCTTATTTCGCTCGCTTTCTTCGTGCTTTCGATTTTCGCTCGCATATTATTTTCGATCCCCTTAGTGCTGCTTTAGAAATATAAAGATAAAAGGATACCATTCAAGGTTGAAAGGAGTTAAAATGAAAAACAATAAGTCGAAAATAATATCCCTGATCCTGATAATCGTCTTGATAGCGGCGTTGATCGGTTTCTTGATCTACGAGACAGCACAAAACGGTTGGCAGCTAAAGACCGACGACCTCGGAAAATTCGTCATCGTCCTTGCGGGACTTGTTTTGTCGCTGATACGCCTCTTGGCAGCACCGCGCGGCACCTCGCTGAAGATATACGAGCGCAGCTATAAAGAGCATATCTGCTCCGCTTTTTCGCGTCCCGAACAAAAAAAGGAAAAAACCAAGCTGTTAAAAGCAATTAAAACGTATAACGAGGACAACTACGCCTCCGCAATAAAACAGCTTGATGCGTTGTCGGAAAAAGCAAATTCAGGCGACGATATATGTGCCGTTTTGATGTTCAAGGCGTTGGCGCAAACTGATGCAGGACTAAGCGACGATGCGATATCCACCTATGAGGAGCTATTGAAATACGACAAAAAGCGTTCAGCCGTCTGGTCTAACCTCGGAATTTTATATATGAAAAAGGGAAAACGTGCCGATGCATTGAGATGCTATACGTCAGCGCTTGAGCTCGATAAGGAAAACCCACAGGCGTGGAATAACCTTGCCCAAGCCTATCTGACTATCGGCGATTGGCAAAGAGTTATTGAGCCCGCTAAGCGCGCAATAGAGATCAACGAAAAAATGCACCAATCGGAAAGCGCACTTTCGATCGCACTTTTCGCACTCGGAGAAAAGGAAGAAAGCAAAAAATATTTCGACAGAGCCGTTTTGCACGGTTCAAACGGAGAGAGTATAAAAAACGTCTTGGATATGCTTGAGCGCGGTCAATTCCCGTTTGGTGAAAGGAACGATATTCGTGGCGAGATATCCGAAGCGGTCGATATCCTTCGCAGAGGCTCGGCGTTACCGATGACGAGAATAATGCTTCCTTGCCCCGAGGATAAGAATAAAACACGCTTCGGCGGAAAAGCAGTTGATATCCAACCTCCGATCGACCGAAATGGACTTCCGATGAAGCTTCTTGCGGCTATATGGTGCAGCGAGATCCGCGGAGTCTCCGACTTTCCGGAAAAGGGCGTCCTTCGTTTCTATGTATCCGATACCCCTTCATTGATCACCGACCACACTCAACCGATACCAAACGTCGACTGTAAGGTGCTCTACGATGAGGATGAGAGCCTTTTTGATGCAGGAATGTATGACGACGAGAGCTTGTCCGGGACGTTCCCGATAAAGCATCCGATCCCGCTTCGTCTCGCACCCGTAATGAGTGCTGTTTTGTGTAACGACTATCGCTTCCGCGATCATTTGTTTAGCGCATTGGAAAAGGTGAACATCAATAAAAATTCATTGACCGAGGACGAGATAAACTATATCTTTGAAAATAACTACTATGGCGGTCACCGTATCGGCGGATATCCTTGCTTCGAGGATAACGATCCGAGAAGAGACGACGCTTCGCTCCAAAAATACGATTCCTTGCTTTTGCAGATCGTGACGCATATCTATCCCGATGAAAGCGGAAAAGAGATAGAATACGTTAATTTCGAAAACGAAGGCTCGTGCCAATTCTTCATCCCGCGCGACAAACTAAGACAAAAGGACTTTTCCGACGTTCTTTTCGTCTGCGGCCACTAAAATAAAATAGGAAGATGATTTGCCCAAGTGTTCTTAAGGACACTTGGGCAGTTTTATTCGCCTTACGGCGAGTGCTATTGCTTCGCAGTGATATTTGTCTTGCGACAAGTGATATTGCCTTCGGCAGTTTATGGCGAATAAAATATCACTGAAATCGTAAGATTTCAATACCACTTCCCCAAAGGGAAATATCACTCTGTGCGAAAAGCACAGAATATCACTATATAAAAAGTACTACCCGAAAAAGAGTTTTGTTTTCTCTTCTTCGGGTAG
>JAFSCS010000034.1 GCA_017436675.1 Clostridia bacterium | reverse complement strand
TTAATATTGCTTCTGTGATATGGCTTATCGCAGCATTGGCAGCAATTCTTACTTTGACGATCATTTATTTCGTTACGCTTGGCGAAATGAAGGATGCCAAAAAATTAAAGGATAATATCTATATTTCAGACAAGATCAAAACACCTGCGGTTTACGGAATCATCAATCCGAAAATAATCCTTCCGACCGAATACGATGCAAACAGACTGAACTTCATATTGATGCATGAAAGATCCCATATAAAACGAAAAGACAACTTCATCCGTCTTTTGTCACTTATCGTTGTGTGTGTTCATTGGTTCAATCCCTTTGCGTGGCTCTTGCTAAAAATGCTTTATTCAGATATTGAGTTTGCTTGCGACGAAACTGTACTGTCGAAATGCAACGAAACAGGGCGAAAAGAATATGCATATACACTACTCTCAACGGCAGAGAAAACAAACGTATTTGCCGCATCCTTTGGTGGCTCAAAAATCAGAATCAGAATTGAAAATATCCTGTCTTACAAAAAGATCTCTTATTTCGCTATTGCTGCATTTTCCGCACTTATTATGGCAATCTGTTACATACTTCTTACCAACGCATCCTGAAAGGAGTACATTATGGAAAACAAAAAGTTCAAAAACTATTACCTGCTATCACTCCTCGGCGTGATACTCGCATCCTGTTACCCGATTTATATGGGAATAACCGTCATTGTCGATATGATTCGGTACGGCACGGTATATGCAGAAAACTATCCCAAGTACATCATTCCGTACACACCGATCGCACTTGCTCTCTTGGTCGGTGTTGCTCTGATACCCGTCGCGCTCAAATACTTTAAAAAATACACTTTACTGTTTGGAACCGTAATTTCAACTGTATTATTTTTTGCATTTGAATTTATATTGGAGAAATTAGTTGTTGTAACGAGAACCGTTACCGAAACTGTTGGCTGGGTTGATGTTTCAAAACTCGAAGATTGGCAGATGTATATGTGCTATGTTCCGCCAAACAGCTTTGAAGAAAGAACTTGGACGGAAGTTGATGTTTTGATGGGTGAATACAGCCCTGCATTCAAACTTCATTTTTACATAATTTCTATTGTCCTTATCCTATCCATCTTAAATTGCTTCTATGGATTTGCAAAAATGATACAGACAGGCGATAAGAGCCGCTGCAAGTCCCTCACGATCCAATCGATCGCAAGCGGCGCTTTTCTTGGAATGTGCATTTGGGCGTGCTTTACAGCTTTTTATAGAAACGGCGACATTAAGGTTTCTGCACTTTCCGCAATACTGATGAGCGCATTTTTCGTTCTGTTCGGTGTAACTGTTGGCATATACGTTGCATCATTTACGCTGAATAAGAAACCGCTTCTGTCCGTGTGGTTGCCGAGTATATCTGCAACTATTGTTACTCTGGTTATGTACATTGGCGAAATGATTTTACTTAGCGGACATCTTTATCGCTTTGGCGATGGGCTCTTTTTCGCAGGAATACCCGGGATTGTACTTGCGCCGATAGATATTGTTGTCATCATTGCCTCGGGAGTTGTTACTGCAATCGTCTCAAATGCAGTTCGCAATAAAAATACATAGATTCGTTAGCAAACATGGAGTAGCACCCCGGAAGATAGCGGATACTGTCAACTCCCATCATTGCCGCTTGCGGTACAAATGAACGAGGTTGCACTTCGTGCAAATGATGTGCTTCGCAATGATGTGGGCTGCGCCCAATGATGTTGCGCTTCGCGCAAATGGACACGCCATCACGCGTGATTAGGATGCGAAAAGGTTGAAATGTTCACGGATTTGTGCTATAATGAAATAAAGGAAGGCGGTGAGTTGTATATGAATTTTTCTCATTGCGATAAAGATGAAAAATATCTCTCTTTGCATGATTGCGTTGCCGAAGGGGCCTATTTTAAAGACGGGAAGTTAGGCTTTGAATTTAACGACGGATTTTGGATTTCGCCCGATCATCCCGAAAGTAACCTTTCTAACCTTGTAAGAACGGATTTTTCAAAGGTGGAGTTCGTTTTGACGGACGGCAAGGAATACGACGTTACCATATACGTTTTCAAGAAAAGTCTTTTCAAAAAAACTATCCGTGTTAAATGGACGATTCAAGAATTGATAAATAACATAAACAGCGGAAAATGCAAGCTCGAATTTATATATCAATTTCTTGATCATAATTCAAGGATCATTGAGTGTGAGTTGAAGCTTGATAGAAAACCATATCACCAAGAATGTATTTTGAGGATATCCGCGCCCGAGGTCAACTATTATTGGAACAATTTGCGCGTGGACGCTTCGTGGTAGATTATAATTTATTTTCGCGAGCTTTAGATATATTGTGTTCTATGATACACCACCGCCGAGAATTCTCGGCGGTTTCTTTGTCTATTGCATATCAACTGTTTGGGCTATATCATATATGTAGCGACAGAGTATATATCCTTTGTGATTAATACAAAAAAATAAATCAACTAACGCGAGTCAAATTCCACTAACGGTGGTGAAAGACACAAAAACGCGGTTATTGACTAACGTTAATTGTTTTGATAATATTATTATAACGATAGGGCCCGTCGTTCCGTATCAATCATAATTGTTTGTAGAAAGGAGAATAATATGGATTTATTGATTGGAGAAAAGATTAAACAGTTTCGCAAAGATAAGGAAATGACACAAGATGCTTTGGCACAAGCATTGGATATATCGCCACAAGCTATTTCTAAATGGGAATGTGGAGATGGTTATCCGGACATAACCCTTCTTCCGACAATTGCCAACTTTTTTGAGGTAACTGTTGATGAGTTGATAGGTAACGATGATATTAGCGCAAAGGCTGATGTACAGAAGAATTATTTTAATATCGTAAACACTCTTTCGCTTGATGAACAATTGGAGTTATCATTTAAGTATTATAAAAAATATCCACGAAATTGGCATATTGCGACATCACTAATGCATAGAATCACCCGCTATCGCGGAAAGAATGAAGACGAGTATAGAAAACAACTTGTAAACATCGGCGAGAGAATCTTGAAAGATTGTACTGATAGTACTGTGCGTAGAAGTGCAGTTACTGCAATGTGTATGGTATGTGATGAGAAAGAAATTGGAGCGTTGTTGAATAGAGACACAACCTTTTGGTATGATGGCAGACGCGAAGTTTATGAAAAGCGTTATAAACTTTTCGGTGAAGAAGATAAGTATTGGATGATAAGAAATGCCGGAAACTTTGTGCAGACCTCTGCGATGATCGGGAGATTGCGCGAGCATAAAAGTTATATTGGCAAGCCGGAAGATTCAGTAGCGTGGAATACGATGTATCTCAATATTCTTACCGGAATTACTCAAAATTCAATTCCTGATGGTTGGATACCTGAATATACTATGCAGTATATTCGATTGTCCGCTGCGTATTTTGGCTTGGGAGATAGGGAGAGCGGATATTCACATTTAGAAAAGGCTCTTGAATTATGTAAGCGATGGCAGGAATTCCCCGAGAACGCATTGCTTGATTTAGGGAATCCACTATTCTTTGGGGAAACCAAGCTTATAAAAAACGATTGGCATATTCAATTGCCAAACGAAGAAAAGTTGCCCCTTCTTAGAGGATTCAAGAATAGCATCCCAAACCTTGTAAGCATCATGGAGGCAGAAAGCGGTTGGGAATGGTTCGATAACGTGAGAAACGAAGAACGCTGGACTACTATTCTTTCTTCTGCAAAATCGCTTGCCGATATGTAAGCTAAACTTATCATTTGATGTTTCATTCTATAAAACCAAGCCACCGCCGAGAATTCTCGGCGGTGGTTTTATCTATAATATATTCGTTTGTGGTGTTCATCGGTAGAAAAATTCGAATTTCATTTGAATATGCTTCAAAAAACAAGTTATTGATTATTACATGCAATTAATGTATTATAATTACGTAAGCAGAGCTCGCTTAAATATTTTACACAAAGGAATGATCTATTTAATGCATATAGGAGAAAAAATCAAAGAATTTAGAAAAAAGAACGATATGACGCAAGAAAAGCTCGCGGAATATCTTAACGTTTCTTTTCAAGCCATATCAAAATGGGAAACGGGTGTCGCTTCCCCCGACCTTGCGCTTATCGTGCCACTCACGAGACTATTTAAGGTGAGTGCAGACGAGCTTCTTGGAATTTCAGAAGCAGTAACCGATGCAAGACGTACCGAGCTACACGAAATGTGGGATGCTACCTATAAAAGCGGAGATACTGCAAAGCGTTTGGAAATTGCTCAAACGGCGGTTACGGAATATCCGGGTGACGTAGAGTTTATTTATATGCTTGCTGAAAGCGAGTTTTACTACCCCACCCATAATTGCGAATATGGCTCTGATGAGTTCAGAGAATATATCGAAAAAGCAGTCAAACATTATGAAGCTGTGCTTGAAGAGCCGAATAATGAAGATTTTAAAAATGCGGCACTGTATGGTCTTGTGTTATCTCTTCCGGATCTCGGAAGAAACGATGAGGCTGTTGAATATGCGAAACAACACCCTAATGGAGATGAGCTTCTTCTTTGGTGTCTGAAGGGTGAAGAAAAAGAGATACAGCGACAAAAGCTGATCGAACGCTCACTTTTGAACCTTTTAGGTCATCTTGAGTTTGGACAAAGCGACCTTGTGTCTATCCAAGCGGCAGAAAAGATCGCAAAAACGATATTTGACGATGGGAACTATCTATATATGAACGCAGACCTATCGTTTAACAGCTATCTGCAGGCTGTTTGTTTGACTCGTGACGGACGATGCGATGAGGCTATCGAAAAGATGAGAGAGTGTTATAACTATGCTGTTGAAGCTGATAAATTGCATGAAGCGGCAAAAGAGAAACCGCTTAATTATACGTGTCACATACTTTCGAAGCTTGTATTCGATCCGAAAAATTATATTAAAAGCGGAACGGAAAATAATGTTGATAACTTCCGCGAATTTCTTCGCCGCGACAGACTTGCACCGCTTCGCGATCGTGATGATTATAAAGAATTGCTTGAATTGTGATTTATAAGTTGAAAATTGCCGCCGAACCCTCGGCGGTATTTCTTTTTTATAGCGTACCAAATTTTGCATAAGATAAACCTTAATATATTCTCGACAAAATTATTATTTATGTTATAATATTTAAGAAATCAATGCAACCAAATTTGATATTGCCACACTATATGATCGAAAGGAGGCGAGGAGATGCAAAAACCGAATGAAATGTGTGCTAAGTTTATCACCGAGTTTACCGAAAACTATATGGGCAAGCTGTTTTACTTCTGCCTTAAAAAAACAGGCAACAATATGGAAGCCGAGGATCTGACACAGGATATAGCATTACAAATTATCACGGCTTTGAATAAGGGAACAATTCCTACCAGCTTTTCGGCGTGGGTATGGCAGATAGCACGCAATCGTTATTCGTTATGGTCAAAGCAAAAGCATAATCGAAACGAGTCGGTAACCGGTTCCGACATCGGTGATTATGAGCTTGAAGACAAAGCAGAAAATGTGCTTGATGAAATGATACATACAGAGCAAATGGCTCTGCTTCGACGTGAATTGGCGTTCATCAAAAGCGATTATCGCAATATTGTCGTTGCCTACTATATCGAAAACAAAAGTGTTCGTGAAATTGCAACATTACTCTCGCTATCCGAAAATACGGTTAAGTCTAGGCTTTACCGTGCAAGAAATATTTTGAAAGAAGGTATGAATATGGCAAGAGAATTTGGAAAACGTAGTTATAATCCTGAAAATGTTGGATTTGTTGCAAGCGGTTGGCAACCCAGCGGATTACCTTGGAGCGCTGTGAATAGAAAGATACCCCACAACATTTTGTTGCAAGCGAGCAACAATCCTTCGACGATTGAAGAATTGTCTATTGAGCTTGGCGTTGCGCTTCCCTATATGGAGGAAGAGGTTGAAATGTTGCATCAAGCTACTCTTCTTGAAAAGCAAGGAGATAAATATATCACCAATTTCTTTATACTTGATAAAGATTGTCAAATGGAAATTTATAACTCATTAAAAAGCGGTGCAGCGGAAAGAAGCAGACTTATCAGTGAGTTTATGGACGAAAGGATTACAGATATCCGAAATCTCGGTATTGCAGGAGAACATATTGACGATAATATTATTCGTTGGTGGCTGGTGCCTCATCTTATTGACCGTCTGATTGAAGCTTCTGTAAAATCAAAAAGCAATGGTTACGAGCCTCCCAAACGCGCTAACGGTGAAACTTGGGGCTTTGTTGGATATGAGATAATCGAATATCCGGAGGATGTAGGTATGGGGCAAAACGGATGTGGCGATGACGGTAATATGTTTTGGGTATATGGCGAATTTCCTCCGAACCGCGATGAAATATTGCTGTTGTGTGACTGTATTAGAAATAAACGCCATACGTCATCCTTTTCTGATATCGAGAAAAACGTATGGAAAAACATAGAAGGGAAATTTGCGCATATATCTGATGGCGGTGAGATAGTTTCCGATGTTCTTGTGCTAACAAGTGGTAGTTGGAATAAAATCGGTCAGCTTTTCCAAGAGCATAGGAATTATAATAAACTTATGGAAAATATGCTATGTGCGTATGATAACGTCGAAGAAATCTTTAAGAAGTACAACCATAAGGTTTTGCATGATAACCTTGGATATAATATTAGAATGGAATTCTATAAAATGAGAAGGATGTCAGTGAACGATTTGATTGCCAATGGCATACTCAAATGTCCTGATGATCCGGAAAATACCACCGCATTAATGTATGTTGTATTAGGATGAGGCAAAAACACCGCCGAGGAATTTACTCCTCGGCGGTATTTTTATATCTTGGTGTGAGGATTTTTGGTGTTATTATTGACAATAAAAATTGATTGACATATGTGTGTATATATATTATAATGAAAAAAACATCAAACGTGCGAGGGGGAAGAATATGAAGAAGGTGTTGATATTGGATGGTGGCGACGTCGGAACGGAAAGCTCGGCGATCCGCAGTGCGCTCGAATGCTTCGGGTATATCGTAACTGTCTTTTACATCGGCAGACCGCAGGACTATTTTGACGCACTCGGCGGTAAGTTGAATTTCGACTTTGACTATCTCGTGATCTGTTGCCACGGAGAAGACGGGAAGATCATCGCTCCCGTGTTGGCGGATGAGGTGTATTTGCCCGACGAATGCCGCGGAGCACTTGGCTTCGATGAGCTTTGCGGTGCAGTTGCCTTCAATAATAAGATAACTGTCTGCACGGGCTGTACGACAGGCTACGGAGAGCTTTATCGAGCGTTTACCGAGGGTGGCAACAGCTTTGTTGCACCGAGAGATTATATCGACGGCAAGAGCTGTTTTTTGTTCGTCGTAACTATGTTCTATCATCTGTCAAACGACGTATGCCTCAAGGAAAGCTGCGAGCTTTCGCGTGCGATCGATAGCGAAACAGAGCTTTTTGGGGTGTATGGCGTAGACCGAGAGAACTAAACCTATTTTTAGCATTTAGAGAAAGGGGAAGAATATGAAGAACAAAGGCTTGGATCTTGGGATAAAGATCGTTTTGACGCTGATGCTTATCGGCGGCGCATTTTTCGTAGGCTTTTTGGGGCTTATACTTTCGGCGTTTGCGGCGACTGCATCGGGGAAGATATTATATACGCTGATGGCACTCGCCTTGCCGTCGCTTCTGCCTCTTGTTTGGCTCAAAAAAAGAAAAATATATTTGATCGTCTTGGCGAGCGTGGTTCTCGCGGCACTTATCACCGCGGGCGTGTTCTTTGGATTTGAGAAATACGAGGAAAAGATCACGATAGACACCTCTCCGAGCATTAACGTTCACGAATATCTGCCGTTTGTCGAGGACACGTTGATAGTGAAGCTCGACAGCAAAACGCTGAAGCTGACGGGCAAGCTTCCTCACGTTGACGGTGCGGCGGCAGTTTTCCCCGTATATTCCGCATTCGTCCACGCGGTATATCCCAATTCTACCGCGTTGGGAGAGGGTGTGTTTTCATATACCAATACTCGCGGCGGATACGAAGCACTTGCCGAGAAGAAAAGAGACGTCTTTTTCGGTGCTGCGCCATCGAAGGAGCAGGTCGAATATGCCGAGCAAAACGGAACGGTTTTCAAATACACACAAATAGGCACGGAGGCGTTCGTGTTCTTCGTCCACAAGGACAACCCGATCGACAGCCTGACGGTCGAGCAGATAAAGGGCATCTATTCGGGAAAAATAACGAATTGGAGCGAGCTCGGCGGTGACGACGAGGAGATCGTCGCGTTCCAGCGCAACGAGGGCAGTGGCAGTCAAAGTATGCTGATACGTTTTATGGGCGATACACCGATAATGACACCCGAGACAAAGGAGAGAGTTGACGCGATGGGCGGCATCATAAAAGAGGTCGCAGAATATAAAAGCAAGTCGGGCTCGATAGGCTTTTCGTTCAGATATTACGTTGAGGGCATCATCAAAAACCCCGACATAAAAATGATCTCCATCGACGGCGTTTCGCCGAGCATCGAGAATATAAAGAGCGGTACATACCCGATAACAACACCGCTTTACGCTGTGACGTACGAGGACAACCCGAACGAGAACGTACAGCTTTTACTTGATTGGATACTCTCCGAGGAGGGACAATATATTATCGAGCAAACGGGCTACGTTGGAATAGAATAATAAAAAGAAAGAGGAAACCGTAATGGATATTCAAGGCTATAAGGAACAATTGGAAGAGATAGTCGCTTCGATGAGTGATTATTTGGACGACGCGGGTGAGGACGCGGGATTTACAACGGAGGATATCGAGGATTGCGAAAATTTGATCCTGAGGTATCTTTCCGAGCTTGAAATGATCGTGTCACCGACGAACGAGCTGATAATGGAAAAGGTAAAGGAGCTTGTTTTGGCACTCAACGACCTGAACGAAGGCGCAGATCATTGTTTGCTCGAGACCGACGAGCGCGAAGCGATCTGTGAGCTGATCCAATGCAGTGCCGAGGAATGCGGATTGATCGATCCCGAGAGCGACGTTACGGAAGAATGGCGTGAATGGTAATTTTTTAAGCACTGCTTTTGCGGTGCTTTTAAATATATTCGTTTATATTTAGACTAAAACCGATTATTGTTGACATTTATACAGGATGATTGTATAATCTTTATATATATTTATTTGGAGCTATAATGATGAAAGCAGTCAAACGATCAGTTTCATTAATTTTAATATTGATAACCGTATCCGCTTTGCTTTGCGCCTGTGACCGCGGCGACAAGCAGGTTCTTTGGGTGATCACCGAGCAAACGACTTGGGATAGGATGAACGGTCAGCTCTACGAGGTCGAAAGAGCGTTCGAGCTTCTTCACGGTGACGTTGAGGTAAAGGTCGAGTATCTCCCGACCGAAAAGCAGGAGCGCGACGTGTTTTTGCAGAAGCTTCGCACCGATATAATGCAGGGCGGAGGTCCCGATTGCTATCTTCTCCCGACCGACAGCACCCTTATCCTCGATGTGCCGTCGCAATACGTTTACACCGAGGTCGAGCCGCTTTTCCCCGACGTTGAGCTCGCGATGCGCAGCGGGTTGTTTTATGACGTGTCAAAGCTGTATGATGCCGACGAAACGCTCCCGAAGGGTGAACTGAACGAAACGATAATGGATTCGGGCGTCGTTGACGGGAAGCGATTCGTTCTCCCGCTTCGCTATGATATCCCCGTCATATATGCGCGAAACGATTACCTTGAGCGTGTGGGGTTAGACCTTGACGTGCTAAACGGCGACATTTTGTCCATTATGGATGCTGTATATAAGACAGAAGCACCTTATCTCGCGGGCGGAGCGCTTTTTGAGGATATGAGCATTTTTTCGAGCTTGATCGACTATGATCTGAGAAGATCAACGTTGGATCCGGAGCTGTTGAAAAGATATCTTGTCGGGTACCAAAGGCTGAAAGCCTTGCTCGGCGAGGCGTACGTTGATTATAATAAGGAAGCTCCCGACTCGAAAACGATCCTTCTTGAGGAAAGAGATAGGATCTTCTTGGAAAAGCTCGACCTGAAAAAATATATCTATTGCAATTACTTCAGCGATATCGAGCTTGCGGGCGGTAATATCGATCGTAACGCGCCGAAAACGGAGTATTATCCGCTTTGGATAGGCTCGATGCAGGACCTTTTGGAATATGCACCGATGATGCAGTTTGAGGAGAACGAATTGACCGTTCTCCCGTTGAGATCGTTTGACGGAGATCTTGCCGCAACTGTAACGTATTACGCCGCAGTAGGTGCGGGCAGCGGAGATCCCGAATTGGCATATGAATTTTTAACTCGGTTTTTGTCGAAGGAGTCGCAATGGGAATCGAACCGTCCGAAGAGACCGTATGTCAGACCGATAAAGGGGACGGCGGGAAATACGTCGAACGATACACACTATCCGGGATTAATTGAAAGCGGATGGCCTGTTCTCGATGAGGATTCCTTGCAAACGCTTTGGAATCGCAGAAGAAAGCAGCTGTACGTTCGTGACCTTGAACGAGGCGCAACGAGTGAGCAAAAGAGCCGTATGCGTCAAATAGGGCTTATGGGAGAGCTTAACGATGAATGCGTCACGATCTTCGACGTAGAGATCGACAGAGTTTTATTTGGCTCAGCCGTATCGAATGTGCTTCCCGAAATTCTCGCTTCGCTCAATGATACTCACGAATCAAACGAGCCGACAAGCGTGGATATCGATAAGCTTATAAACGATTATGTCGAAAATATTCGATTTCATATTTTAGAGGGATAGGTGACGGTATGAAGATAAAAACAAAAAATGCTCTCACCGGATATGCACTCGTTTTGCCGCTTCTTTTGGGCTTTGTGATCTTTTATGCAGTGCCGTTTTGTATGGTCGTTTGGTATTCGGTCACAAAGGGAAGCGGGAAGATGCAATCCTTCGTTTTTCTTGAGAATTATTTCGAGCTGTTTGACAACGAGCTTTTTGTTCTCGCAATGAAAAACACCGCTCTCTTTCTTTTGGTCGGACTGAGCTCGATCTTGGTGATATCGTATGCAATAGCACTGTTTTTAAAAAGCTGTCCAAGGATAAGCAAGCTGCTTCGATCCTTGATATTGATGCCATACGTTATGCCGATCGTCGGAACGGTGCTTATAGTTGATATATTGTTCTCCGAGGCAGGACTTGGAAACGTCATTTTGACCTCGCTCGGTCTTCCGATACGAGATTGGCTCAACTCGGATAGCGCGTTTTGGGTGATGGTTATGCTGTATATTTGGAAAAACACGGGATATAGCGTCGTGTTGATCCTTTCGGGACTCGCAACGATCTCGGACGAGCAGTATGCGGCGGCATCCCTTGACGGCGCAAACGGACTCCAAAAATTCCGTTTTATAACAATGCCGCAAATGTGGTATAGTGTGTTTTTTGCGGGGATATTCTCGCTTATTAATGCATTCAAAAGCTTCCGCGAGATATTTCTTCTCGGTGGAACACATCCGCACGAAAGCATCTATATGCTGCAGCATTTTATCAACAATTGCTTCGAAAAGCTCAGCTATTCGAAAATGGCAGTCACGAGTGTTTTGATGGCGCTCGGCGTTTGTGTGCTGTTTTTGGTCTGCTATCTGTCAGTAATGCGCAAGGAGGAATATAAAGAATGAAAAAACTCCGCTCTCTTTCTGCTGTATTTCTGTCACTTTTGCTTTGCGCGATATGTGTCGTACCGTTTCTTTACGTGCTGATAGCGAGCTTCAAGGCTCTCGACGGTGAATTCACCTTGAAGTATTATTATGAGGTCTTCGTCGGTCAGTCACAATACCTTTTCCGCTTTTGGAAAAGTATGGCACTCAGCATTTGTATTTCGCTCGGACAGGTCGTTTTGTCGGCTTTGGCGGGATATGGATTTGCAAAATATAAGTTCAAGGGAAAAAACGTCTTGTTTTTTATCCTGATCATCCTTATGATACTGCCGTTGCAGGTAACGTTGATACCGAATTACGTAATTTTGGAAAAATTCAATATGATAAATACGTATTTTTCATTGATATTGCCCGCACTCGTCGTACCGCTCGGAACGTTTATTATGACGCAAAGCTATAAAGCGATCCCAAACAGCGTCATCGATGCAGCACGTCTTGACGGTTGCAGGCTGCACGAGGTGCTTTTGAAGGTCGTAATACCTATCGGCAAAAATGCGCTCATCTGCACGTTTTTGCTCTCGTTTCTCGATGCTTGGAATATGGTCGAGCAGCCGATAACGTATCTCGGGGAGTTCACAAAATATCCGATCGCAGTTGCGCTTGCCTCAGTTCCGCCGGGAGATCCGACGGTGCTTCTCGTCGCTTGCGTGCTTGTAACGATACCGCCGCTTTGCCTTTTCGCGTTCTTCAACCGTGAATTGACAGAGGGCATCGCACTTGGAGGTGAGCATTGATATGAAAAGAAGAGTACTTTGCGTCATCTCGTTTCTTCTGATAATTCTCGCTTTCTTTACGTTTGTCAGCCCGAAGGTCGAGGATGAGATGGCAACGCTTGTCGATGCAAGAAAGCGCCAGAATGCAGGCAACGGACGAAGCATACAGATAAGCACGATAGCGTTGCTTTGGAGAGATTCCGACGAGCGAATATACAGTATTTCGGAGGGCAAGGGCTGGGAAAGCGGGCTGAGGCTTTCCGAGCTGTCTCCGATGAAATATAAGCACGAATCTTGGCTCGACCACGTTGAATTGGCTCCGGGCGATGAATATTGGTACGTTTATTCTGCATCGCGCACTCCCGTTTTGGGAGGTGCAGTCAAAAAGGTCACTATCTCAAAGGGTGAGGATACCTATCTGATCTGGAGCCCCGAAGCAATAGCACCGATACGCGATACCCCACCGACAGTTACGATCGGCGGCGATGCGTTTCACGGCGGCTGGATCCCCGGCTCCGACGTGACGATCTTCGATCCGCCTCCCGAGCCTGAGCCGGAGGTCGTGCTGCCCAACTCGATGGATCTGATATCGCAAAAGGATAACGTAGCATTGGTCAGCATTAACGCAGGCAACCTGCCGTTTTTTGAGCATAGCGTTTGGTATACGTTCAGACAGAGCATTGGCGAGGACGTTCGTATATATAGTCTGAATGACGTTCATCAGCTTACAAGCTCGCTCCCGTGGATAGCGGGTGTCGGCTCGGCGCTCGTTTGCAGTATGATACTGTGCGCGTCGGCGTGGATCGTTACGTCGAAAAAAGGATATAGCAAAAAAATATTGCTCACCCACGTGGTGCTGATAGCGGTGCTTTTGGCGTCGTTGCCGTTGTTGTTGAAATGCTTTGATCTCCCCGCATCGTTGATGCCGAGTGAGTCGATATTGGATATCAGCCACTACGCCGAGGAATTGGGACGGATACGTGAGTCGATGGCTTTGATGGAGGATGCGACAGTCGATTCTCTGCTTTCAAGCGCAACAGCTGTCAGCGTGCTCGTCGTCGCGATCTGCATCACGGCGGTGTGTATCTATTCGTCGATCGCGATATTCCGCACCTACAAAAAATCAAAATGATCCTTTCAAAATTTCCCCTTGTTCCGATGAACAAGGGGATTTCTGTTGAAATTTTCCATTTTTGCTGTTATAATGTAAATGAAAGGCGGTGTTTCATTTGATCATAAAGGAGTATATAAAGAAATTTGAGTCATTGGGACTTGGGATGTTCGTCCATTTCGGACTCTATAGTATTCACGCGAAGGGGGAATGGGCGTATGGAAGAAGCATCACGCCCGAGGATTATGCGAAACTTTTCGAAAACTTTTCGCCCGATGAGGATTGGGCGGAGAATCTTGTCCTGACTGCGAAAAAAGCAGGATGTAAATATATTACTCTTACAACACGTCATCACGAGGGCTTTTCGCTTTATGATACTTGCGGCTTGAGTGATTATGATGCACCGCATTCTCCCGCAGGGCGTGACCTCGTCCTCGAATTTGTAAACGCTTGTAATAAGCACGGCATCATCCCGTTTTTCTATCATACCCTCGTTGATTGGCACGAAAAGAGCTATCGCGAGGACTTCCCGAAATATTTGAAATACCTGCGAGCAAGCGTCGAGCTGCTTTGTAAAAATTACGGCAAGATCGGTGGATTTTGGTTCGACGGCACTTGGGACAGACCCGATGCCGATTGGGAAGAGGACGAGCTGTATTCGCTCATTCGAAAATATCAGCCCGATGCGATGATAATCAACAATTCGGGGATGTCGGCGCACGGTGCGAAGGGACACCACGAGATCGATTCGGTCACCTTCGAGCGCGGCAGACCGAGAACCATTCATTTCGACGAGGGCGAAAAGCACGTTGCAAGCGAGATGTGTCAGGTGCTTGGAAACTATTGGGGATATGCAAAGCGAGATTTCAACTTCAAATCGTTGCCCGACATAATCGAGGACCTTTGTACTTGCCGAAGGTATCGCGCAAATCTGCTTTTGAACGTGGGGCCGATGGGTAACGGAAGACCGAGAGTGCTCGAACGTGCGATGATGACCACACTCGGCGAATGGGTGGATATATATTCCGAGGCATTGTTTCTTCCGACGCCAACCGACGTCGTTGTCGAAGGACGTGAAAAGGAGTTTTTGCTCCGTGGTGACGGTTGCTATTACTTTTTTGCGTTTGATCTGTTTATGGAAGGTGATGCGGAGCTGACGAAAAAGCGCAGATTCGAGGACTATACATATCGCTTCAGGCTTCCCGAAAAAATAAAAGAAGTAAAATGGCTCGACAACGGCGAGAGCGTGCCGTATACACAGGACGGAAACGAGGTGTCACTCGTCACCTCACCGCAAAAATACGGCGAACAGCTCGTCGTCAAAATAGCAAAGATCATTGTATAACGTTGTTAGTGATGGAGAGGTGCATTAATGAAAGATATTGTTTTATTAATTAGCGCGTTTATTGTGGTTTTTACAGCTTTGTGGTTCTTCGTTTTAAAACCCTTTTTGCGAGAACACAGAATAAAAAACGGTGTTCAAAATCACGATAAATTCAGGACTGTTTTTCTTTTCAGGGTCTATTGTTCAGAGAAAGAGTTTTTGAGTAAATTAAATTTGGAAAACGACAGTGATGTTCTCAAATATACTTTTTCCGAAAAAATGAAAAAGTTCACCATGAGTAACACAGAAGAGTATTCGGTTTTGATAAAAGAGTTTGATGGCGGTATTTATGTTAGGTTAAGCAATAATGTTTTCGGGCAACGAACGAATACACGTTATTATATAAATGAATTTATGATTAAAAAATTCAACGCAGAATTGTTGCCGTATGATGAATATAACGATATTGTTAAATAAAATATTGCTTGTCGTCAAAATAGCAAAGATCATTGTTTGAGATCATATTTGAAAGGAATATCAAAATGAAAGATGTTGTTTTTGAAAAATATCAAGTAAGAAAAACGAAAAAGCAAAAGACGGCGTTCATCGAGCTCGTCGAGGGCTATGCAAGGGAAAACGGCTATCAGGTAACAACGGAAAAGGGCTCATACGGCTCGAGAAATATAGTCGTCGGCAATCCCGAGAGCGCGAAGGTGATCTTTGGCGCGCATTACGACACCTGTCCGCTTCTTCCGTTTCCGAACTTTATAACACCGAAGAATATCGGAATATATATCCTCTATCAAATATTATTAACGCTCGGCATATTAGTCGTTTTTTTCGCAGCGGCGTTTTTACTCGCGTTTGTGTTGACGGCGATAAACTTAGATAGCAGTACGGTCGAGCTTTTGGTGAAGCTCAGTCTGTATGCATTGCTTTGTCTTATGATGTTCGGCCCTGCAAATAAGCATACCGCAAACGATAACACCTCGGGCGTTATGACGCTTTTGACGTTGATGAAAAAACTTCCCGAGGAGCTGCGCGAGAAATGTGCGTTCGTGTTCTTTGACCTTGAGGAAATGGGCGTTCTCGGCTCGGGTGCGTTCGCAAAGAAGCATAAAAACGTCGCGAAAAACACGCTTCTTTTGAATTTCGACTGTGTTTCCGACGGTGATAACTTCATTTTGACATTGCCGAAGCAGGCGCACGATATGGAAAAAACGCTAAAATCCGCCTTTGAAAGCGACAAATTTAACGTTGAGATACTCAAAAAAGGCTATATTTATCCGTCCGATCAGATGCGATTTAAAAAAGGTGTCGGTATCGCTGCATTGAAACGCTTCAAGGATACAAAAATACTCTATATGGATAGAATACACACAAGCAGAGATACGGTATATCAAGAGGAAAATATCGAATTTTTGAGTGATGCGGCGGTAAAACTCGTCGATACCCTTTAAATCCTGACCCGAAATCGCTTTTGCAACCTGTGGTTGCAATCGAAAATTTTACGAAATTGTGTATTCAATCACAAGTTTATTGACCTTTTGGCAGGAGTGTGATATCCTTTTTACATAGGAAGCTTCCAAGCAAAAAGTGTTTGAAAGGAAACAAAAATGTTTGATATGAAAAAATTTGCCGCCTTTCTGGTCGGAAAGCGGCGTGAAAAGAACATTACCCAAGGTCAGCTTGCCGATATCGTTGGGGTAACTCACCAAGCGGTCAGCAAATGGGAGCGAGGCGAGTCGATGCCCGAGCTGTCGAAGCTCTCCGAGCTTTCGAATGCGCTGGACGTTCCGACGGAGGAGTTCGTTGCGGCGATGCATTCGGACGATCGGGGCGAAAATGAAACAGCGTGCCTCGACGATGATTACTATGCACTGCCCGACAAGACGCTTGTCGGCGACGTGTATGTGCTCGCGCCGTTTTTGAGCAAGCAGACGTTAACGACCGCTATAACAGAGATAACCTTGTCAAAGGGAAGCGCAATATCGAGTATGCTCTTCAAATTCGCCGACGAGGAAATATTGCGCGACGTTGCGCTCGCCGTATTTTCCACGGATACCGATAAGGGAAGAATACACCTGTTGCCATATCTTCCGCAAAACGAGGTGTCGAAGCTGATCCTCAACCGCTATTCAACGGGCGGAGTGGATGCGATACTCCCACTTCTTCCGTATGCGAAGGAAAAAGAGGTCGTTGATATGATCTTCAAGTCGGTCGTCAGCACTGCGGGGAATTGGCATCCGTTTATGAAGATACTCCCGTCGATCTTGCCCGAGGTCGTTGTTGAAAACGGGATCGATTATGCGGTAGAATTCGGGGTGGGCAGCTTCCATAATTGGTGGAAACTCCTCGGACCGATGAATACAGCAAATATTTTCATCGGATATTGCAGACATTTTTCCCATTCGTTCAGCGCGTGGTCGGATATCGCGCCGTATTTGAGATACGCCGACACAAATTTGATGATAGAGGAATTGGAAAAAATGAAGGCAGACGGCTACGATTTCAATATGACCGTCAACTATGCGCAAATGAAGGCGTTGCCGCCTCCCATCAGCGAAAAGCTCACCGAATATGGTATGAAGGCAGACGTCGAGCATTTTGACAGAGTCAATTTCACCGCCTCCATGCAGAATAATTGGAACGGCAGAAACGATGCCGATGAATTCGAAGACAGAATAAGTGAGCTTGAAGACAGAATAGATGAGCTTGAAAGTACTGTTGAAGACCTTGAGAGTACTATTGAGGAGCTTGAGAGCAGGCTTGACGAGCTTGAAGATCAATAAAACCAAACAAAAAAATTGCTTTTCTTTTGAAAAGCAATTTTTTATATTTTATATATCAATAACAATATCGCATTTTTCCTTTATTGAAAGGAAGCTGAAATATTTTTCTTCGAGAGGGATCCATTCCTCGAAAAACCGCCTCGCGAATTGCGGAGAATTGCGTTTTTCGATCCGAGCGCGTTGCTTTTCGGGTGAGATGTTGAGGAATACGCTGAGGTCGTATTTCTCCGAAAGCGTCGGGTGCATCGAATACGCGCCCTCAACTACCGTCAGCGGTGTCGGCGAAACGGTCGTCGGCGGGAGGAGGCTCATCGTTGAGCAATCGAATCTTCTGTATTTTATCGCTTTTTCTCCGTTTTTGAGCGGCGTGAGGATCTCGTCGTCGAAACGCTCATAATCGACGTTTCCTCCGATCTCTTCAAATCGCGCCTTCGTGCGCTTTTCGGGTGGTAGAAAATAGTCGTCCATATGGAAAACGGCACAGTCGTAGATGGCGTTAAGCATCTCCCCAAGCGTCGATTTCCCGCTTGCACTTCCGCCCTCGATAGCGAGAATTACTCGTCCGTCACGCAATTTTTTGTCGATGGCTGCGAAAAGCGGCAAAAACGGAACGAATCTGTTTGAGATGACTCGGTACGACGGATGGTATTCGGCTCTATACTCGTCCGAGTGGTGAAGCGCAGGGAAGCCATCCTTCTCCCAATCGAGCCGAATGGATCTGAACTCATCGAGTGAAAACGGCAAAATTCCGTCACTGATGAGCGTTTCGACGGTGTCGAGCCGAGACGAAAGCGCTCCATCGCTCTCCTTCGGATCACGTGACGAGAGCAAAAACAGCCTCGTAAGCGTTTCGATGCTCAAGCCGAGGCTCGTATATCCGAGGCTTAAGCGTGAATAATTGCCGTCGAGCTCCTCGACGAGCGTGGTGGTGTCTCGCAAAAACGACTCAAGCTCGCCTTTTATTCGAGCAAGCGCCGTTTCATAGGACGAAACGAGATGCTCACATCCGAAAGTGCTTTGGTGGAGAAGCTTGAAAACGTCCTCGATCTGAGAATTGGGGTATTTTTGTGTGTGTAAGGTGAGAAGCCTTTTCGTTTTCTCGCGGTCCGTCATTTTTTGTCTCCCAAATAATTAAATAACGATGTTCTTTCGAGCAGAAAAACTATTGTTGGAACGAGGATGAGTTGGATCAGGATCGCGGGGAGCGAGTTGGTCACCGCGCCCGCGATGAACGCGCCAAGAGAAAATCCCGTTCCTGCGATATTGGTGCATACGAGCATTGCGATGCCCCAAACGATACGCCCCGATACCATTGCGATGACAAGTGAAATAAGTGTATACATCTTCTTTTTCGGAAGCATACGGTATGCGATCGCACTGATAGCTCCGTAAGCCGCAAGCTCGAACGCCATACATACCGCAGTCGGAAATAACGGCGGCATCCCGAGGATGAGCGAACGCAATATCGGTGCGGCAACACCTACGGTGAGTCCCCAACGCCATCCGCAAACAAAACCGCAAATAAGCACGGGAACGTGCATCGGGCAGAGCATCGAGCCGATCTCGGGTATCTGTCCCGTCAGAAACGGCAAAACGAACGCGAGCGAGAGGCATATTGCCGAAAAGACCATTTTGATTATATTTTTATTTTTCATAGCATAACGATCCAATTTTTTATTTAGCCTATTATAAAACAAATTTCGGTGATTGTCTATACAAAAGGAAAAAATAATATTTTTTTTGGAGCATTTAACAATTCGTTAATATTTTATGATATAATGAAGTATTAAAACTATCGGAGATCATTATGAAAAGATTTTTTTTGGTCATACTTATCGCATCGATCCTTTTGCCGCTTCTTTGCGCGTGCGACGGCGATGCAGCCACGAGCTCAAGCTCGGACGAGTCGATGCAGGTGTCGGACACCTCGACCTCCGCAAACGCGGACGAAAGTGACGACGAGAGCAAGGATGAAAGCACGGACGAAAGCGAAGAGCCGTATTCGCCCGACGTCAACGAGCACGGTGCGTTTCGTTTTTCGAGCATCGACGACGTGACCGACGGGCAGGGAAAACGAAGCTATACCGTCTATGCACCATACACCGACACGTATAGCGTGAAGACGGAGCGCGCGTCGGTAGTGCTGACAAAGGACGGCGAGGAGCTTTTGAGCGGCTCGGGAGAGCTGAGCGTTTCGCTCGAAAAGGATGAGGTCTACACCTTGACGGTGACGACGGAGTCCGCAAACAGCGATTTCAAGCTGACGGTCAGCGCAAACGATCACCTTGTGACGCTCCCCTATGACGTAGCTGAGCCGATCGACACGACGGACTTTGACGTTTACGGCAACGACAAAATAGCCGCCGCAGAGGTCAACTACATAAAGAGAAAGGGCGGAACGTATATCTATTCAAATAACCCCGAGGCGTTTGGTGCGCAACACGTCGGAAAAGCGTTTATGCGCAACGAGGGGCTTGTCGGCGACGTATACGTTACGTTCGAGCACGCAAATTATTCGGGAAAGGATGCATATCTCGGCTATCAGCTGAAGAACAACGGCGACCACGACGTGTATATAACGATAACCAACGTTGGCTACCAATGGATCGGTACTTGGTTCGGTCAGCTTGCTTGGTATGATTTCTACAATACCTCGTTCAAGCTTCCGAGCGACTATCTGAATCAATGGGGCGGCATCACAGCGAAATATTCTGCGCTCGACTATGCATACAGAAAATACGAGCCTCGGATATACCAACCGACGACCTACCGCTTGCCCGCAGGCGAATACATTTGGGTGATCGGCGGCACCTCTGCCGACGCTTACAGAGGCATCAACGTTGACGGTTCGGCAAACCACCCGATCAACAACATACGTTGCGCAAACGGAAACGTCAAATTCACCGTAACGGGCGGCGAGGTGACGGGAACGATGTATTGCTACACCACCGCCGCACAGGTAAAGGCTGAGCCGAAGGCGCTCGGTTACGTTGCATCGGACTATGCGAGCCAATATTCCGGCGTTGGCGACCACCACGGCGTGATCGACAACTTTATGACGTGGACGTTTAATGACAGCATCGGCGGAACGGATCTTCCCGTTACCTACACTAACTATTACGCTCGTTCCGTTCCTTCGAAGACGACACCCTTTGCGGCATATAACAGCACCGCACACACGACGCGAAGGACTACCTCGTGGATGACTCACCTGAATCCTCAAAACAACAGCAGAGCGGTCGGAATGGATATGGTCGAGTTTCGTTGGCACGACTCTCGCGGAAAAGAGATCGTCATCGACAACCACCACGCCGACGGAGCGGGTGAGCCTGCGAACACGGGCAACTGGATGGTCGAATACCAAGACCATTTCACGTTCGTCAACCAAGGCGACAAGGATCGCACGATCGTTTTGAAGCTTCGCGACCACGGAACTCTTGCGACTCTCATTCGCGACAGCAGGACGGGCGAGGTCATCGAAACGGCGTACACGGCAGGGCTCGGAGAGAGCAGCAGTGTTGCATACAATTTCACCTATGAACTGACCGTTCCCGCGCACAGTATAAAGCAGATAACGCTTGACTATCTTCTCGTGGCGTGCTCCTACGGAAGCGTCATCCACGCGGTCGAGCTGAAAAAATAAAAAACAAAAGGCAGAGCTTAGCGTGTTCTCCGTTAAGGATAACACGCATAACTAAGTTTGCCCTTATGGGCAAGTGAAGTTTACTTCGTAAGTGAAGTTATCCTGCGGATAGTGAAGTTTTGCCTATGGCAAAGTGGGC
>JAFSCS010000033.1 GCA_017436675.1 Clostridia bacterium | reverse complement strand
GTCTTTTTCAAATTCGTGAAATATGGTCGCCATAAGGCGACGCCTTGACTGAAAACGGTTGCAAAGCCGAAACATATCGTGGCTGTCGCTTTCAAGGGGCTCTGCGCCCCTTGACCCGCACAACCTTTGAAAAGGTTGACGAAACTTTTAATTCTTTGGTGACGAAGCCGTTTCGATACCGAAAAAGCTTCATGGAATACGGCGCTGCCGCCGGCAGAAAAGGTTGACGAAACTTTTAATTCTTTGGTGACGAAGCCGTTTCGACACCGAAAAGCCTCACGACAAAACTTTTGGTTGTATGTCCTTTGTAGCTATTTATATTTCTCCTGCGATTAAAAATAACTCTCTGTAGAGAATTCTCTTTTGAACCTCTCGGCGACTTTACGTTAGCTTTTTACACGATGGGTACATCTTTGCAAAATAAAAAATCACACGATGAGTAACAAGTACCCATCGTGTAAAAAGACAATTTAAAATCTTTGAAAGATTCCAAAGAAAACTTTCTATAGAAAGTTGTCTTTGGTCGCCGAAGGCATATAGACAGTCACAGGGGGCAGATTCACTCCAATTCCTTCGACGGATCGATGAGCTTTCCGTCAACGCGGAGCTCAAAGTGGAGGTGCGGCTCGTCGGCTATCTCTACTATCGCGCTCGAGCCGACAGCGCCGATGACGTCGCCCGCTTTTACGTTCGCGCCGACGATGATATGCTCGGGTATCTCGCTCGAGAGATTCATATAATAGCTTTTCAATCCATACTCGTGCTCAAGCTCGATGGTCGTGCCCATAAAGGCATCCTTCGTTATCGACGTCACGACACCGTCGGTATATGCGAGTACGGGAGCGGATATCTCGGCTTTTATATCGATTCCCGAATGTGTGCGGTAGTCACCCATCGTTTCGGAACGGATGAGCGCATCCATACTAAACGGCTTCAATATCTCGCCACCCACGGGGTCTACGTACACGGTCTCGTTTATCACGGGCTCGTCGCCTGTTTCGGGCGGCTCGCTTTCGTCGTCGGTCACGTTCGGCGGGTTTTGTATTACGGGCAGGTCTGTTGAGGTATCAAGCTCAAGGCGAGGCATACTTATCTCGGGGATGCTTACCTCATATTCACCGTAGTCGTAGAACAAAGTATACAAGCTCGTTCCAACGACCGTCACCATACAAAATGCGAGTGCGCAATACATTACTGCGCTGTATATTCGCCGCGGATCACGGCGTTTTTTGTTGTTTTCCATTTTTGTTCCTCCGAATTTTTATTCACGCTTCTATTTTGCCCAAATATATCGTGATTAATTCATTTTTCGTTTGTTTAAAAAGCATTGACAATTGATGAATTATTTATATAATAAATTTAAGGGGGCGAGATAATGAATAACCTTGAAAAATATAACATTGAAAGAGAAACGTTGACCATTAAAGGCTTGAAGCATAACTATCGAATAATGCAGATCTCCGATTCTCATATGTGCTTTGACAGCGAGCTTGATGACGAAGCGACTCGCGAAAAAGCGAGAAAGATGACTGATATCTGGACAAGCGTCGGCAACACCTTCTCGCAAATAGAAAACTACGACAAAATGCTTCTTGTCGGAAAAGAAAATAACTGTGATATGTTCGTTTTTGCAGGCGATATCGTTGATTTCCCATCTAAAGGCAACCTTGTCGGCTTGAAGAAAAAGCTTCTTGAGTCTGAAAACTTTATATTTACGCTCGGAAACCACGAAAGAAGTGCTCAATACGACAGTGATTTTGCCGAACTGATGTGTGGCTCAACGATGATACACACGAAAGAGTTGGGGGAACTATTGTTTGTTTCCTTCAACGATGCTTCTCATAGCGTTTCGCCCGAAGCGTTATCCGAGCTTCGTAAGATACTCAGCGGAGAGCGTCCCGTTATACTCGTGCATCACATACCGCTTTCAGCTCCCGAACTGCACAACGATGCGGTGCGGATCTTGAAGGACAGCCACAAGTATTACATTTTAGGCTACATCGGCGAAAGACAGGGCGTTGACGAATACCACGAGCTATTAACAAAAGAACAAACGTCGCTAAAGGCTTGTCTTGCCGGACACCTTCATTTTGCCCACAAGGATACCTTCGAAAACGGTGTTATACAATATACGAGCGGTCCGTGTCTCAACGGATACGCAAGAATAATAGATATTATAGGAGAATAACAATGATACTATACATAATCAGACACGGTGATCCCGATTACGCTAATGACACATTAACAGAATACGGTTGGCGTCAAGCCGAGGCGCTCGGTGAGCGTATGGCAAAAGAAAAACTCGACCTTATCTACACGTCACCGATGGGACGTGCTATCGCAACTGCCGAGCCGACCTGCAGAAAAACGGGTATCCAAAGCTCAATTGAGCCGTGGATGGCTGAGCATATCGATTATATGCGTTCCCCCGATTTCAAAAATGACGTTGAATACAACTTTTCGTTCAAAAAGGGTGTTACCGAGTATAAGGATTACTACCAAGGAGAGCGCGGCGAGTTCATTCAAAAGATGATCGACTCATCCGACGAGTTTCTTGCGCGTCACGGATACGTTCGCGAGGGTGGTATCTATCGAATAGCCGAGCCGAGCAACAAGCGTATCGCTTGCTTCTGTCACGGTGGCTTCGGAGCGGCTTGGATCTCGCATCTCCTCGGACTTCCCGCGACTTTTGGCTGGTTTAAAATAACTATGTATACTACTTGCGTTACAAAACTCTCATTTTACGATTTCGACAAAACGGGATATGCTCAAGTAACGGCAGAGTATATCGCCGATGTTTCGCATAACGTATATGGCGGAGTTAAGCCTTAATAGGATCGAGAGGAACGGCATATGAAAAAACGTGTTTTAGAGCTTATTGATATATTTGAAAAAGACAATCCCGGATGTGAGGCGACCGCGCTTTACCAAGACGGCGAGGTCGTGATCGATCACAGATTCGTGAAAACTGTGCCGCGGCTTATTTATTCGCACACGAAAAGCTTCATCTCGACACTTTGCGGTATGGCTATCGACGAGGGAAAATTGAAGCTTGATGACAAATTGGCGGACTTTTTCCCCGAATATGCCGAATGTATCGTTGATGAGCGAGTAAAAGAGATCGAGCTTGGTCACCTTTTGACGATGAGCTCGGGGTTTGGGGGTGCGTTTTTGATGAGCGGCAACCGTCGGCGCGGCGAGGGGTTCCCCGACTATATTCGTTATATGCTTTCAAAGGAGACGAAATTTGCGCCCGGCGAGAAATTCATCTACTCCAACGCCGACACACACCTTGCAGGCTGTATGGCGGAGCGTGCGCTCGGGCAACCGCTCTACATTTACGCTTGTGAAAACCTATTCTCGAAGCTTGGGCTCGGATATCCGACTTGGGAGATGTGTCCGCACGGAACTGTGTTCGGCGGCAGCGGACTTTATCTCGATATACTCGATATGATGAAGCTCGGTGTCCTCTATCTCAACGGCGGCGAATACGGCGGCGAGCGGATCGTTTCATCCGAATGGGTGAAGGAAGCGGGCACGAAAAAGATCTCAACCGATGTGAACACAGCTTGGAGCGGTGGTTATGGTTATCAATTTTGGACGATCGAAGGGCGCGAGGGTGCGTTCCGTGCCGACGGTGCTTTCGGTCAGCTTTCGATAGTGTTGCCCGACTCGAACGCGGTGCTCTCGACACAATGCAGTGAATACAACGACCAAGCGCGGTTTTTTGAGATGCTGCAAAAGGTCTGTATTTACAGGTAACTTTTCAAACGAAACGATTAAAAACAGGAAAAAAATGAACGTTGAACTAATTAAATTGACAAAAGAATATTATCATCAATTAGCAGAAATGATTGATGAATGGAAAGCCGACCAAGAGCTGAATCACACAAACCACTCGCCGTGGGCTATCTTTAAAAACGATTATCACGATTTCGATCATTATATGGATAATTTGGAAATAAACGAGCCAAAAGACGGCAAGGTGCCCGATTCGGTATTCTTTTTATTGGATAAAGAAAGAAATATTTTATTGGGTGCTGTAAACATCAGGCATCATCTAAACGAGCATCTGCTTAAATACGGCGGACACATAGGTGATGGCATTAGACCTTCCGAAAGAGGAAAAGGATATGCTACCGAAATGATACGCTTGGCGTTGATCGAATGCAAGAAATTGGGCATTGATAGGGTGCTGATGGTTTGCGATAAATCAAACGTAGCATCCGCTAAGACTATCACGAAAAACGGCGGGATATTGGAAAACGAATTCACTGACGAAGACGGCAATATTGAACAACGCTATTGGATCGAATTGGGTTGATAAGATACAAAAAAGACGGCTTTTGCCGTCTTTTTTTAATTCGTGAATTTTGGTCGCCATAAGGCGACGCCTTGGTTGAATATGGTTGCAAAGCCGAGGCGTATCGAGGATGTCACATTTGGGGGCTCTGCCCTCCACCCGCGAGCTTTTGGAAAAGCTCGACCAAAACTTTTGGTTGTTGGTGATGAAACCGTTTCGATACTGTCAAGGCAACCGCACAATTTGAGTTTTTTGGGGAGAGTTTGAGAACCCCTTTTTCGAAAAAAAGGGGTTCTCATTAAAAGGGGTTCTCATCAATCAATTTTTAAAGAATTTAGCGATGATATCTGCGCTTTTGACGAGTGTTTCGGGTGTACCCGCATAATACGCGGTGGGGTGCTTTCCGACGAACTCGCCGAATCTCTTTTCATACGCGTAATAGCGTTTGGCATACGCCTCGTCGTTATAGAATTGGTGGTCGATCTCCATCTCGAAGCCGATCTCGGTCTTCGAGATCTTCTTGCCGCCGATGATATTTCCGTTTATATCAAGCACCGCCTGCGCCTTCACCGATGCCGCGACGATCGGGATCTCGTCAACTCTTGCTTTGTTGAAGAAGAACGACGGCTGGATTATCGCGACGTCAAATATATCCGTGAGGTTGAGCACGTGGCCGAGATTCTTCGACGAGCCCGATGCCTCGTGGTAATAGGGGATCCAGAGCATCTTCTTGCCGTAGCTGTGCGCACGTTCGGACACCTTTCTCATCGAATAAACGATCGGGTTATCGAAATCCTCTTTCGCAAGGTCGAATTTCGTATATCCGTAGGGCACGATATCCTCGCCTGCGTAATATATTCCCTTCACGTTATTATCCCATATCTCCGAGGGCAACGTGTTTTTGATCAGGTCGATCGTATCTGCCCACGGCTCAGCGAAAAGATACGTTAGTGCATGGAAATTTTCTGCCGACGGTACGGAAAACCAAAGCTCGACGTCGTTTTTCATTGCGGCGAGCCGAGTTGCCGTTTCGGCTGCATCGTTAACGTAGTCACGGACGTGATAGTTCGCGGGGAGTCGATGGTCTGCTGTCGCGTGGTATTCGCCCTTGATCGTTTCGAACCGATTCGTATCCTCAACGAGATCGGGCGTCATATTGTCGATGATCTCGTGGCTGAGCACCTCGACCTCTTCCCCGTTTCTCAACGTAAAGCGGTTAAACGTCACTATCGGGATCAAAAGCACCTCGTTTGTGACCTCGAGTATCCTTTTCAGCTCCTCGTCGGTGGGCGTATGGTATTTCGTATGATTATATCCGTTATAGGACGTATATAGTAATACACCTTTTCTCATTTCGTTTTCTCCTTTATTGAATAATACACGCACCTATGCGTTTTTCCTCGGTATTCTATCTCGTCGGTATGGTCGATCGGCTCCATATCGCATTTCTGCATCACGCGGATGCTCGCTTCGTTCGTTTCGAACGCGCCGCAGCGCACCTCTTTGACGCCTTTTTTGAAGAGATACTGTATCACCGCGCGGAACGACTCGGTGCAATATCCGTTCCCGTGGTACTGCGGGTGGAAGCAATAGCCCATTTCAACGTAATCGTCCGTTATTTCGGTATCATTGATGAAGCCGATCAGCTTCCCATCGAGCTTCACGCCGAAAACGTATCTGTCATCGTTCCCGCTCAGCTCCTTCAAGCGCAAAAACAGCCTTTCTGCCGACTCGTCGCTTTCAAGATCGGGGAGCATATACGTCTTTTTTACCTCATTATCTCTCAATATCCGTATGGTATCCGCCCTATCCTCGTCGGCGATCGCTCCGACCGTTAGGCGTTTTGTTTTTATCTTTCCGCTTTTGGCGTAGTCGCCGTAATACCAGCCGACCTCACCGTTTTTCTTCGCGATGATGCCGTCGCTCGCCTCATACACGAGTGTCAGCTCGTCGCCGCTTTCGACCGACAACGATCTATCACTATAATCCTTCAGATTATCACCGTCATAGATATATGTCGTTGGGACGCGAAGCCTTTTTTTCGTACTATTATGCTCGACAACACTATATTCCTCGCCCTGCTCGATCACAGTCACCTTGCGGTCGAGCCATCGGATATGTATTCCCTCTCCGCTACCCTTCTGACCACCGAGTGCGACAAGCTCGGGAAGATCGTCGAAATACACGTTCTCTATCTCGTCGACCTCACAATCGATGCTCGGAAGAACGAGGAGGTTTAGCTGCCCTTCTTTTTTTATTCCGCAGCCGCCGTCGATCGAGATTATCTTCTTTTCTCTATCGATTATCGGCGAAAATTGTTGTATTTTGTCGTTATACAATGAGACGGGCCAATGACCGACGACGACGTATTTTTCGAATTTATGCGGTGTTCTCTCCAAAAACGCATCGTTTTTCGTCATCGAATAGAACGATGCATCATAGTTATCATCAAAATCACGCTCGACAAGTCCGCCGTGTACGAAGATATAGTCTTTCGTTTCGATCGCTGTCGGGAGTGATGCCAAAAAATCGAATTCGCTTTTAAAATGCGATATGATATCCTTTTTCGCCATCAAAACGTCGCTTTTTGAATTCAACTCATATCCGCATTCAGCCGCAAGCTCCTCATAGAAGCTCGTTCCCTTCCATTCGCGATAATCAACGACGTAATCAAAAAGCTCACCTGCGTTATCCTCGCAAAGCTTATCGATGATATACATTCGCCAAGCATCTACGTTGCCGACAAGCGCGATAGTATTCCCCTTTTCGCAAAGGCTTTTAACGTAGCGAAGCGTTTTCAGACTATCCGTTCCCTTTTCGACGATGTCGCCGACTATGATCAAAATATCATCGTCGCAAAATCCCGCTTTTTCAAGCACTCTTTCGAGAAACTTCAAGTTCCCGTGGACGTCGCTCGTTACGAGTATTCTTTTGTTTTTCGGTATATCAAGCTTCAATAGCGTTGTTTTCGGTTGTTTCATTGGCGTTCCTTTGTGTTATTTTTAACATTATATCAAATATTCTCGTTGTTGTAAAGAAAAAACCTCACAAAAGTGAGGCTTTTTCGTTTATGCTTTTATTAGCTGTTATATGCGTTGATGATGGATTGGAGCTCGCTCTCTGCTTTACTCTTCAAGCTTTGGTACATCGTATTGAACGAACCGGGGTTAGCCTTGATGAGTTGGTGAAGCATATTGGGATAAGTAGCGAGGTTAGCGTTTTGACCGAAGTCACATCCTACCGTTGAGGAGATGATATCGAGCATTTCTTGGCTGGCGTCGTCTCTCGTCTTTTGACGCTTCAATGCTACCTCATAGAATTGAGGTGTGATCTCGTTTTTACCCTCTGCTCCAAGTGTTTCCATTACGATAGAGATATACTCGAGCGTTTCATCGTCGTGACCGAACGGGATACATACCGAGCCGCCTACCCACGGGTTGAGGAAGCTGTAGTAATCCTCTTGGTTCTCGTCATAAAGCGGGTAAGGAAGTATACCGAACTCATACGCCATATCGCTCGTTGCGTCAACAGTCGCGATAGAGCCAACGTGCATAAGAGCGCGTCCGCTTGTGAACGTTTCTTGAACGAGCTCACCCGGCCACGTAACGACGCCGAAGTAGTCGTCGGCGAGGATGATGTTTTCTTTGTCTTGCATCATCTCAACGATCTTCGTTACGTAATTGTTATTGGTCTCGCTCCAAATGCTGAGGTAAGGCTCGCCCTCGTCATCCTTGGAAACTATACGTCCGCCGCAAGCGAAGAATTGTGCCCACATCATATCGTTGGACGATGTGATGGATACTCTGTCGTTATAGTCGATAACGTTGTTTGCATCGAGGTCGCTCGAGAACTCGATCGTTTGGATCTCGCGCATCTTGTCGAGTGTCCACGCCTTATCCTTTACGAGCTGATAGGGATCCTCGATCTCATATTCAGCGAACAACTCCTTATTGAAAAGGATAGCTGCTGTCGCGTTAAAGTTATAGAAGCTGATATCTCCCGAGGCATAGAATACCTTTCCAAATAGCGACACCTCGTTAACGAAGTGCTTGTGCCACCAGCTCTCGCTGAGCTCGTGGAGGTACTCAAGCTGCATCATATCCTCGAGATATCCGTTTTGTGCGAGCGTTGCGGAGTTGAAGAGGCTCGGAGAAGCCATATGAAAATCAAGCACGCCTCCGGAGAGTGCGGTCGAGATCTTCGTATAGGTCGCACCTGCGCCCCATCTGTTAGAGTCGATGACCTTGTTTTCAACGATATCGATGTCGAGCTTGTCTTCAACGATGTCGTTTCTCGTTGCGATAGCCGTGTTAACAACGTCTTCAACGATATCCTCGTCACCTGCTCCGCCGAACTCGGGACGCTTCACGTCCTCGTTTGCGTAGGAGGTCAGGATAACGAATTGCTCACCGTCATATTTTACGTTGGGAACCTTCGCTTCATAGCGGGTCTTTTCCTCGGTTGACGTTTCCGAGGAGACGTCATCGTTCGAGGTCGTTTGTTCGGGCTTTGACTCGGTCGGAGTATTGTCACATGCCGCAAAGCAAAAGACAAGCATCAAAAGAGCCAAAAGCATTGCTAAATATCTTTTCATTTCTTTCTCCATTCAGATATATTTTATTATTTCGAATATGCATTGATGATGTTTTGGATCTCGTTTTCGGCTCTCGATTTCAGTGCTTCATATTTGCTGAAGAACGTGCCCGCTTCTGCTTTTATCAGCTGATGGAGCATTGCGGGATACTCCGCAACGTTAGCGATCTGACCGAAATCACAGCCGGCTGTCGAGGAGATGATATCAAGCATTTCCTGACTTTCGTCATCTCTCGTCTTTTGACGCTTGAGCACTACCTCATAGAACTGAGGAATAATCTCGTTCTTGCCCTCTGCACCCATCGTTTCCATTACGATCGAAATATACTCAAGTGTTTCGTCATCATATCCAAACGGGATACATACGGCAACACCGACCCACGGACTGAGGAAGCTATAGTAATCCTCTTGGTTTTCGTCATAGAGCGGATACGGAAGCACACCGAACTCTTGAGACATTTCCGAGGTCGTATCGATCATTGCGATAGAACCGACGTGTATGAGCGAGCGTCCGCTTCTGAACACGTCGCCGACGAGAGTGCTGGGAGATTGAGAAACGCTGAAATAATCATCCGCAAGAATAATATTCTGCTTATCCTGCATTAGCTCAACGATCTTTGTGATGTAGTTATCATTTGACTCGCTCCAAATGCTGAGGTAAGGCTCGCCTTCTCCGTCTTTGGAAATGATACGTCCGCCGCAAGAGAAGAATTGAGCCCACATCATATCGTTGGATGCTGTAATGGCTACTCTGTCATTATAGTCGATAACGCCGTTTGCGTCAAGGTCGCTTGAAAATCCGATCGTTTGGATCTCGCGAAGTTTGTCGAGCGTCCATTTTTTGTCCTTTACAAGCTGATAGGGTGCTTCGATCTGGTATTCATCAAACAATTCTTTATTAAAAAGCATTGCTGTCGTAGTGTTAAGGTTATAAAAGCTGATATCACCCGAGGCATAGTAAACTCTTCCGAAAAGTGATACTCCGTCTGTGAAATACTTATGCCACCAGCTTTCGCTGAGCTCGTGGAGATATTCAAGCTGCATCAAATCCTCGAGGTATCCGCCTTGTGCAAGCGTTGCGGAATTGAACAAGCTGGGTGACGCCATATGGAAATCAAGTGCGCCGCCCGAGAGTGCGGTCGATATTTTTGCATAGGTCGCACCCGCTCCCGCTCTGTTGGTATCGACGATCTTCAACTCAAGAATATCGATATCCAGCTTTTCTTCAACGATCTCGTTTCTCGTTTTTATAGCGGTGTTAACAACGTCCTCGACGATCTCCTCGTCACCCGTACCGCCAAACTCGGGACGCTTAACGCTTTCGCTGACATATGAAGTCAGGATAACGAACTCTTCACCGTCATATTTCACATCCGGCACGTTAGCGGTATAACGCATTTCTTCCTCGCCTGACGTATCTGCGGATGCGTCGGTGGAGGTCGTTTGCTCGGGTTTCGACTCTTGTTTCTCGTTATCACAAGCCGCAAAGCAAAAAACGAGCATCAAAAGAGCCAAAAACATTGCTAAATATCTTTTCATTTCTTTCTCCATTCGTATGGGATGGGGTTTTATTTTGAATAGGCGTCGATGATCGCTTTAAGCTCACCTTCTGCCTTATTTTTTAACGCTTCATATTTGCTGAAGAACGATCCCTTTTCGGAATTTATCAATTGGTGGAGCATACTCGGATAACCTGCGAGGTTCGAAAGCTGACCGAAATCGCATCCCACCGTTGCGGAGATGATATCGAGCATTTCCTGGCTTTCGTCGTCACGCGCGTTCTGACGCTTGAGCGCGACCTCATAGAATTGCGGTGTCAGCTCGTTTTTGCCCTCTGCACCCATCGATTCCATAACTATGCTGATCATTTCCAAGGTCTCATCATCCATTCCCCACGGGATCGAGATAGCGTTACCTACCCACGGATTCAAGAAGCTGTAATAGTCCTCCTGAGTTTCATCGAACATTGGGTATGGAAGTATTCCGAAATCGTACGGTGTGTCCTTGATCTTATCGATAGTTGCGACCGAGCCGATATGCATCATACTTCTTCCGCTCATAAACATATCGTAAACGAGCGCGCCGACCGACGTCGTTGCATATGCACCGAGCTCATCGGCATAAACGATATAATTGTCGTTGTGCATTATATCCTGAATCTTTTCGATAACGCTGTCGTTACGTTCGCTGTAGATGCTGAGTATCGGGTTGTTGTTCTCGTCCTTCGACACTATTCTTCCGCCACAGGAGAAGAATTGTGCCCAGATCATATCGTACGAGGACGAGATGGTCGCTTTGTCGAGGTGGTTTATCGTTCCGTTGTTATCCTCGTCGATGGAAACGGTTTTTTGCCACGTTGCGAGCTTATCGAGCGTCCACTTTTTGTCTCTTACGACCTGATACGGATCCTCAATATCATATTGCGAGAACAGCTCCTTGTTGAAAAGGATCGCCGCCGTCGCGTTCGTATTATAGTAGCTGATATCTCCTGATGCAAAATATACGCTACCCATTATTTTTACTTCGTTGGTGAAATATTTATGCCACCACGGTTCCTCGAGCTCGTGGAGATATTCGAGCCCCATCAAGTCCTCGAGATAGAGTGATTTTCCGAGTGCCGCAAGGTTGAAAAGACTCGTCGAGCACATATCGAAATCGTATATCGAGGAATTCACTGCGCCTTGCACCTTTGCAAACGTCGAGCCGCCGCCCATTCTGTCGGTGTCAATTATCGACATTTCGACGATATCCACGCCGAGAGCCTCCTCAACAATGGAATTGCGCGTGTCGATAGCGACGTTTATTACGTCAGCAACGAGCTCCGTCGTTCCGTCACCGCCGTATTCGGGGTTGACTGCACCTGCCGTGCCGTAGGATGCAAGGATAACGATATCCTCACCTTCATAGTCAACGTCGGGTACGTTCGCCTTATAGCGAGTGTCAACGATCTCCTCGCTCGTTTCAACGGAGACCTCGTCCTTGCTTTCCGGTGCTATGCTTTCTTCCACCCTCGGAGAGCAAGCGGAAAAGATCCCGAGCACCAAAACAAGTGTTAAAGCTAACGAAATTATACGTTTCACGATCATTCCTCCGTTCATAAGCCTATTTTATCTGCTTCAAGTTCTCGATCGTTGCTTGGAGCTCTGCTTCAACCTTCGATTTCAAGCTGTCGTATATTTGCGTGAAATTGCTATTGTTGTTGCGAACCATATTTTGAAATTCAACGGGAAGTCCGCCCCATTGATATGCTTGACCGATATCGCAGCCCGAGGTCCTGTTGATGAGGTCGAGCATCGCCATACTATCCTCATCACGAGTTTTTTGCTCTTTGAGTGTTGTTTCAAAATAAGCATTTGTAATATGGTTTTTGCCTTCTGCGCCCATTGCTTCCATTACTGCGCCGATCTTTTCGAGCTTATCGTCGGCGAGAAGTGCGGGAACACAAACTGCGTTACCCGTCCACGGGCTGATGAGAGAATAGTAGTCGTCTTGTGTTTCGTCATACATCGGATAAGGAAGCACGCCGAAGTCGCCGGGCATATCCTTGAGCACCGTTGCAACATTAGTGATCGCAATGCCGATGAAGAGCGAATAGTTATTGAAGAAGTTTTGATAGATGAAGTCCATCGGAGAGTTGGATTCATTAAAGTAATCGTTTGCGCTGAGGAAGGTCTCTTTGTTTCCGAGCACGTTGATCGCATCCTTGATGAGACTTACGTTACGCTCCGAATATACCGTGATAACGGGGTATCCGTCGTCGCCGGGACGTGCGATACGTTCGCCGCCCGAGTACATCATCGCCCACATCATACTCGTTTGACCAACGATACCGATCTTATCGTTATAATTCCATCTTCCGTTATCATCGAGGTCTTCGTTAATTTTTTTACCTTGTGTGAAATACTCGTCGAAGGTCCATTTTTTGTCTTTTACGAGTTGATAAAGGTCGGGAATATCATAATCCTTTTGAACGGTTTTGTTGAACGCGAGGCAGAACGTTCCCGCGATATTTGCAAAGCTGATGTCGCCGGAGGTGTAATAGATGCTGCCGTCCATTTCGATCTCACTGTTGAACGCCTCGCTCCACCACGGCTCGCTTAATTCGTGGAGATATTCAACGGTCACGAGGTCTTGGAGAAGACCTGCCGCCGTCATCTTTGCGCAGTTATAAAGACTTGCCGAGACCATATCAAAATCAACTGCGTCGGTGTTTACTGCTGTTGAAACCTTTGTGTGAAGCGATCCGCCGCCGTAACGGTTGGAGTCTTGCACCATATTTTCAACGATCCTCACCTTCAAAAGCTCTTCAACGGCGAGGTTTCTGTTCATTACCGCGTCGTTAACAACGCTGCTTTCAAACTCACCGTTGCCGCCAAAGAAGGGATAATCCACTGATGACGGATCAGAACCATAGGAGGACAGTATTATAAAATCCTCCCCGTTAAAATCAAGTGTGCTCGGAAGGTCTGCTTTATAGACGATCTCTCCGCCCGAGGTATCTTCAACGGATTCCTCGACGGACACGTCGGTGCTACTCTCACTTTGTGAGGTAGTTTCGTCAGTACAGCTTCCAAGGGCGCAGAGCATCATAGCTAATACGAGCAACGATGCCATTAACTGAAAAAGTGATCTTTTCATACTGTCCTCCAATATATTTATTATTTTATTATTTTATTGATCAGTCGTTAAAGTTTGTGATAAAGTCATCTATCTCAGACTGTGCTTTAGATTTCAAGGAATCTATAAGGGTTGCCATATTTTGACCTTCTGCAAGCTTGTGGAGTGCGTCAAAGCCGAGGCGACCGAAGTTATACATATGTCCGATATCACAACCGATATTTTCAAAGATAATGTCGAGCATTTCTTCGCTATCGTCATCGCGGAGTCTTTGACCTTTAAGTGTTGTTTCGATGTATGCGGGTGTTACGAATTCTTTACCCTTTGCACCCAAGGCGTTCATAATTACCATTACGCCCTCTGCTTCGTCGTCATAGAGGCTCGTCGGGATACCGAATGCGTTACTTCCCCAGCAGTTGAGGAGCGAATAGTATCTCTCTTGGTTCTCATCGAAAAGCGGGATGGGAAGGATACCGAAGTCGAAGTCCATATCTCTGAGCCATTCAACCTGACCGAGTGTTTCTGCAAACATCAAGCTTCTGCCTTCAACGAACGCTTGAACGAGAAGGTTCGTGGGCTTTCCGTCGGGAGCGTCGTTCCAATAGTCGTTTGCGTTTACGAAGCTGTCGTCCATAACGATCTGCGAGAGCTTCTCTGCAACTGTCAACGCTCTTTCCGTACCGATGGTGAGGTAGGGGTTCTGGTCTTCATCCTTTTGAGCGATATACTGACCTGCGCCATAGAAGAGAGCCCAAGTGAGGTCGTGTTGTCCGCCCATACCGAATTTATCTTTATAGTTGAATACGTTATCGCTGTTGATGTCTTCCAAGATGAGCTTCATCCAAGAATACATTACGTCGTATGTAAATTTCTTTTCTCTTGCGAGAGCATAAACGTCGCCGAGCTCAAGGCTTTGGGCTGTTTCTTTGTTGAAATATACTGCTGTAATGGCACCCTTACTATAGAAACCGATATCACCGGTCACAAAGTAAAGACGGTCGTTCATCGTAACCTCATCAACGAAGAAATTGTCCCACCAATCCTTATCGAGCTGGTTGTCCTTGATCTCGTGGAGGTTATACAAATAATCATTAACTGCCAATGCTGCAGCTTGATAGAGCGAGGGGGCTATCATATCGAAATCAGCCGCACCGCTGTCTATCTGTTGAACTACGGTCGTATACATATTTCCCGTAGTCATTCTATCGTCGTCATCAACGGCTTTCTCAACGATCTTTATATCGAGGAGCTGCTCAACTGCGAGGTTTCTGTTGATAACAGCGTCATTGATAACGCTTTGCTCAAGCTCATCAGAGCTCATACCGAACTCGTTATATACGCCATAATAGCGAGAGAATGTTGTTTGTCCCGATAAGATAACGAATTCCTCTTTATCCCAGCTGAAATCCTCGGGAATAACGAGTGTATCGCCATCGGCAACTGAAGTATCTGTCGTTGACGTATCCGTTGTTGAAGTCGTGGATTGTTCCGGTGTTGACGTTTCTGTCTCACCGCCGCAGGCTACGAGCATAGTGAGAGCCATCACCAAAACGAGAAGAAGTGCGAGAAGCGAAAGTCTGTTTTTCATAAACTGTTCTACCTTTTCGTTTTTTATTTATTATTCGATCGCAGCGAAAGCGTCCATGAGGTTGTCGATCGCTGCATTTGCCGCGTTCATATAGGAATCAACGAGAGAAACAAAGTTTCCGCCCTTCGGGATCTGGTGGAGCACTTGACCGCCCATAGAGCCGAAGTCGTAGATGTGTCCGATATCACAACCGATGTTATCGAAGATGATATCGAGCATTTCTTTACTTTCGTCGTCACGGAAGCGTTGTCCCTTGAGTGTCGTCTCAACGTATGCGGGCATTACCGTGTTTTTACCCTCAGCAGAGAGTACGTTGAATATTACTGCGGAGAGGTCAGCTTCTTCGGGTGTGAGATTGCTGGGAATACCGAACGCATTACTTACCCAGCAGTTAAGGAGCGAATAGTATCTTTCTTGTGCTTCGTCATAGAGAGGAGTCGGAAGGATACCGAAATCAAATTCCATATTTCTGAGGTCCTCAACGTTGTTGAGGTTCTCGCAGAAGAACAAGCTTCTGCCCTCGGAGAATGCTTTTGAAAGAAGTGTTGCGGGAGAGTCCGTTCCCTCAGCACCGAAGAAGTCGTTAGCATTGATGAAATAATCTTTATTTGTAACGATCTCTGCTATTTTATCTACTACTGCTGTGCTGCGGTCGTTTTTGATAGTGATAACAGGTCTGCCTGCTTCATTTTTCGAGGAGATAGTCTCGCCCGAGCCATAGAAGAACGCCCAAACGTTATCGTTTTGTCCGCCCATACCGAATTTGTCTTTATAGTTGATGACACCGTCGTTATCGAGGTCTTGGGAGATCTTCTTCGACCATTCCAAAACAACGTCGAGTGTCCACTTTTTCGATCTTACAAGCTCATAGGGATCACCGAGGTCAAGCTCGCGAACTGTTTCTTTGTTGAAATATACGGCTGTCAACGAGCCACGGCTTCCCGAACCGATATCGCCGGTGATAAAGAACAATTTTCCGTCGATAGCCGCTTCGTTAGCAAGGAACGTATCCCACCACTCGCTCTCAAGCTGCATATTATCAACTGAGTTGAGGTCGTAAAGGAAGCCTTGCTTTGCAACTGCTGCGGTTGCATAGATAGAAGGAGCTACGAGGTCAAAGTCAGCGGTACCGCCGCCTATTTGAGTTTGAATGTGAGAAACCATCTCACCCGATTGCATTCTGTTCGGGTCAGCGACCATATCCTCGACGATCTTAACGCCTGTGAGCTGCTCGACCTTGAGGTTTCTGTTAGCGATAGCGTCGTTGAGAACGCTCGACTCAAGCTCGTCGGAATGCCATCCGAACTCAGGTGTTTTTACGTTATCGAGGTTAGTTCCCGTCGTTAAAATAACGTATTCCTCCTTGAAGAACTCAAAGCCTTCGGGGATCTTTGCTTCATAAACTATTTCGGTTTCAGATTCCTCTGTCGAGGTCTCCGTCGAAACGTCGTTTGGTGTTGATTCCGCCTTGCTCGTGTCTTCGTTTCCGCCACACGCAACGAGTGCGAGGAGCATCATACCCACGAGCAAAAGGGCAAGTATTCTTTTCATTTGAATATCCTCCAAATTAGTCTGTTTTCCGAGAAGCTCTCGGCAGTCTGATAATATATTGATTATTATAATACAGCAAAGAAATTTTGTCAAGAATAGCGTCTTTCTTTTTTTAGCGCCATCAATCGATGGAGCTCACAAAAAGCCTCGTGACGTTCACGGGGGATGATGCCATCCTCGACCGCTTTTATGACCGCGCAGCCATCTTCCTTCGTGTGACTGCACTTTTTATATTTGCATCGTGTCATATATTCGACCATCTCGGGAAACGAATCGCAAAGCGAATCGGGGTCCATCAGATCGAAATTCAGAAAGTCGAGCATCCCAAAGCCCGGCGAATCGGCGAGATACGTTTTTTCGCCGACCTTATAGAGCTGTGTGTGTCGCGTCGTATTCTTTCCGCGCAATATCTTTTTCGAAATATCACCGATCTCGGTCGATATTTCGGGGAAAAGCGAATGGAGCAGGCTCGATTTACCGACGCCCGAAACACCCGCAAAGAAGCAAGTTTTCCCTTTTATCAAATTATGTATCTCGCTCACTCCCTCACCGCTGACTGCATTCGTGCAAATTACGGTATATCCGCATTTCTCGAAGATAGTCTTCAGCTCGGTCGGGTCGGAGAGGTCGGTCTTATTCAACACTATCACCACGTCCGTGCCCTTTGAATGTGCTATTGCCGTCAGCATATTGATGCTTTTTATATCGGGATCGGGGCTCTTCACCGCCGCCACGATAACTATCAGGTCCATATTCGCAACGGGCGGACGGATAAAATCGTTTTTTCGCTCATCGATGCCGACGATAAAACCGCTTCCGTCGTCGTTGAGACGATAGAAAACGTTGTCGCCGCAAAGCAATTTTATACCATCCTTACGAAGCTTACTGCCTGCCTTACACATCACGCTTCCACGATCGGTCTCAACCGTATACAGTCCCTTTTGACCGACTAATATCCTTCCGCGAAGCTCGTCGTTCATCCCCATGGATTAGGCACTTCCTCGCTTTCTTCTGCAGGAGGAGTCTCCGTGCTTTCCTCTGCGGGAGGAGTATCCGTACTTTCCTCTGCGGGAGGAGCCTCCGTGCTTTCCTCTGCGGGAGGAGCCTCCGTGCTTTCCTCTGCGGGAGGAGCCTCCGTGCTTTCTTCTGCGGGAGGAGCCTCCGTGCTTTCTTCTGCGGGAGGAGTATCGGTGCTCTCGTCAACGGACGGGACATCGCCAACGCTCTCGTCTCCAACACTCTCATCGCCGAGGCTTTCATCACCAACGCTTTCATCGGCGATGCTTTCATCGGAGATCTCGGGCTCGGAAACCACGGGTTCCTCGTATTTCGCTACCGTTACGTTGATCTCTGTCGAATATGCGGCAACCTTTTGTCCCTCTGATACGGCTTGGAAGATGATCTTTCCATCGTCGAGAAGCTCGTTTGTGACCTCATATTTGACCTCACCGAGCGAGAGCTTCACCTTATCGAGCTCGATCTCCGCCTTTTCAAGCGTCAAGCCCATAAGCAACGGGACCTTGACCATTTCGACCTCTTGACCTTGGCTGATATAGACGTATACTATATCACCTGCGTTGACCACCTGCCCCGCCTCGGGAGAGGTGCTGACAACGTAGCCGTCGAGGATAGTGTCGTGCTGTGTATACAGCTTTTGTACGTTGATATTATATTTTTTGAGAAAGCTTTCCGCTTCACGCTTGTCGTAATATTTGAGATCGGGCAACACCACGCTACCCTTTCCGAGACTTACGCTGAGTGTTACGTCAACGTATTCACCCTCGCGCGAGATCTTTCTGATCGCATCGGGAAGCGGCGATTGAGAGATGATCTCACCGTCCGCAAACTCTGCGTTATAGGTATAGGTGATCTTCAACACTCTGATCTTTTGTTCAAGAAGCTCCTTCTCGAACTCCTCGTCGAACACCTCTCCGATAAGCTCGGGCACGGTTATCTCAAGGTAATCGTCCTTCGGTTGATTTCCGATGTGCTGAATAACCTTGTATGCGAGTATTCCGCCTGAAACGAGCGCGACCACGATGAATGCGAACGTTACGCCTGCGATAACGGACAAAAGTCCGCCGCCCTTTTCTTTTCTTCTTCTGCGGCGTCTTCTCGGCGGTCTGCGTCTGATCGGGATCGGCGTGGGTGTTTCGGAGGACTGCTTCGTCTCCTCGGTCTCGTCGATCACGGTTTCGGGAACGTAGACGATCTCCGACGGCTTTTCGATCGTGAGTGATGATGTCGCAGTCTCCTCGATCTCGGGCTCGGGCTCAACTATTGCCGCGAAGTCAAAGATCATTTCGGGATCTCCCACGATCTGCTCCATCGCACGAAGCATTCCGTGTGCCGAGCGGAAGCGATCCTCGGGGGCTTTTTCCATCGCCTTCAAAATGATCTGCACGAGTCCCTTCGGAAGCTCCGGCTCGATCTCCGACGGATCGCGAGGTGCATCGTTGATCTGCATCATCGCAACGGTGATCGGGCTGGTCGCAACGAACGGAAGGCTGCCCGTTACACATTCATAAAGCATTACGCCGACAGAATAAAGGTCGGAATAGAAATCGGTCGTTTTTCCGCCTGCTTGCTCGGGCGAGATATAGTAGACCGTTCCGATCGCCTTGTCGGTCATCGTAAGCGGTGCGCCGGTCGGAAGCTTTGCGATACCGAAGTCTGTGACCTTGATCTCGCCGTTTTTGAGAAGTATTATATTTTGGGGCTTGATATCGCGGTGGATAACGCCCTTGCTGTGTGCGTGCTCGAGTGCCAAAAGGATCTGGCAGATATAGTAGCACGCCTCTTTCCATTGTAATCTTCCCTTGTAATTGAGGTACTCCTTGAGAGTGATGCCGTCAAGGTATTCCATTACGATATATTTCATATCGGGATAGATCGCGACGTCATAGATATTTACGATATTTTTGTGAGAAAGCATCGCAACTGCCTTCGACTCGTTGATGAAGCGTTGCTCAGCCTGTTCGTCGCCGTTAAATTCCTCGTTGAGTATCTTTATTGCAACGATACGGTTCATCACCATATCCTCCGCCTTCAAGACGAAAGCCATTCCCCCAACACCGACAAGCTCAAGTATTTTATATCTGCCGTCAAGCACCTTGCCGACGAATATTTCATATCTCGAATTATCCATTATTTTTTCCTTTCACAGAAAGCTGATTTATTGTAACACGACTGCGGTTATATTATCACCGCCGCCGTTCTCGTTTGCTCTGTTCACAAGAAGCTCGACCTTCTCCTCCGAGCTCATTGCCGAGGAGAGCGTTTTCAAAAGCTCCGTTTCGCCGACGAAGTTCGTCAATCCGTCGCTGCAGAGCAGCACCGCATCAAATCCGTCATCGACGATGAAATAGTCGAACGAAAGTTCGCTCTCGATCCCGAGTGCACGAAGGATATAATTTCTGTACGGATGGCTTTGTGCCTCCGCGGCAGTGATCCGTCCCTGTTCAAACAGCTCTTGCACGAGCGAATGGTCCTTCGTTATTTGGAACAGCCTTGCACCGTTACCTCTCCCCTTCGAGATATACAGACGGCTGTCTCCTGCGTTGACTATGTATAATTTTCCGTCATACACCATGCACGCCACGAGCGTTGTGCCCATACCCTCAAGGTCGGCGTATTCGTTCGCGTCCTTATACACGGCGATGTTTGCGTCCTTTCCCGCACGAACGAGCAGATCGACTCGTTGGTTATCATCAAGCTCCGCAAGCTCGACTGTATCCAGCATCACCTTCATACTCGATATAAATACGTCAGCGGCGATATTACTCGCGACGCCTCCGCCTGCCGCTCCGCCCATTCCGTCGCACACGACGGCGATCTTCAATTCATCTCTTTTCAAGATGCGGAACGTGTCCTGATTGTTCTTACGACGTCTTCCGATGTCCGTTTTTCCAAAACAATCCATCAAGTCTACCTCCTCATTTCTTTTCCTTCATGCTTTTTGCCCTGAGCTGTCCGCACGAGGCTTCGATATCGTTTCCGAGCGAACGGCGTACCGTCACGCTCAATTTATATTTTTCGAGAATCGATTTGAAATTCTCGATATTTTGTCGTTTGCTTTTTCTGTAGCTTTTTTCATCGACGTGGTTCAAGGGTATCAAATTCACGTGTGCAAGCGTACCCTTCAGCGCACTGCCCAGCTCGTGAGCCGCCTCGCTGCTGTCGTTGACGCCGTCGATCATTGAATACTCGAACGATATTCTGCGCTTCGTCGCCAATTCATAATCGGCACACGCCTTCAGAAGCGTTTCAAAATCATATTTTTTCGCGATCGGCATTATCGCCTCTCTCGTTTTTTGGTTCGTCGCGTGTAACGAGACCGAAAGAGTTACCTGCAATCCGAGCTCGGCAAGATCGTATATTCTGTCAACGAGTCCGCAGGTGGAGAGCGAGATATGGCGCATTCCGATATTCATTCCCCTCTCGTCGTTGACGAGATGAAGGAATTTTATAACGTTATCAAAATTGTCAAGCGGCTCGCCGATACCCATCAGCACGATATTCGAGATCCTTTGACCTGAATCGTATTGAGTTCTGATGACCTGCTCGAGTATCTCTGCCGCCGTCAAATTGCGTCGAAATCCGTTTATCGTAGATGCACAAAACGAGCATCCCATCCTGCATCCCGCTTGAGTCGAGATACAGATGCTGTTTCCGTGCTTATACCTCAGCAAAACGCTTTCGACAAGCTCACCGTCGGCGAAGCGATAGAGGTATTTTATCGTTCCGTCCGATGCGCTGACCTGCTTTCGCTCGATCTCAGCGACGGTATCGTCCGCTATCTCGCGCAGCTTCGTTCTCAACGGCAACGAAAGGCTCGTCATCTCCTCTATCGACTTACCCGCCGCGAGAAACGAAAATATTTGGCGTCCTCGAAACGCTTTTTCACCGATGGAGATTGCAAACTGCTCGAGTTCTTCGACGCTCAAGCCTTTCAGTTCGATCATACTTTTTTCCCTAGATCCTTGTGAGCTTTGCAACGTAAAAGCCTTCCGTTTTGTCGGTATGCATCATAAACTGACGCTCATAGGTGAGCTTGAAGCCCTCGTTTTCACGAAGGAATCTTCCGACGACCTCGCCGTTCTCCTTTTTGTTGAACGTGCAGGTGGAATAGATCATGCTTCCGCCCTTCTTAAGATATTTTCCACCGTTTTTCAGTATCTCATACTGTATTTCGGGAAGTCTTTCGAAGCTTTCTTTATTTTTATATCTGATTTCTTGTTTTGAATTTATTACGCCGAGCGAGGAGCACGGCACGTCGCAGATCACTCTGTCCGCAACGCCGATAAGCGACTCGTTTTCATTTCTGCCGTCGGCGCACATCGTTTCGATGATAGTGATACCGAGCTTTTCTGCCATTGCCTCGACGAGATGTAGCTTATTCTTGTGGATATCCGCGGAAATAATTCTTCCTTCATTCTCCATCTCAAGTGCCGTCGAAAAGCTTTTTCCGCCCGGGCAGGAGCACATATCGATAACTGTTTCTCCCTTTTTCGCGCCGAGCAGCTTTATCGCGAACTGCGACGGAACGCCTTGGATGAAATAATCGTCTCCCGATGCTTTTGCGACCGCGGCAACGTTTTTGTTGACGGTAACGCAATCGGATATCTCCGCGTGCAGTCTTCCCTCCGTCTGTGCCGCGACCGTCTCCGAATTGGTACGGAGTGTATTGACGCGAAGGCAAAGCGGAAGTCGATAGGAAAATCCCTCGAGTATTTTTATATAGTCCCTTGGATACTGCTCCTTTATGAGTGAGCATATATCCTCGCTGACGGAAAATCTGACCGAAAGACTTGCTTTTTCGAGTCCTTTTCTCAGCTCGTCCTTCATCCGACACATATTTCGAAGCACGCCGTTTACGTATGGCTTTGCGCTCTTATAGGCGAGCTTCACGCTCTCATCGCACGCCGCCGACTCGGGTATCTTATCCATAAACATTATCTGGCAAGTGCCGATGCGGAGGATATTTTTTATCTGCTCGTCGGTATCAGCCATTTTTCTGTTGCTGACCTTATCGATAAAATGATCTATCGTCAAAAGATTCTCGAGCGTCGTATATACAAGTGAGGCATAAAGATTTTTGTCCGCCTCGCTCAGCTGTGCGGCATCGATGCTGTTCGACAGCTCAATATTTGAAAATGCTCCGTCGTGCGTACATCTGCTGACAGTCGACATTGCAAGAGCTCTTGCATTTCTCATTTTTTGTCCTCTACTTATCTGAATTCAGCCTCGTGGCCGAGCACGTATGCCCAAGCGGTCATCTCACCGCTGCCCTCGGGACGAATACGCTTCAACACTATACTTCCGCCGACAAACGCGATCTTGATCCCGTTTTTATCGGCACAGAGCACCTTTCCCGGCTCTCCCTCGTCACAAGACAGCTCACATTCGACTATCTTTATACGTTTTCCGTTCAAAACTATATATGCGCAAGGCACGGGAGAAAGTCCTCTTATCTTATTATACGCCGCTGTGGCGTTCATATCAAATTCCACGAGGCATTCTTCCTTCGTGATCTTTGCGGCGTGTGTCGCCTCGTCATCGTTCTGCTTTACGGGACAAGCCCTTCCGCTTTCGATGAGCTCCATCGCTTCGAGCACGGCGTCACTTCCGACCTCACTGAGACGGTCGTGGTATTCGCCCGCGGTCATCGTGCTGATGTCAAAGCTCCGTTGGAGAATGATGTCACCCGTATCCATACCCTCTGCCATATTCATTATCGTGACGCCGCCCGTTTTGTCACCGTTCATTATCGCGCGGTTGATGGGTGCGGCACCTCTGTACCTCGGCAAAAGCGAGGCATGGATATTGATGCACTTATATTTCGGCATCTCGAGTATCGAAACGGGAAGCTTCTTTCCGTATGCGGCAACGACGATGATATCTGCCTCAAAGCTTCTCAAATATTCGATCACAGCCTCGTCGTTGATCTTTTCGGGCTGATACACCTCGATACCGAGCGACTGTGCGCATTCCTTCACGGGTGTCGGTAGCATTTTATATCCTCTGCCCTTCGGTTTATCGGGTTGAGTCACTGCCAAAACGACCTCGTGACGCTCTGCTATCCTTCTAAGCGGCAACACCGAGAAATCGGGTGTGCCCATATAAATTACTCTCATCAGTCCTCAAGCTCCTCGGGAGTCAACATTCTTTCGACCTTATCGAGAAAGAGCGTTCCGTCGAGATGGTCACATTCGTGGCAGAAGCAACGTGCGGTAAGTCCCGTTGCGGTATATATCTGCGATTTGCCGAATCTGTCAAGTGCACGCAGCTTCACCTTCATCGGACGCTTCACGATCCCCCATTTATTCGGGCAGGAGAGACAGCCCTCTCTGTCCTCTTGGATGCCGCTCGTCTCAAGTATCTCGGGATTGATCAGCTCAAGTATCTCCTCGCCGTTATCAACGAGCACTACTCTTCTGAGCACTCCGACCTGCGGTGCGGCAAGTCCGACTCCGCCCGACTCGATGAGTGTTTCTCTCATATCATCAAGCAGCGTGTGTATACGCGAATTAATTATTTCAACTTTTCTGCTCGTTTTACGGAGCGTTTCATCACCCTCGGTGAGTATATTCAATATTGCCATTTTATTCCCTTTCTCGTTATATGATCGGCGGGTTTATATCGATGCTGACAAGCACCCTTCTATTTTTTGAAAACTCCTTCAAGACCGACGCGAACATCCGTCTCGAGCGAGTTGAATTTTTGAATTTTACGATGATGCGCTTTCTGTATCTTCCGTTCAGCTTATACAACGTATCGTTGAACGGCCCGAACATTTTCATCGGGAGATCCTCGTTTTCGGAAATATGTCTTTTTGCGAGCGCATCATAAAATGCGAGAGCTGAAACCTCGGTCTCCTTTTCGTCGTCACCGCTGATAACGAACAAAGCGATATCGCAAAACGGCGGGAAAAGCACTGCCTTTCTGATCGCGACGTCGCCCTCGTAAAACAGAACGTAGTCCTGAGTTCCTGCCAAACGCAACGCCTCGCTGTTCGGCGCATACGTCTGCACGATCGCCCTTCCCGATTTCTCCGACCTGCCCGCACGTCCGATGACTTGAGTTATCATCGAAAACGTCCTTTCGGGTGCACGGAAATCATTTTGGAACAAAAACGAATCGGCGAGAATTATTCCGACGAGCGTCACGTTCGGAAAATCGAGTCCCTTCGTGATCATCTGCGTTCCATAGAGTATGTCGGCGCCTCCGCTTCTGAAAAGCTCATACATCTCATCGTGAGAGCCCTTTGCAACGGTCGTGTCGCCGTCCATTCTGATCTTTCTTGCCTCGGGGAAAAGCTCACTGAGCTCCTCCTCAAGCATTTGCGTTCCGTATCCGCTCGACGAGATATACTCGCTTCCGCATTCCTTACATTTTTTCGGCATATATTCCGAATGGCCGCAATAATGACAAACGAGCGCACCGCCCCTTCTCACTCCGTGGACGTGGACAGTCAGCGGGACTGAGCAATTAGGGCAATAGTAGACGTGGCCGCATTTTTGACAGCTGACGACGAAATTATATCCGCGTCTGTTCAAAAAAAGGATCGTCTGTTCCCCGTTTTCGAGGTTCTTTTCAATTTCTTTTTTCAGCTCTTTGCCGATGAACCGACGCGGGTTGACCGTTTCATCCTCGCGAAGATCGGCAAATCTGACCTCGGGCAACACGGCGTTTCCGTAACGCTTCGTCAAGGTTATGAGCTCGTATATGCCCTTTTTTGCTTTATAATACGTTTCTACCGACGGTGTTGCCGACGCCAGAACGAGCGTCGCATTATTCTTCATCGCGCGAAACTTTGCAACCTCGATCGCGCTGTATTTCGGAGACATCTCCGATTTATAGGTATGCTCCTGCTCCTCGTCGATAGCAATAAAGCCAATATTTTCAAGCGGTGCAAATATCGCGCTTCTCGTTCCGATAACGACGTCGATATCACCGTTTGATATCCTTTTGTATGCATCTATCCGTTCTCCGACGGAAAGTGCCGAATGGATCACCGCCGCCCGCTCGCCGAAATGCGACATAAACAGCTCGACCGCTTGGGATGCGAGTCCGATCTCGGGAACGAGTACGATCGCCTTCTTTGCGCGTGATATCGTTTCCTTGACGGCGCTGATGATGACGTTCGTTTTTCCGCTTCCCGTAACTCCGTATAACAGTGCGGCTCGCGGCTCGTTTGAGTCCATCAACGACTTTATCCTCGAAAACGCCTCCGTCTGCTCGTCGGAGAGAACGACGTTCATTTCCTTTTTCTTTTGCTCGTAGGGTGTTCTGAAAACTTCCTTTTGGAACACCTCGACAAGCTCGTGCTTTTCAAGTGTTGCGATGACACCTTTCGTGCAGCCCGCATACTCCAAAAGCTCACTTTCGCTCACGCTTCCGTATTGCGCGAGCAATTCGATAACACGGACACTCTTCTCGCTCGGTGCTTTTTTCACGCCGTCGAGATAATCCTGCGCCTCAGTCGGATCGATATTGAGCCTTACGTAGCGCACCTTTTTCTCATTGACGCGCTCCTTCAGCTCATACGTCCTGCTGATCAGCCCTGCCTTGATAAGCTTCGGGATATGCTCCCCTGCGTTCTCAAAATGCTCCTCGAGCTCTGCAAATCCGCAGCCCTCGTTGGCACGGATATACCCGAGCATCTCCTCTGCGTATGCGCTGACGTTTGAGACTCGGTCTCCGTCTATGACTGTAAAGAACCGCTCGCCCGCTCTCATATTGAGCCCCGGAGGGATCATCATCTTCAAGGCACTTCCGACAGAGCAAAAATACCTTTCTGCGATGAACTCGCAAAGAGAGAGCATCTCCTCGCTAAGCTCGATCGGATACTCGGCGATCCTTTCCACCGATTTAACTACACTTCTCTCGCTCGTTTCCGAAAAGCCCGTCACGACCGCCATCTTCGGAACGTTACTTCTTCCGAACGGAACAACGACGAGTATCCCGAGCTTCATCGGTTCGCGCAGATCGAGTGGGATCATATATTCATATTCTCTATCCAACGGATACAAAATATCCAATATCCGAACCAAAGCGTAGTTTTTCATCAGTTATCCTTAATCAACGATTATTTTGTATTGACCTTCATCCAAGCGTTTTACTGCCATAGATACTGCCTTTTCCTTGAGCTCGCTCGGTGCAACGTCGTTTTTCGACTCCTTGTCCGTTCTCTCAAGCGCTTGTCTGTTATGCTCGTCAACTATCTCTTGTGTGATATGACGTGCGCATTTTGCAGCTGCCATAACGAGCATATATCTGTTCACTTTATCGTTTGTGAGTTTTTGAATTGAAGGATATAACATTTTCCTATTTCCTTTCGTTGTTTATTTATAGATTATCTATTCTTTCTTTTATCGTTTCGACCGTATCTGCCGACAAAATAACGTATTCGCTATCCGTGATAACGACCGATGCCGTTTTTTTGCCGCACGAAACGTCGATCGCTCTTCCCGCGTCCTTTGCGTCCTGAATGAGTCGTCTTATCGGCATCGATTCCGTTGCCGCGATGCTGACGATACGCTCCAACGACACGAGATTTCCGTATCCAACGTCAACAAGCTTCATAATTATTCTCCATCACGTTCCACTTTTTGCTATTCGAGGTTTTGTATCTGCTCACGGATCTTCTCGATCTCGCATTTTGCTTCGATGACGAGCTTCGCGATATCGTTATCGTTCGCCTTGCTTCCGCAGGTATTCACCTCGCGATTGATCTCTTGGACGAGAAAATCGAGCTTTCTTCCGACCTGATCCTCCTCGGAGAGTATCTTTTTGAATTGATCGACGTGGCTCGAAAGACGCGTCAGCTCCTCGGTCACGTCCGCTTTATCGGCGAACACCGCGCACTCGGTCAAAAGCCTTTGCTCATCGACCTTGACGTCGCAAAGCAGCTCCTCGATGCGTTTTCTCAATTTTTCGTTATATTCCGAGACCACCTTCGGCACACGCTCAGCTATCCTCGATCTGATCGAGTCGATCGTTTCGATCCTCGAAAGCAGGTCGTTCACGAGTGAGTCGCCCTCGCGCGTTCTCATTCCGTCGTAAAGCTCGAACGCCTTGGCAGCAACCGTTTCTACCGCACACCAAAGCTCGTTCATATCGTCCTCAAGGCGACGCTGTATGAACACCTCGTTTTTCGATGCGACTGTCGAGATATCGATCTCGCCGTGCACGTTATATTCGTTTTTGACGGTGTTCAACGCACCCAAAAATCCCTCGAGGTATTCACGGTTGAGCGAAAGCTCGATCTTCTCGCCCTCGATATTATCGATGCCGACGTAGAGGTCCACCTTCGCGCGCGAAACGTATTTGCTGATCATCCTCTTCAGCTTTTCCTCGAGCGGTCCGTAGAGGCGCGACACCTTCACGTTCGCATCAAGATATCTGCTGTTGACGGAGCGGATCTCAACTGTGATATCCTTTCCGCCGATGAGCTCTTTATATCTGCCGTAGCCGGTCATGCTTTTAACCATTTTGCGTTACTTCCCTTCAATATCAGAATATTGTGTTGATTATTTCGAGTGCGTCCTCGTATCTGCCCATACCGTCCTTGCATTTCAACAGCACGGCGACGATCTCACGATCGCCCTTCTTTGCCGAGGCGACCATACACGAGCCTGCTTGGCTCGTCGTACCCGTTTTCAAGCCGGTAGCATATTCGCTATACCACTTTTTTCTGTCCTCGGTCGAGAGCGAATGGTATCTTATGAGATAATTCGAATTTATCCAAGTCATCATCTGACCGCTCTCATACACCGCATCGACCTGTTCCTTTTTTACGGACTTATTGATGACCTCGTATTTGAGCGCCTCCTCGGATATCAGGGCAAGGTCGTATGCCGTCGTAAAGTGACGTTCATCGTGCCATCCGTCAGGGTTTGCAAAGTGCGTTCCCTTACATCCGAGCCTTTTCGCCTCCTCGTTCATCTTATCGACGAACACGCTGACCGCTTCGGCGGCGCTGAGACTTTTGTCTCCGGCGATGATACGTCCTGCGTTAGCCGCAACGACGTATGCCGCATCGTTGCCCGACGGCAGCATCATCGCATCGATGAGCATTTTCAATTTCAGCTTATGTCCTTTATATATAAACGCGAGGCTGCTTCCCTTTACGACGAACGAAAGCTCGTCTCCTGCCGTGAAAACGTCGTCGGGATCGCAATACTTTAGCGCAACGATCGACGTCATCAGCTTCGTTATACTTGCGGGATACGCTCTGCCGGATGCATTCTTCGAAAAAAGCACTTCCCCGCTCTTGAGGTCGTATACGACGCAATATTCGGCAGACAGCGAGAAATCATATTTATTCTCGAACTCGAGCCCTTCGCTCTCATCGGGGATGACGTAGGATTCGTCGTAATAAAACGACTCGTCGTTTTTGCTTTCGGTCATTTCGCTCTCGTCTTTGCTCGGCTCGGTCGACGTACCGTCGCTTTGCTCGGTATCGCTGACGAGCTCCTCCGACTCGTCGGAGATACTCGTATCATCCTCGGACGGAGCGAACGAGGCATCTATGTATGAAGCGTCGGAGTTGACACCCGAAGCGTCTTCTTGATCGTTATTTCTCAGCACCACCACCGAAAAAAGAAGCGCGATCAACACGACCGTTCCCAAAAGCGCCGCGATCGGCGTTTTGTTTGGAGCACGTCTGTTTTTGTGGTAGTCCTTTTTATACTGTTTTATATCGTCGTTCATCTTTTCCCTCAAAAGCTATTTGCATCCGTCACAGCATTCCATCACACATTGACAGCAAATAATACTCGTACAAATTCTGCAAAGACTGCAATTGAAATCGGCAGTCGCCGAGGTATAATTTCCCCTTGCGGCAAGGTTGTCAAGCGCTTGACGAAACTCGAGATTTTGCGGTTCAAGCTCGACCGCCTTTTCGAAATATTTTCGCGCCTCCATCATCCAGCCGCCTTGATAATACACGCACCCCTTGAGAAAGTACCACTCCGCGTTACGCTTATCCTCGGGCACGTTGTCGAGCACGATGCCCGCCTCGGTGCGTCTTCCCGAGTTGATGAGCAGTCTCACTCGCTCGAAGTCCGTCTTTACGGTATATGAATATCCCGAGCCGCTTGTGCCCGTCGAGGAATTTGACGTCCTCGCGGCACCGCTTTGACGGATACGGCGGATCTCGTCGTACGCCTCGTTGATCTGCTTCATTTTCTCTTGCGCCAAGTCCTTTAGCGGATTGTTCAAATACGCGTCGGGGTGATATTTTTTCGCAAGCTCGCGATATGCCTTTTTTATGTCCTCGTCGGAATCATATTCCGACACTCCCAATACCTTATAGGGATCAGTCATTCTTTTTTTCCTTTCGTTCGTCCGAGTGCTTTTCATTTAGCCGCACACAGACCGATTCCGCGCCGAGAGTAGCACAGTTATACAAGATCGAACAGAGCATTTTTGAGTCCTCGGTCCGCGTCTCGATAAGATTCAATCCGCAAAGGAATGCCTCCATACTGTCTCGCAGCGTTTCTATATATTTTTCGATATTGATCTTTGCGTTTTCCACGTCACCGTGCTCGCGCAATATCGGGTTGTAATTTTTATTTTTATCGTCGTTTTGGAGATCATCTATCGCATCGGCGATATAGATATACCGTCCGATATGGTACGCGCAGTTATACGCGATACGTTCGTCAGCACCGTCAAGCCCGAACGATGCGGAAAGCCCGAGCATCTCGCCGAAGCAATCGGCGACGGCATCGATCCTCGTCTCACCCTGCTTTTCAAGAACGGCAAGTCTTTGAAACGGTTTTTCGAGCTTTTCGGAAAGACCGCTGTAACGCTTCTCGGCTTTTTTCAGCATACGCCTTGCGACAGGTGTCAAAAGCACGTATGGGAATCGGGAGATCCCCCTTTTGTCTGTCTTATCGTCGATGCATTTATAATAGGTGAACACCGCGAACACGGCGGCGGTATAGGTCAGGCTTTCGTTCTCGGCGACCATCGGCTTTTTCGTTAGCGGCGAATAGGGGCACCTGCTGTTTTCCACCTTCAGCTCCTCGCCGAGAATGAGCGAACGAAGTGCACAAAACAGTACGAAATCGTAGTTGAGCAAAAACCTCGTGAAGTGCGAAACTCGTTTTCCGCCCGTCTTACAAAGGCCGCAATATATAGCTTTATAGAGCGAATGCTCCTTCACCTTCAGCTCCGAAGGGACGGGACGGATATAGCCGAACATACACTTCTCCCATTATCGATAAACATACAGATTAATAATAGCACATTTATAGAAAAAAATCAAGTATTTTTGAAAATACACCGAAAAACACTTCATATTAACGATATATTCAAAAACACTTGACAAAAGCGGATAAAAATTGTAAAATCATTTTATTATGATTAATATGAGATAATATTGATTTTTGATAGAAAGGCTGATTTTATGCAAGACAAGAAAATGGTCAAAGAGATCACGTCGAGAGACGCCGATTTCGCCAAATGGTACACCGATATCGTAAAAAAGGCTGAGCTTGCCGAATACACGAGTGTTAAGGGATGCATGGTCATCCGTCCATACGGCTACGCTATTTGGGAAAACATTCAAAAGATACTTGATGCGAAATTCAAGGAAACAGGTCACGAAAACGTTTGTATGCCGATGTTCATCCCCGAGGGACTTTTGCAAAAGGAAAAGGATCACGTCGAGGGGTTTGCGCCCGAGGTTGCTTGGGTAACGTACGGCGGCAGCGAGAAGCTCGAGGAACGCCTTTGCGTTCGCCCGACGTCCGAGACCTTGTTCTGCGATCACTACGCTAACATAATCCATTCATACCGCGATCTTCCGAAGCTTTACAACCAATGGGTGAGCGTCGTTCGCTGGGAAAAGACGACTCGTCCGTTCCTTCGTACTCGTGAGTTCCTTTGGCAAGAGGGTCACACGATCCACGCTACTGCTGAGGAGGCTATCGCTGAAACAGAGCAAATGCTGAACGTATACGCCGATTTCTGCGAAAACGCGCTCGCTATCCCCGTTGTAAAGGGAAAGAAGACCGAGAGCGACAAGTTCGCAGGCGCTGAAGCAACTTATGCCATTGAAGCACTCATGCACGACGGCAAGGCGCTCCAAGCGGGAACATCCCACTATTTCGGCGACGGATTCGCTCGCGCGTTCGACATCCAATTCACAGGCAAAGACAACAAGAAGCAATATCCGTTCCAAACGTCTTGGGGCGTTACGACTCGTCTCATCGGTGCGATCATTATGACGCACGGCGACGACAACGGTCTCGTGCTTCCGCCCGCGGTCGCACCCATCCAAGCGGTCATCATCCCGATCGCTCAACACAAGCCCGGCGTACTCGAAAAGGCTGCCGAGCTTCGTGACAGACTCAAAAACACTGTTCGCGTGAAGCTCGACGACACCGATCAAAGCGCAGGTTGGAAGTTCTCCGAATACGAGATGAAGGGCGTACCGCTCCGCATCGAGATCGGTCCGAAGGACATCGAAGCAGGTCAATGCGTTATCGCTATGCGCCACTCGGGCGAAAAGGTCATCGTGCCGCTCGACGAGCTCGAAGCTAAGGTTGCCGAGATGCTCCAAAAGGTACACGACGGTATCTTCCGGATCGCGCTCGACAACAGAACCAAGAAAACCTACAACTGCGGCTCTATCGACGAGATCATCAGCTGCCGCGCTGAACACGGCGACGGGTTCATTCTCGCTCCGTGGTGCGGTGACGAGGCGTGCGAGGACGGCGTAAAGGAACAAACAGGCGTCACAAGCCGTTGTATCCCGCTCGACGATCCCGATTGCTCCGATGAAAAATGCGTCTGCTGCGGTAAAGATGCTCAACATATGGTCTATTGGGCTATCGCTTATTAACCCCGACGGGTTTAGTATGTCTCCGACGGCTTAAGAAAACTTTTGAAAAAGTTTTCTTAAGAATCTTTCAAAACTTTTTAATTGCTTTTTTCCCGATGGGTACACGTTACCTATCGGGATTTTTTTATTTTGTGCAGTTGTACCCATCGGGAAAAAAGTAGTTAAGAGGCTCTGGGAGGCTCTAAGGAAGCTTTCAAGAGTTCTCTTAAACTGTCGGAAATATATTAAATCGTCAGAGATATAATAAATTCGTTGGAGATAATATATCATCTCTTTCCACTGTTGCCTATATTCCCTTGCGGTTTTGTTATATCTTCTGCGGCTTTGTTATACCTCCTGCGATCAAGGATAACTCTCTTTAGAAAATTCTCTTTAGAGCCTCTCAGCGACTTTT
>JAFSCS010000032.1 GCA_017436675.1 Clostridia bacterium | reverse complement strand
GAAGAGTAAAGGGTGCTCTTCTTAAAGGAAAAACAAGCACTCGGTAAGTACGGTGCAGTAATATTTTTTGACTTATAGCCGTACTTTCTTTTTGATGATTTGTTTTCAAGGGACAGGTATGGTTTTTTATTTTTTAAGGAGAAAGAAAAATGAAAAAGTATTTATCTATATTAATATTGTTGGTATTATTTGTTGGTGCTTTTTCGCCTTGTGTTACTAACAGGGTCGTTGCGACAGAACCATCGGTTGATATTGTTAACGAAATAAAGGATGTGCTTGACCTTTACAACCAATTCGTGCTTGTTTTTCACGAGTGTGACGGGGGATATGAGTATTCTAAAGGAATTCAGTATGAGCTTGGTAACAACTATAAAAGCATCAGTACTCTTAGTGATACCGTGTTGTGGTTTAACAACGTTCCTTTTTATCGTGTAACAGACGAACGTTTTAATTCCACGCAAAAATTCAAAACTTTTTTATCAAAAGTATTTAACAAAAAACTTTCAAGTTTCTTTTTTGATATCCTTTTTAGTGCGAATTATTCAGTGCACACAGGAGATAGTGATAAATATTATTTTTATGAAGTGTATGGTCAAAAATATATTGAATGCGATGGGTTTATGTATTGCTACACGCCGAAAAGTGATATTTCAATCTGGCTTAGGTATATTGACATTAGCACAATAAGAATTGCAGAAGAAAATGATAGATACTACGTCACTGCAAAAGGCGCCTCCGAATACAGAGATTCAAAAGTTCAAGAAAACGATTCTGTTGTAAAAATGATTTTTGACGATATCGACGGAAAACTTCGAATATCCGATGTTATTACAGTAAAAGAGTCGAACGTTTATAACGCTGATACAGTAGAAGGTATTGCTAAAAATCTTATCGAATGGTATGTTGACTATTTGCGATTGTGTGAACTTGAATCTGATGTAGGAGAAATACAATATATTTGTATATTTGAAGAAGTAAGCTTCAGAGATAAAGCCATCACATTCGGCGACGAATATCTCCTCAACATGATTGACGGTGGAAGAGCAGCGACAACTGAAAAAATTAAAAGCACAGTTGATCTGTTTGATTTCCAACTGACACAAAATGATCTCATCAAAAGCGTTATTTTTTATTATGATGATACAAAGGGTACAATAACCGAGCAGGGCACAGAATTTCCTCAATTTGGTTCTTATGACGGATTATTGTTTAATAGAAATTATAGAAACCATCAGTATACGATAAACACCGAAAATCTCTCTGTTGAAAATGTTGACGGAAAAATAGTTGCAAAAACCGATGGAATATGGCGGGATAAGGAATCTTATTTTACATTCACGATAGAAAACGTATTTTCATCCGCCGATCCTGAATATCGCATTACAAATATTGAGACTGTTCATAAATAAACTATGAAACGGAGGAGCGAAAATGAAAAAATATTTAATTTTATTGCTATTAGTTTCATTACTGCTTGGGATGTTTGTATCTTGTGTACCGAATGACACTTCTTCGGGTGGAGAGATTTCGGGAGAAGCATCGACTAATGTTGAGGTTACGGACGAGGCAGTTATTGCCGAGATAAAGGCGCTTTTGGAGAAGTATAACGAATACGTTCTTATCGTAAATATGTGCGATGGGGCGATTGAATACGACAACACGTTTGAAGTATTGGACTTCCCTATTTTAGATTGGTTTGACTATGATTTTACTTTGCCCGATGAAGACAGAACGGCGCCAATACCACGCACTCATTTTTACGGAAGAAAGATCACTGATTCAAAATATAGATATCTTAATGATTTAAAGAATTTACTGGACGGTATTTATACAAAGGAATTGTCCGATATCTATTATCGCTCTGAATTTGCTTATTCCTATGTTGAAGCTGAATATGGCATTAAGAATACAGGATTTTCTAATTACCCACCATATTTGAATGTAGGTGATATGTTTTATGCGACGATGTCATTTACTGATTTTGCGATATTGAGCAAAAGGCACATAAATATTGACACTATCAAGGTGTTTGAATGTGAGCTTGGGTATATCGTGACAGCGCGCGGTTCATCTGAGTTTCGTGACGGTGTGGTATGTGCGCCTGATTCAGACGTGAAATTCTTATTTGTTGAGGAAGAAAACGGGTTGCGAATTTCAAGAATGGAAGCGATTCGCGACCACGTTATTAAGACTGATTCTGCCGTCGATGATATGGAAAAGCTCAAGCTTCTTTTCGAGCAATACGGTGAGCTTTTTACATCACACAAACAATGCAATAAAGAAAATGTTCACAAAATATCATTCTTATCGGAGTTTTCATTAGGTACGGATTCGAAATCAACTGCCTCGGTATATAAAAGCGAGCACGAGCGAATAAAAAATCTTTCTGATATTTACGATTTATCTCACTTGGTATTCACAACTGATTTGGCGGAATTGGTTTATTCAGATACATTTGCCGATGGGCTTTTCACATCTTTTGATGGATATGATCCGGTATTTATTAACACAAGTGAAGGTCTATTTGTTTGCTCTTATTATGTGAACTATGAGTTTCCCGCTGATCTACCGCCATACGCTCTAAAAAAACCGATATATGAGGACATGACTTTTGTGGAAACAGGAAGCGGATATGTTGCGTATAACAAGGACACATCGTCTATTTTTGATATTATTTATATTGATAAGGTAGATATGTTCGGTGACGGTGAATACACCTTTAAGATAAGCGGTGTAAAAACAAAGTACGACCTCACCGACGAGGAAAAGGCACTTTTGGGAATCAAATAAAGATAATTGAACTAAAAAGGAGAAAGAAAAATGAAAAAACTTATAATTTTATTGCTGTTAATTTCATTAACACTTGGGTTATTAGCATCTTGTGTACCGAATGACACTTCTTCGGGTGGGGAGATTTCGGGAGAAGCATCGACTAATGTTGAGGTTACGGACGAGGCTATTATTTCCGAGATAAAGGCGCTTTTGGAGAAGTATAACGAATACGTTCTTATCGTAAATATGTGCGAGGGGGCGTTGGAGTATGACAAGGATGACGTTTATGAGGTGAATATCATCAAAACACCGTTAAGTTTTGATGGAGATGATCCATATTATTTGAAGGATGATTGCATCAAGATCACTGACGAGCGTTATGATTCGGTTGACAAGCTACTGGCGTTATATGACGTTTTTGTTAGCGATATCAAGGAATATTTAGTTGAGTTTGAGTTCGATCAAGATGTTCCGCGGTTCATTGAATGGGACGGTATCGTTTACACGATAAACGAATTCAAAAGCTCCTGTGCGCTCCCGCAGAGGTACGTTGACACGGGTAGTGCCGTGGTAGTCAAGAGTGAAAACGGATACATTGCTACAGTTAAGGGTGCATCGAGATATACCGGTGGCAAGGTTGGGGAGTATGACTCGACTGTCAGCTTCTCTATTATCGACGAGGGCGGTGAGCTGAAGATATCGCACATATCAAGGACGAAGGGTGATTTTTCAAATGAGGACGGCACTGACGAGGAAAGGCTCATCAGATTCGTGGAGACGTTCAATGAATTTGCGCTTTTAGCGGACGAAAGCAGCCGATTCACCGACGAGCCTTATGATATCCCGAGTGTTATTAAGGGTTACCTCTTTAATTGTGAGTATTATTTAGTGAACTCTCAAAAATTTACTGACGTTGTTGACGTTTACGATAGGTTATACACATTATTTGATCAAGATCAAGCCTTTTTAAGAGTGAATGACCTTTGCTCTGCTTATCATCCGGAGATATCTATGACAAATGAGTCACCATATTTCGTTGAAAAGGATGGTAAATTATACAGCTCCAAGTACACGTACATGATGACTACCTCGGGATATATACCGTTTGACGTTGACGGCTTAAAATACGTTGAGACTGATTACGGATATCTTATTTATCGCGAGGATGACACATCACTCAGCGGATACAAGGTCTCAGCTGTTCACAAGGTTGACGTATTTGGAAACGGTGGATATGAATTGAAGTTCATTTCTTTGAATATGTCTCCGACGGCTGAGGAGCTTGAGCTTATCAAGAACGATTAGAAACACAAAACAAAATGCTTGTATGGAAAACCATACAAGCATTTTTATTATTCGTCTAATTTGAGGACTGCCATAAACGCTTCTTGGGGTACTTCGACAGTACCTAACATACGCATACGTTTTTTGCCTTCCTTTTGCTTTTCGAGGAGCTTTTTCTTTCTCGTTATATCGCCGCCGTAGCATTTTGCAAGGACGTCTTTTCGCATTGCTTTTACTGTTTCGCGGGCGATGATCTTTCCGCCTATTGCGGCTTGGATCGGGACCTCGAAGAGCTGGCGCGGGATATGCTCCTTCAGCTTTTCGCAGATCTTTCTCGCTCTGCCGTACGCGTTATCGCTATGTACGATGAACGAGAGAGCATCGACGACGTCGCCATTGAGCAATATATCGAGCTTTACGAGAGACGACGGTTTATAGCCGATGAGCTCATAGTCGAGCGAGGCATAGCCTTTACTCTTTGATTTCAACGCATCGAAGAAGTCGTAGATTATCTCGTTGAGCGGGAGCTCGTAGTGAAGCTCTACCCTATCGCCGTCGATATATTTCATATCGATAAACGTACCGCGTCTGTTTTGGCACAGCTCCATTATCGTTCCGACGTAGGCTGAGGGAGTCATTATCGTGCCTTTTACTATCGGCTCGCAGGCTTCTTCGATCTCGTCGGGCTTCGGGTAGTACGTCGGGTTATCGATATATTTCACTTCTCCGTTTTTATACTCTATTTTATAGATAACGGAAGGTGCAGTCGTTACGAGGTCGAGGTTATATTCCCTCTCGAGACGCTCCTCGACGACCTCGGTATGAAGGAGTCCGAGAAATCCGCAGCGGAAGCCGAAGCCGAGTGCTACCGACGTTTCGGGCTCGAAGGTGAACGACGAATCGTTGAGCGCGAGCTTTTCGAGCGCATCACGGAGGTCACCGTATTTTGCGCCGTCGGCGGGGTAGATCCCCGAGAACACCATTGGCTGACATTTTTTGAAGCCGTCGAGCGGCTCGCTGACGGGGTTAGTGCAATCGGTCACTGTATCGCCGACCTTTGTATCGGCGATGGATTTTATACTTGCCGTAAAATATCCGACCTCACCGCAAGAGAGGCTTTCGACGGGTTGGAGTCCGAAGGGGCGCATTACGCCGACCTCAACGAGCTCATACTCGACGCCTGTGTGGTAGAGTCTTACTCTTTGACCTGCTTTTATCGTTCCGTCGTATACACGGATATATACTATTACGCCCTTATAGGAATCATAGACGGAGTCGAAGATCAGTGCCTTGAGCGGTGCGTTTTTATCGCCCTTGGGTGCGGGGATATGTGTTACTACTTTTTCGAGGACGTCCTCGACGTTGAGACCTGTTTTTGCGCTGATGGCGGGGGCATCGTCGGCGGGGATACCGATCACATCCTCGACTTCCCTTTTCGTTCTTTCGACATCTGCGCTCGCGAGGTCGATCTTATTGATGACGGGCAAGATCTCGAGGTCGTTTTCGACGGCGAGGTATGCGTTCGCCATTGTTTGTGCTTCGATACCCTGAGTTGCATCGACGACCAAGAGTGCGCCCTCGCACGCCTTCAATGAGCGCGAGACCTCGTAGTTGAAGTCGACGTGGCCGGGGGTATCGATCAGATTATATCTATACTTTATTCCGTCGCTCGCGGTATAGTCGAGAGAAACGGCTCTTGCCTTTATCGTTATTCCGCGCTCCTTTTCGAGCTCCATATCGTCGAGGAGCTGCTCGCTCATCTCACGCCGGTCTACGGAGTCGGTGAGCTCGAGGATACGGTCGGCAAGTGTCGATTTTCCGTGGTCTATATGCGCGATGATGGAAAAGTTTCTTATTCTTTCAAGCTCAACACTCATTCGCTGTACCCGTTCGGATTGTTAATCAAGAAGCGGTATGTGTCTCTGCACATATCCTCAAGTCCGCGCTTCGCTTTCCAGCCCATTTCTTCCTCGGCGCGAGTGCAATCGGCATAAAGTGCTCCGATATCACCTGCACGGCGGGGGCATACGACGTAGGGTACGCTCGTGTCATTGACACGCTCAAAGGTCTTTATGAGGTCATATACGCTATAGCCTATACCTGTTCCGAGGTTATAGGTCATTACTCCGTTTGTTGAGAACGTCTTTCTTACTGCTGCAACGTGGCCGTCTGCGAGGTCGAGAACGTGGATATAGTCACGCACACCTGTTCCGTCGTGGGTGTCGTAGTCGTCGCCCCAAACGGTGAGCTTTTCCATTTTGCCCGTTGCGACGTTACATATTCTCGGCATAAGGTTATTCGGGATGCCGTTGGGATCTTCGCCGATACGTCCGCTTTCGTGTGCGCCGATGGGGTTGAAATAGCGAAGAAGGACGATCGACCAATCGCTGTCGGAAACGGAGATATCTCTCATTATATTCTCAAGCATAAGCTTCGTTGAGCCGTAGGGGTTAGTCGTACCTGTGGGCATATCCTCTGTTACGGGAACGACCTTCGTTATTCCGTATACTGTTGCGGAAGAAGAGAAAACTATTTTCTTACAACCGTAATCGTTCATTATACGAAGGAGGTTGAGAGTTCCGGTTATATTATTGTTATAATAGAGCATCGGCTTTTCAACGGACTCGCCAACTGCTTTGAGTCCTGCGAAATGGATGACGGCGTCGATATCGTATTTATCGAAAACTGCTTTTACTCCGTCGTAATCGAGAAGGTCGACCTTTTCGAAGGGAACTTCCTTTCCTGTGAGCTCGATTATTCTGTTTATTGATTCGTATTTACTGTTGCAAAGGTTATCGAGGATAACGATATCGTATCCGTTTTTTATAAGCTCTACTGAAGTATGTGAGCCGATATAGCCTGCGCCACCTGTTACTAATATCATTTTTATTACCTACCTTACTTATTTTTTCCGAATTTATTTTGCAGCGTTGCCCAAACGGGACCTGCGAGGAAAACCGATGAGAACAGTCCTGCAAAGATTCCGATGATCAGCGGGAACGCGAATTGCTTTATTGAATCAACTCCGAGGAGATAGACCATACCTATTGTGAAGAGTGTTGTCAAGGTCGTATAAAGCGAACGTTTGAACGTTTGGGATATTGAGGTGTTAACTACCTCGTCGAACGTCTTTTCGCCCATTGACTTTTTGTTCGCTCTTATGCGGTCGAAGACGATTATCGTCGCGTTGATCGAATAACCGAGGATGGTCAGTATTGCGGCGATAACGGTCGTTCCCATTGGGATATCGAAGAGTGAATACACAGCCATCATTACGAATACGTCGTGGCAAAGGCAGACGACCGCCGCTACTCCAGACAGGAACGCAAATCTGAAGGTGATATATACGAGCATCAACACTACCGCAAGCCCGCTCGCAAGGATCGCGTCGCGAAGGAGCTTTGAGCCGACCGATGCGCCGACGTTGTCAACGGAAAGAAGTGCGGTTTCGGGATCGAGTGAATATTTTTCACAAACTACCTCGACAACCCTTGAACGTGTGTCGCTGTCGATCTCCTTCGTTTGTATCACGACCTCGTCGTTCTTGCTTCCCGATTTTCTGATCGACGAGACGATATTATTGCTCGTTACACCCTCGACGACCTCTCTTACGTCATCTTCGTTGAAATCGCTTCCGATCTCGATGATTATTTCCGTTCCGCCGACAAAGTCGATGTCGATATTAAATCCGCGGATAATAAACGAAGCTATTCCTACGACAAAAACGACGGCGGCTATTATAAACGATATTTTTTTATTCTTTACAAAATCAAGCTTCATTATTTCGCCGCCTCCTTTTTTGTGATGCCATACAACCAAAGCTTATTGGTCGTACCCATATCCATTACAAGCTTCAACAGGTATCTTGTCAACGTTACCGCTGTGAAGAAGGAGACTGCGACACCGATGGTCAACGTTACGGCAAAGCCTTTGATAGTACCCGTTCCGAATATCCAGAGCACTACTGCGGCGATGAGTGTCGTTACGTTGGAGTCGAAGACTGCCCAAAATGCATTTGAAAATCCTGCTTTGAGGGAGGCTCTCAGCGATTTGCCGAGGAGAAGCTCCTCTTTTATTCTTTCGAAGATAACGACGTTAGCGTCAACTGCCATTCCTATTGAAAGGATGATACCTGCGATACCCGGCAAGGTCAGATTAGCTTTGAAGAGTGAAAGAAGTATCAAGTCAAGGATGGTGTAGGTTATTAGAGTTACGCTCGCAACTATACCGGGAAGACGATATACTGCGATCATAAAGATCATTACGAGCACAAGTCCGATCGCACCCGCGATAATACCCATACGCAGCGAATCCTCGCCAAGCGTCGGACCGACCGAGCGAAGCTCTACGTCCTTCAGCTCAAACGGAAGTCTTCCGGCGGAAATTATCGATGCGAGCCATTTAGCCGTATCGGCGTCGGTGAGATTGGAAATTATCGGATCGCCCTCGATACCGGTTTTTGAATAGGATGAATCAACGTAGGGCGAGGATTGAAGCTTTCCGTCGAGGTAGATCGAGATATACGAGCCTGCGGCTTCCTTCGTTCCTTCGGTGAATTTCTTTTGGCCCTCATCTGTGAGGCTCAATGCAACGAAATAGGAATACGTTCCCGAGTCGTCGATCGCACCGTACATACTTTCGGCACTTTTTATGTCTTTTCCGTCGATGATCAATTCCCCTGCATCGTTTTTGAATTCGATGACTGCGGTTGCGCCGATCTTTTGGACTGCGTCCTCGGGATCGGTGATGCTCGGGATCTCGACTCTTATTTGGTTGGTTGATTGAAGTGAAACGGTCGCTTCGGTATAGCCGAGACTATCGAGACGCTGACGCATCATTGCTTCCACGGCTTCCATATTCGATCTCAATTCCGCGCCACTCAAGTCGGTCTGCGCCTCATAGACGATGATCGATCCGCCCGACAGGTCGAGTCCGAGGGTTATTCCTCCCTGCTCAAACAAGCTCGAGATGCCAAGTGGCTCATAACCGCAGATCGCTACGGATATTGCCAAGGCGATCACCAACAGCACCAGCACGAACCGAGCTATTGCGTTCTTCGTTCCTATATTCATAAAATAGAACCTCCGAATGATTTGACTTTTTTAACTATACTATTATACATTTTCGGCATAAAGATGTCAAGTTCTTGGGTGGAATTATTTTTGATTTTAAAATAACGGAACAAAATTGTGACGTTTTGGTGAAAAGTTTACAATTTGTTCATATTTTCGGTATTGACCGTATATTGATTTAATGGTATAATATATTAAGATGATAGGCTTTTAACACACCAATAATATTGGGGGTATGGGTATGGCTAAAAAAAGAAAGCTTTTTTGCGAATACGGTCCTTTATGCTACAAGATATCGTTATTCAAGGAATCGTTTTTGAAGGATATGCGTGATCTTATCGCAGGGAGAAGGTTTTCGAAGCGATACGACTACGATAATTTTGAGTACATTTGGAAGGGACACACGAAGATGATGCTTCGGCGTCTTCACGGCGTTGACATGGAGCTTCAGCAAAACAAGGTCACCAACCTGCGTTTAGCGGCGAAGAAGCTCGACGGGATCGTTATTGACGACGGAAAGGAGTTCTCGTTTTGGAATATTGTCGGTGATGCGACGAAAAAGAAAGGATATCTCGAGGGGCTCGTTATTTCGAACGGTGTTTTGAAGCAAGGTGTTGGCGGTGGGCTTTGCCAAATGGCAAATCTTATCCACTGGCTCGTTTTACATACTCCGCTTACGGTCACGGAGATGCACCATCATTCCGACGCTCTGTTTCCCGATTCCAACAGACGCGAGCCTTTTGGTACGGGGACCTCGATCTGCTATAAGGCACTTGATTACCGTTTCAAGAACGAGACGGGGCATCCCGTTCAGCTTCGCATTTGGCTCGACGACGTTATGCTTTACGGTGAGATACGCTCATCCGTTCCGCTTGAGCACAGATACAGGATCGTTGAGGAGGATCACCATTATTCAAAGGATGAAGACGGTGTATTTTTCCGAAACAGTATGATATACAGGCTCATTGAAGGCAAGGCGGACAAGGCGGACGTTCGCAAGGAGCTTATTCTCAAAAATCACTCGAAGGTGATGTATGACTATTCTTTGATCCCCAAGGAGCAAATCAGATAATGATGCTTGATGCTATTTTAGAGAATTTGAAGGTTCTCGGAGACGAGGCATCGTATATCAATTCCGAGGGTATGACGACCTTTTCGGAGCTTTACGGCTACGTTTCCAATTTATATCATTTTCTTTTACGCGAGAACGAAAAGCGGCTTCCTGTCGTCATCATCGGGCACAAGGAGGTCTATTTCCGTGCGGCTATGGTTGCGTCGTCGTTTGCGGGGATGGTATACGTTCCGATAGACAATCACACGCCGAGAGGACGCATTTTGGAGATATTGGAGCAGCTTGGCGAGGTCTTCGTTATAGGTGGTTCGTTTTCTTCACAAAGATGCGTTTCCGTTTCCGAGATAAACGATGCTATGAGATGCGTTAGTGAACGCGGGATAGAACGGATATACATGGGGAAGGATGACGCATACTACATCATTTTCACCTCGGGCAGCACGGGAAAGCCGAAGGGTGTCGTTGTCAGCTACAAAAACGTTGACAGCTGTGTGAGGTGGTTGGCGTCGCTCATTGACGTTCGAGGAAAGGTTATCGCAAACCAAGGTGATTTTTCGTTTGATCTTTCGGTTGCCGATCTTTACGTCAGTTTATTTTGCGGTGCGACGCATTTGGCGTATGAAAAGGACTGTGACGAGGGAGCTGTTGACAGGATCGTCAGATGTTTGCCGAGCTATGCTGTTTTCACGCCGTCGTTCGTTGATCTTTTATTATTGGACAAGCGGTTCTCAGCGGAGGGTGTTCCTTCGCTTGAAGGGATCATTTTTTGCGGTGAGAGGTTGAGATCGATCACTGTCAGGCGGCTTCGCGAACGGTTTCCGACGATCGAGCTCATCAACTGCTACGGGCCGACGGAGGCTACTTTTGCGGTGACGGGCGGGATCGTCAAGGGCGAGGAAATTTCACTCGGTACGGCAAAGGACGGAGTTGAGATCGTTATTGCCGATAAACAGATGGCGGTGCTTCCCGACGGTGAGGTCGGAGAGATCGTTATCATTGGCGACAGTGTTGCTGATGGATATCTTTCGGGTGAAAGCGGAGGATTTTTCGAGCAAGGAGGACGAAAGGCTTACAGAACCGGGGATCTCGGCCTTATGGTAGGCGGCGAGCTGTTTTTCAGTGGGAGAGCTGACGGGCAGATAAAATACAAGGGATATCGTATCGAGCTTGAGGATATTGAGAGAAATATTGCGGAGTTAGGCTTTGTTGAGTTCGTGATGGTATACGCGAAGCGAGACGAAGAAGGTCGAGTTTTGAAGATATGTGCCGACGTATTGCTGAAAAACGGCGAGGATATTTCGGCAAGAGACATTAAGGCTAAGCTATCGGATAGATTGCCGAGCTATATGATACCGATGATTCGAGTTGTTGACGAGATACCGTTGAGCGCAAACGGAAAATATATGATCGGAGCTGATATTAATGGTAAAAAAACGTATTATTGAGATATTGGTCGAGCTTACGGGGGCTGACGAGCTATTTGGCGACGAGAGCATCGATCTTTTCGACAGCGGGATAATGGACTCATTTACTTATGGGGAGCTGTTATACGCGCTTGAGGATGAGTTTGGCGTAGAGATACAACCGACTCAGGTCGAGGTCGACGTTTGGAGAAGTGTTGAGCGTATTGCGGCGCTCGTCGATGAATTGAGATGAATTATGGAAAAATAAAAAGAGGACGATGTCCTCTTTTTTTACTCATTAATAATATTTATTTGGCACATTTTCATTGCGCTGAGTGCGTTTTTATGGCTTTCAATGGTGACGCCCGCACAGCATCGTGCATCAACCGTTATTTTCGTTTCGGGAAGCTTTGCTTTCAGGAGCATAGCATTGGAGATAACACAGATATCGGTGCAAAGTCCGACGAGCGTTATTTCCTCGAGTGTTTCGCTCTCGTTCAGCCTTGCGGCATACTCCATAAGCTCGACAGAGCCGAAGGTGAGCTTATCGAAGGTCTTCCCTGTTCTGTATGGCTCGAGCGCGGGACACACCTGCCAGCCGTTTGTATTTTTTATGCAATGCTTAACGGGGAGGTTTTTACCCTCACTTGTTTCGAGGTAATTCTCTTCGTGGGTATCTCTTGTGAAGATGACTTCACCATCGAACGATTCTATTTTATTTTTGACGTGTTCGACTATTCCGACTGCTTCGCTCGTGCCGAGCGCGCCGTCGATAAAGTCGTTTTGCATATCCACAACTACAAGAAGCTTCATTTATTTGAATTCCTTCATACGTTTTCTTTTGAAATATTTCAAAAACGGTCGTTCTGCCATTCTTTTTATTTTGAAAAACGCATTTTCCTTTTCTTTTATTGGGGAGACCAAGATAGCTTTTATTCCCGCACCGTGAGCGCCGAGGACGTCGGTAAACAATTGGTCGCCGACGAGGACGATATTCTTTTTATCGACGTTGAAATGCTTTATACAACGTCTTATTCCCTTCCCAAAGGGTTTTCCCGATTTTTCGTTTGCGAAAAAGCCGAACGGCTCATTGAAGAAATCGACACGCTCTTTATTATTATTTGACACAAACGCGATCTTTACACCGCTTTTTTCGATATTCTTCAGGTGTTCAACGAGGGTTTCGTCGGCTGACGGTACGTCGTAGGGCACGAGGGTATTATCGATATCGCAGATGAGGACTTTTATTTTCCAGACCTCCAATAGCTCGGGGGTTATGTCGTAGATAGTGTCGGCAAACTCATCGGGGTGCAGACCACGGCGATGCTTTTCGTTCGTTTTCAGTTCCATCGGGTTTCTCTCCGAACAGTTTTTTATTATTTTACTCCTTTTGAGCTGTTTCGTCAATAGGCAAAAGAATATTTATGGGAGGTCGCTTTTTCGACCTCCCATTTTGGTTTTTTATTTTGCGAATTCTGCGCCGAGCTCTTCCATTTTTGCTCTTACTTTCTTTCCGTCGAGGTCACGAAGCGCTACGTTTTCGTCGATAGCCATTGCTGCGGCGATACCTGCTGCTTCACCTGATGCACGGACGCTTTCTTGGACACGGATGGATGCTTGGGCATAAAATTCCGCGCCGATACATCTTCCCGCTACCAAGAGGTTATTGAAGCCTTTTACAACTATTGTTGAATAGGGGATCTCATAATACGGTCTTCCGTCGTCCTCTATTGCATCGATATCGTCACATTGGAGTATCTTTCCGTGTACGTCGATCGGATAATTACTTTGGGCATATGCATCGGCAAATTTCTTATGACGGATCATATCTGCCGCTGTTATAACGTACTCGGTCTCGATATTTCTGCTCTCGCGGATACCCACTATGCCTGCGATATCGCTGATATATGCATCCTCAAAGCCACGGAAATATTTTTTATAGAATTTGAGGTGTTTCATTATTCTGCGCTTACCGTCGAGTTGTGTGAAGGTAAGATGTTCGGGGTTGGTTCCGTCTATTTTATCGAAAAATTCGGGACAATTGAACGCCATAGAGTCGGGGCGTCCGGGGATCTGGAATATTTGCCAATACCATTTATCTTGTTCCTCAAGGTCACCGTTTTTAATTGCTTCATCAAAGAGTGATGATACTGTAAATTCTGCTCTCATTGAGCAAGCGGCGTAGCAACAATTCGGGTCTGTTCCATAGTGAATTCCCGTTTTCTCAATAAGCTCACGCAAATACTCACTGAAGCGGTCGTAGTTGATACCGCTGAGGACATATCTCAATGAAATAGGTTGGTTTTTACCTGTTTCGGGGTTGCCTTGTGTATAATTTGCGCCAGATCTTACACAAAGATCGCCGTCGCCCGTACAGTCGATAAACACTTTACCTGTGATCACTTGTCTTCCCGCTTTATTTTCGATGATGATACCTTTTACTGTTCCGTCTTCTACGATACTGTCACAGAAGTACGTATGCATAAGAACGTTTACGCCTGCATCAACTACCATTTGTTCAAGGATGATATTAAGTACACGCGGATCGAAGGTACGAGGATTTTTCTCGTGGGGTTCTTTTGTTGCCCCAAGTTCGATAAGTTTTTCTGCCACTCTTGAAGAGAGGTAAGAGTTATAGGGGTTACCTGCAACGCCACTATGCATCAAAGGGCAAACGAGTCCGACCGTTGCGCTTCCACCGAGTGCACCGAACTGCTCGACGATGAGCGTCTTTTTACCTTGTTCTGCCGCGGATATCGCTGCAAAGACACCTGCCGTACCGCCACCTACGACTACTACGTCATAATCGCCATAGATCTTCAGTTCCTTTTGTTTTTCAATGTATACACGTTCCATTTTCATTCTCCATAGTTTTTTATTTTTTCGGCTTACGCCGTTATTTATTCTATTACTGAAAATTCTGCGCCGCGCTTCTCCATTTCGGCACGGACGAGTCTTCCGTCGAGATCGTTCGACGATACGCCTTGGTCTATCATCATTGATGCCGCGATGCCTGCCGCTTCGCCTGACGAACGGACGCTTTCCTGAACTCTTATTGTGCTTTGGGCGACGAAATCGGCACCGATACAACGGCCTGCGACAAGCAGATTTTCAAATCCGCTGACGACGAGCGTTCCGAACGGAAGCTCAAAGTATGGCTTTTGGTCGTCGATCTGTTTCGTTTTTTCGTCGAAGCTGAGCTTTTTGCCGTGGATATCGACGGGATAATTGCTCATACAAAATGCATCGTCGAATTTTTTATGCATCAGCAATTCCTCGCCGCTTACTACGTATTTTGTTTTGATCCGTCTGCTCTCTCTTATTCCGACTATTGACGAAATGGAGCTGACGTATGCATTATCGAAGCCCTTCAGGTACTTTTTACAGAACAGGAGCTGCTTTAATATCCTGCGCTTTCCGTCGAGCTGGGTGAAGGTCAACACATCGGGATCGGTCGCATCAAGACGATCGAAAAACTCGGGGGAGTTCACGGCGAGTGAACCGACTCTGTTAGCAAGCGAGCCGACGGTCCAATAGAAGCTATCCTCTTCCTCAAGGTCACCGTTTTTTATTGCTTCGTCCACAAGGTGTGTCGCCGAATATTCACGTCTTCTGTCGACACCCAAGGCAGGCAACCACGAATGACCGCCGCCAAGTCCCGTCATTTTTTCGAGCTCGTCGATATGTGCGGCGAATTTTTCGTTATCGACGCCACTGATGATATATCTCAACGACATCGGTTGGTTTTTTCCCGTTTCGGGATCGCCCTTTGTATATTCCGCGCCGGATCTGACACACAGATCACCGTCGCCCGTACAGTCGATGAACACCTTCCCGAGTATCACCTGACGGCCTGCTTTATTTTCGACGATGATGCCTTTTACGCTTCCGTCCTCGACGATGCTGTCGGAAAAGAAGGTATGGAGCAACACGCCTACTCCGTATTTTACGCACAGCTCCTCAAAGACTATTCCGAGGACGAGCGGATCAAAGTCACGCGAGTTTTTCCCTTCACGCATATTGAGTCCGTTATACTCATCGAGCAGAGTATTTACCTCGGTTGCGATATAGGAGCAAAACGGGTTGCCCTTTATATTATTGTGCATAAGCGGTGTGACGAGTCCTGCTGTTGAGCTTCCGCCCAAGCCGCCGAGCTGTTCGACGATCAATACGCTTTTATTTGAGTGTGCGGCTGATATTGCGGCAAAAACACCTGCCGTTCCGCCACCGACGACTACCACGTCATATTCGCCGTAGACCTTAAGCTCACGGCTTGGCTCTGTATAGTATCCGTTCATTTTATCATTTCCAAAAATTGTTCTTCTGTGATTATTTTTACGCCGAGGCTTTTCGCTTTTTCAAGCTTACTGCCCGCATCCTCTCCGCAAAGGAGATAGCTTGTTTTTTTCGAGACCGAGCCGCTGACGCTTCCGCCGTTTTCTTTTATTTTGGCTTCTGCCTCGCTTCTTTTCATCGTTGGGAGCGTTCCCGTTATTACGAACGTTAAGCCATCGAGCGAGATGCCGACGGATCTTTCGGAAAACTCGGTCACAACGCCTGCGTTCTTCAGCTTTTCGACGAGCTTTGCGGTGTCGGGCAACGCGAAGAAGGAGACGAGGCTTTTCGCACTCGCTTCGCCGATATCATCGATCTCAAGGAGAGATTCCGTCGTGGCGTTCATTACGTTTTCGATGGTTTTGAATTTTTTTGCGACCGAGTACGCCGCAACTTCGCCGATATGGCGGATACCAAGCGCAAAAAGGAGTCTTTCAAGTCCTCGCGTTTTTGAGCTTTCTATTGAGGAAAGGAGCTTATCGGTGCTTTTTTCTCCTTGGCGCTCGAGCTTTCGCACTTCTTCTCTTTCAAGGTAATAGAGATCACCCACGTCATAGATCACTTTATTCTCAAGAAGCTGATTTACTATTGCTTCGCCAAGACCTTCGATATTCATCGCGTCTCGCGAGACGAAGTGGCGGATATTTCTTCCGAGCTGAGCGGGACAAGATACGCCAACGCATCTCGTTGCCGCCTCTCCCTCCTCCTTCACCGTCGGCTCGCCACACGAGGGGCAATATTTCGGCAACTCATACTCCTTTGAATCTATCGGTCGTTTACTTTTCACGACCTCGACGATCTCGGGGATGATATCGCCTGCTTTTCTTACCATTACGGTATCGCCTATTCTTATATCCTTTGAGCGAATAAAATCGATATTATGAAGCGTTGCCTTCGAAACGGTCGTTCCGGCAAGTCTTACCGGGGTCAACACGGCGTTCGGAGTCAGCACTCCCGTTCTTCCGACTTGAACGACGATATCCTCGAGGAGCGTCGCCTTTGTTTCGGGGGGATATTTATATGCTATTGCCCATTTCGGAACGGAGGAGGTATAGCCGAGAGTCTCACGCAGGTCGATATCATTGACCTTGACGACGGCTCCGTCGATATCGTAGCTCAGCTCTCCTCGGCTATCGCCGATGAGTCTTATCTGCTCACATATCTCCTCGGAGGTGTAGCAGACGTTACTGCAATCCACGGTCTTGAAGCCCAAGCGTCGAAGCGTTTCGAGCCCATCCTTATGGCTCTTTATTTCCATTCCGTCCGATTCCTGAATATTAAAAACGAGGATATCGAGCCCTCTCGCAGCACAAAGCTTCGGATCGAGCTGACGCAAGGATCCCGCCGCCGCGTTCCGCGGGTTAGCAAAAAGCGGTTCGCCCGACTCCTCGCGCGACGCATTAACACGCTCGAAGCTGGTCTTCGGCATATACACCTCGCCGCGAACGACGAGCTTTTTTATTTTTTCGGTCAACGTCAGGGGGATCGAGCGGATGGTCTTCAAATTTTCGGTGACATTTTCTCCGACGACACCGTCACCTCGCGTTGCACCGCTGACGAACACGCCGTTCTCATAGGTGAGCGCGACGGAAAGACCGTCTATTTTACGTTCGACGATGAACGGGCAATTTTCCACCGTTTCGCCGACCTTTTTCACAAAATCCTCGACCTCGCTCTCGCTGAATACGTCTTGGAGCGACATCAAGGGGACGTTATGGGTATATTTTTCAAATTTTGTCAATGCCTCGCCGCCGACACGCTTTGTCGGTGAGGTCGGCGAATCGAATTCGGGATATTCCTTTTCGAGCCTTTGCAGCTCGCGAAACATCATATCGTAGTCATAATCGGATATTTCGGGGGAATCCTCGACGTAATATTTTCTCGAATGGTATTCGAGTTGTTCGCGCAAGGATAGGATCTTGGCTTTTACCTGTTCTTTGAGTTCCACTTTATATCCTCTGATCTTTGTTGATATTTTTATTGAAAAAAGCATTCTTTTATGTTAAAATATTATCAAGGTTATTTTAGCACAACGCTCTGAATAATTCAACAGTTTTAGTTTATTTTTAGAGGTATTTTTATGATATTACCAAAAAAGGTCAGCATCGGTGATACTGTCGGGATCGTTTCGCCGTGTGACGTTAAAAATTATGAAAAGCTGATAAAGCCCGAGGAGCTTCTTCGCTCGATGGGGTTCAAGGTGAAATACGGAGAAAACACGTTCAAGGACACTTGGGGATATGCCGCAAGTGCGAAGGAACGTGCGGACGATTTCAACGCGATGGCGAGTGACGACGAGGTGAGTTTGGTGTTTTTCGGCGGAGGTGACGTCGGATGCGAGGTGTTGCCGTTGCTTGATTATGACGCTATCAAGAGATCAAGGAAGGCGTATTGCAGCTACAGCGATTCCACATCTATCTTGAATGCTATCACGTCTCTTACGGGGCTCGTTACGTTCCACGGGCAAACACCGAGGACTTTTGAAGATCTTAACGATTATAACGTCGAGCGGTTTAAGAGCGTTATCATCGAGCGCGACGGCATACACAAAAGGGCGTCGGATTGGACGGTGCTTCACGGCGGTGCTTGTCGAGGCAGACTTATTGGCGGGTACACCCAAAACGTATGTCTTATGCTTTCGAGTCCGTATTTTTCATATACTGATGAAAAATACATACTTTTTTTGGAGGATTATTTTTGGTTTTCCGAGCCTGCGATAGTTGCGAGGTACGTTGAGCATATTATTCAGTCGGAGTTTTTCAAAAACGTATGCGGAGTTATTTTCGGCGGATACGGAGAAGGCGACGACGTTGTGACGCAGTTCTTGCGCCGCAAAGCCGAAAGCATCGGTATTCCGTTCGTTAAATGCAACGATTTCGGGCATGGGACAAATAACGCCATCTTTCCCATTGGCGCGATGGCAGAGCTTGATTGCGAAAAGGCATCGCTCAGATTTGAGATTTAGACTAAGGAGCTACTTTTATGAAGGAATTTTTCAGAAAACAGATGATGAACGCCGACAAGGAATTTCGTCCCGTTCAGATAGTTCATACCTTTCTCCCGAACACGAAGGAGGAAAGAGAGGCTTATTTTAAAAATGCCGAGGCGATGGGGCTCGGCGGTTTTGTGATCAACGTTGGCGGTGACAAGGACAATTATCCGTTCGACGAGGCGGAATGGGCTCTTTTTAAGGAGAAGGCGGAGGACGTTGTTGCTCATAACTTCAGGCTTTGGCTTTATGACGAGCTTGGATTTCCGTCGGGTGCGGCAGGAAAAAGCGTTTTGGAGAGAGATCGCTCACGGCGTGTAAAGGCGATGCTTTGCCGCAGTGAAAGATGCGTTGACGGACACGCGGAGCTTATGGCGAGAGGTAACGAGTTGATGGCGGGGGCGTTCCCGATCATTGCGGAGACGGTCATTCCCGAAAACGAGAAGCAATATACTCTTTCAGAAAACGGTATTGCACCGAAGCGTGAGGCTGACAAGCTGATATTTGACGTACCGACAGACAAGGAATACCTTGCCGTATACATATATACTGATCAAATTGAATATTATACGATGCACGACGTTCATTTTGTTGATATTATGGACGATCAGGTGACAGATCATTTTATCGAGCATACGCACGAAAACTATTTGAAGCATCTCGGATGCGAGCTTATGAGCAAGGTAGAGGCTATCTTCACGGATGAGCCGAGTATTTCCGTTCACGGTGCAAGCGGAAAATTCTACGAATCAGACCAGCTTATTGGGTGGTCACCGTCGCTCGGTGTACCCGAAAGACCGCTTGGACTGTTTTTTGCAACGGATGGCGATTACAGAAGCGTCAGACGTGATTATTGGACGAAATTAAGCGACAGATTGGCAAAAAACTATTTTGAAAAGATATCGAGCTACTGTGACAAGGTAGGTATGCTTTCCACGGGGCATCTTTACGGCGAGGAGAACCTCGCGATGCAGATCGGACTTAACGGATCTTTGTTTCGGATGGAGGACAAGATGACGTTTCCGGGAGTTGACAGACTCTATTGCACGGATCCTGTAAACATCATTCCCGAAAAGACGGCTGTAGGTGCGGCTCATCTCAACGGAAGGGCGCACATTATGAGCGAAAGCTCGTCCCACTTTGAGGACTGCTGGTGGAACTCGAGCTATGACGTTACGGATATGATCAACTCGACCTTATATCAATACGTTATGGGGCTTGACAGCACTGCGTCGTACCACTCCTATCAGCCCATTCCCGAGGAAAGACTTTGGACCGACGTCGTTGGTGCCGCCTCGGCGATGATCTCCATCGGCAAGCACTGTTGTCCGCTTCTCGTTTGCATTCCGCAAAGGAAGGGATATGAGCGATACGTTCCGTCAAGCAGCAAGTATTGGGATGGAGTTCTCACTTGGGAGGTCGAATTCAAGATGAATGAGGAGCAAACTCGATTGGGACTTGCCTATGCTCACGCGTTGAAGCATATGCTCAACGACGGATTTGATTTTGACCTTATTGATGAGGAGGCACTGCCGAGGATAGCGGTCGAGGGCGGAATTTTGAAAAGTGAGCACGAAAGCTTCCAAGCGATCGTTGTGTTTGACGACGGGCGCGAGCTTGAGGACGAGGTAAAGGTGCTCCTGAAACACGGCGCAAAGGTGATCGCGGTAAGGTTTGAAAACGAGGATGCTCCCAAGATCGACGGTGTTATATACACTACTGTCGACACGCTCACGTCTTCCCTCTCGCAAGAGGTCGTCAGACCTATTGAGCTGAAATACGAGGGTGGTACGGTTTGGTACAACTGTCACGAATACGACGGCGGAAGGGTATTTCTCATCCACAACTTTTCAAAGGAGGATTCGTTTATCAGCTTTGAGCTTTCGGGTGAACTTGAGCTGTTCCGCATTTTCGAAAAAACGAGCGAAAAAGCGGAATGCGGCAAAAAATATTTATTGAAAGGCAAGGAAGCGGTCGTTCTTTTTGCAGAATAGACATATTCTTCGTTTTTGGTTCCTTATTTTTCATTTGAAAATATCATTATTTTTTAGCTGCTATTATTGAAAAATACAATCATTTGTGGTAAAATGTTCTATGCTTTTGATTCTTCGAAAGCATAGATCTTTTTTGGGGGTTCCTTTTATGAAAAAAAGAAATTGGTGGAGGATCGCGCTCATCGTTATTGGTGTATTATTGGTCGCCTCTATCATTGGAATAGCAATTCTTGTTAACCACGTTATGTCGACTATCGGCGGTGACGTTTCGACGGTTGAAAGGAGCGAGGATCTTTCGCTCGATCTCAGCATTCCCGATCACGTTATCGTTGATGACTCGGATATGAGCGATATCATTGACGAGAGCGGTTTTGACGAGAGTATTTTTGTTAGCGTTGATGAGTCGGAGGACGAATCGGACGACTTTTCCGAGGAAGGATCAGAGGAAAGCAAGGCGGTTTCTTCTCCGAAGGAGGAGAGCAAGGTATCTAAGCCTCCCGTTAACGTCAGCAAGGCTGAAAACTACGAAAGCAAAAAATATCCGATATATAAGGTAAAGCAAAAGGACCCGAACGTTCTCAACGTACTTTTGGTGGGACGTGACGAGGGTACTTATTTCGGTAATGCCGACTCCATTATGGTAGTTTCCTACAACAAGAAGACGGGCGAAGCCGAGCTTCTTTCCATTCAACGTGACAGCTACGTTCCGACGGAATCGATCGGTTGGACGAAGATCACCAACACAAACGCTTACGGCGGTGTCGGATATCTCATCAACACTGTCAATGCGGTATACGGACTCGACATCCAACACTATATGCTCGTTGATTTCCAGATGACTATAAAAATAATCGATGCTATCGGCGGTATTGATATCGATCTTTCTGAGGAAGAGGTCCAATATTTACGCGAGCAAGGATATCCCAATTTTAAAGTCGGTGTTAACACCCTTAAGGGTTACCCTGCGCTTGAATATATGAGAGCGAGAAAGCTCGACAGTGATTTCAATCGTTCCGAAAGGCAGAGAAAGATCATCATTTCCGCATACAACAAGGTTATGAAGCTTGGAATTACCGATGGCATCAGCGCTATAACGACGGCGATGCAATACGTTAAGACGAACATTCCGCTCGGTGAATGCATCTCGCTTGCGACAAACGTTATATCAAGCGGCGGAGTTGACATTCATTCGGGAAGGATCCCGTTTGAGGGTACTTGGAAATACGGAAAGGTACCCTATGGCAACACAGGAAAATACATTTCGGTCGTTGTTTATGATTTTGAGGAAACGAGAAGGCTTCTTAACGAGCTTCTCTATTCCTACAACTGATCAATTATAGTGAGTTCGAGACCTTCCTCACTTAAAATAAAACTAAAGGAAACAATTTTATGAAAAACAGAAAGATTCTTTTTATCACTCACAGTGCGGTGATCGCGGCACTTTATTATGCCCTTACACTGCTTTCGAAGATGGTCGGTCTTGCCGACGGAGCTGTTCAATGTCGGTTTTCCGAGATGCTTTGCATTCTTCCTCTCTATTCGCCTGCGGCTGTACCCGGTCTGTTCGTTGGTTGCTTTTTGACCAACATTCTTATCGGTGCGAATGTTTGGGACATCGTTTTTGGAAGCTTGGCGACGCTTTTGGGTGTGCTCGGTGCGAGAGCACTTCGCAAGCACAAGTGGCTCGTTTCGTTGCCGACTGTTATTTCAAACACGGTCATCGTTGCGTTGGTTATCGTTTTATCAACCGGGTTACCCTTCTCGACGTTACCGATGACGATGTTGACGGTCTGTATCGGCGAGGTCATCTCGTGCGGTCTTTTCGGAACTGCGCTGATCCTCGTTATTGAAAGATACGATAGTGTTAAAAAGCTGTTTTCTCTTTGATAGATGATCGAAAGGGATGAATAATTCAAATGAAAAAAACAAATGAGATCGATATGACGGAAGGACCTCTGTTTCGAAAGATAGTGGCGTTCTCATTACCGTTGATGTTATCGGGTGTTTTGCAGCTTTTGTTCAATGCTGCCGACACGGTAGTTGTTGGTCGTTGGGGAACCGAGACCGCTTTGGCGGCAGTTGGTTCAACGGGATCGCTTATCAACCTGATCGTCAATATGCTGATCGGTCTTTCGGTTGGTACTTCTGTTTCCACGGCATATTTTTTCGGTGCTAACAGAGAAAAAGACGTTTCGGAAACGATACACACGTCTGTCGTTATCAGCCTTTTGGGTGGTATCATATTCGGGCTTATCGGAGTGTTCTTCTCCAACACGTTTCTTGGGTGGATGGATACTCCCGAAAACGTTATTGAGCAAGCCTCGCTTTATATGAAGATATATTTTCTCGGGCTTCCCGCTTCTATGGTCTACAACTTTTGTGCCGCTATTCTCAGAGCGGTCGGTGACACGAAGCGTCCGCTCGTATATCTTACCGTTGCCGGTATCATCAACGTTGTTTTGAATTTCATTCTCGTTTACTTTTTCAATATGGACGTTGCGGGTGTTGCTATTGCGACCGTTGTCAGCCAGCTTGTGTCTGCTGTTTTGGTCGTTCGTTGTCTTATTTTCAGAGATGACTGCTGCAAGCTCGTTATTCGCTCGATGAAGATACACAAGGACAAGCTTTTGAGGATCTTGCGCATCGGTATTCCTGCCGGACTTCAGGGAACGGTGTTCAGTCTCTCAAACGTACTTATTCAATCGTCGGTAAACTCGTTTGGAGACGTTGTTATGTCTGCAAACACTGCTGCTTCGAATATTGAGGGCTTCATTTATATTGCGATGAACTCGCTTTATCACGCATCGTTGACCTTCACCGGTCAAAACGTCGGAGCAAAGAAATATCACCGCATTAGCAAGGTATTTTTATCTTGTATGCTTTATGTTATCGTTATCGGATTGGTGCTCGGAAACCTTGCATTTTTGTTTGGACCTGAGTTGATCAGTATTTACAAGCCGAATGCCCCCGAGGTTATCGAATGGGGTATGAAGCGTTTGGGTATCATCGCTGTGACGTATTTCCTTTGCGGAATGATGGAGGTATTCGTCGGTTCGCTGCGCGGTATGGGTGCGTCGATGATCCCGATGATCGTTTCTACGCTCGGTGCTTGCGGTATTCGTATTCTTTGGATCGAGACCATCTTTGCGCACATTGGAACGATTGAAAGTCTTTATTGGTCATATCCGATATCTTGGATCATCACCTCGGTAGCTCACTTGATCTGCTACCTTATTATCAAGAGAAATCTTATCAAAAGAAACACACAGTTCTAATGATATTTAAGCTTTTGCCTCACCCCTTTCGGTGAGGCAAATTTTCCTATTATTTTTGGAGTTTTACAATGATCAAATTAAATAATATTTCTAAAACATATCGCATTCGGAGGCGCGAGACCGGAATAAAGAACGCTCTCAAGTCCTTTTTTAGTCACAAGTACGAGCTTTTACGTGCGCTTGACGACGTTTCCTTCACTGTTAACGACGGCGAGATGGTTGGTTATATCGGTCCGAACGGTGCGGGAAAAAGCAGCACTGTCAAGATCATGAGCGGTATACTCACTCCCGATTCGGGAAGCTGTGAGATCGACGGGCTTACGCCGTGGAAGCAACGAAAGGAGCACGTCAAGAACATTGGCGTTGTTTTCGGGCAACGATCGCAGCTTTGGTGGGACGTACCCGTTTGTGACTCGTTCGAGCTTTTGAAGGACATCTACTCGGTTTCCGACCGCGATTACAAGAGAGTATATGACGAGCTTATTGAACGGCTTTCACTTCAAGAGATAATCAAGACGCCTGCGCGTCAGCTCAGTCTCGGGCAAAGGATGCGGTGTGAGATCGCTGCGTCGCTCATTCACGAGCCGAGGATACTTTTTCTCGACGAGCCGACGATAGGGCTTGACGCGGTATCGAAGATCGCCGTTCGTCAATTTTTAAAAGAGATAAACCAAGAAAAAAAGACGACGATGATACTCACTACTCACGATATGCAGGATATTGAGGCGCTGACGGAGCGGATACTGCTCATCGGCAAGGGCAAGATACTTCTTGACGGATCGCTTGATGAGTTGAAGCTGAAGGGCAACGCTCAAAAGAAGCTCAACGTCAGATTTTCGGTCGGTGAGTTTGAGCTTTGCGGTGGTATTACGCTTTTAAAGAGGTCGGAGGGCGAAGCTGTGTTTGGCGTTGACACGGAGATCATCTCTGTTTCGAGGGCTATTGAGCAAGTCACAAAAAAAGCTGAGATCACCGACCTTGAGGTGATGGGCTCGACGGCAGAGGAGCTCGTTGTTTCGCTTTATCGGGATTTTGGGATATGAAGAAATACGTTTCGTTTTTCAAGATCTCGTTTTCGGGCACGATACAATATCGCGGTGCTGCTGTTGCGGGGATTATTACACAGCTGTTTTGGGGCTTTATGGAGATAATGCTGTTTCGTGCATTCTATGAAGCGGACAGCTCTGCGTTCCCGATGGAGTTCTCTGCCCTTTGCTCCTACATTTGGCTGCAGCAGGCTTTTTTGACGTTGTTTATGATCTGGTTTTTTGACTTGAAGATATTCAAGCAGATCCAAGACGGCGGGATCGGTTATGAGCTTGCACGACCGCTTGAGCTTTATGATATGTGGTTTGCGGGTAATGCGGCGCAGAGGATGGCGAAGGCGACGCTTCGCTGTTTCCCCGTTTTATTGGTTGCATCGCTGCTTCCCGAGCCATACGGACTTTTGGCACCGAGCTCGGTCGGTTCATTTTTAGTGTTTTTGGTATCGCTGTTTTTAGCTTTTTTGACGGTGCTTGCGTTTTGCATGCTTGTTTACATCACGACCTTTTACACGCTTTCGCCCTACGGTGTGCGGATAATCGTGACGTCGGTCACAGAGCTTTTGACGGGTGCGTTGATCCCTATTCCCTTTTTGCCCGATTGGATGCAAGAGATATTACGCTTCACTCCCTTTTACTCGATGCAAAATCTTCCGTATCGCATTTACAGCGAGGATATTTGGGGGACGGAGGCAGCTTTGGCAATCGTTTTACAACTGATTTGGGTATTTATTCTGATTGGATTCGGAAAGCTTTGGATGAAGCGTGCGCTGAAGCGGGTCGTTATTCAAGGCGGGTAAGGTTTTAAATTTTTCAAATTTAAAACCTACGAAATTCAAATTAAAAATGGGACCCGACCCATTTTTGTTTGCTTCGCAAACTCATTTGAATTACTATCCTTCAAGCTTTTTCTTTATTTAATTTAAAACCTTATGAGATTTAGATCGTTAAATCCCTTTTATATTATTGGAGAAATGATATGAAGCTATATTTTAAATATTTTTCGATCGCGCTTCGATGTCAGATGCAGCACAAGGCTTCGTTTTGGATGTCCTTGGCGGGACAGTTTTTGACCTCGTTCTCCGCTTTTTTGAGCATTTATTTTTTGATGTCGATCATCAACTCGGTTAACGGGTTTTCCTTTTCGGAGGTCTTGATCTGCTATTCGGTAGTATTGATGTCTATCTCGCTCGCAGAATGCTTTTTTCGAGGCTTTGATGCGTTCGCGGGGATGCTCGGCGGCGGTGAGTTCGACAGGATCATGGTTCGTCCGAGGGGACTCATTTTCCAGGTTATCGGCTCGAAGATCGATCTTACTCGGCTCGGACGGTTATTTCAGGCTATTGCGGTATTCGTTTATGCGTTATACACCTGCGAGATAGCTTGGGAGCTTGAAAAGGTGATCGTTCTCGTGTTGATGATCCTTTCGGGGACGGCGGTCTTCGCAGGACTCTTTGTTATCTATGCGGCGCTTTGCTTTTTCACGACGGAGTCGCTCGAATTTATGAACATATTCACTGACGGCGGAAGAGAGTTCGGACGTTATCCGTTCGGTATTTACGGAGAAGATATATTGAGGTTCTTGACGTTTTGCGTTCCGCTTGCGCTATTTCAATACTATCCGCTTCTGTATTTACTCGGGCGGAGTGATCTCCTCTTACACAAGCTTTCACCGATCTTTGCTTTTTTGTTCCTTATCCCCTGTTATTTTATTTGGCGGATCGGAGTTCGTCACTATAAGTCGACGGGCTCGTAAAAATTATTATTATTTTGCAATATTTTGTTGACAAAACGAAAAAATATGGTAAAATCTATTTAAGGTCTCAGAGGTGCGAAGGTTATATCGGCAATTCGAGCAAACCATATTTTTTCGTTTTTGCCATATTTTATTCCGCGCTTTGCGGAATATTTTTTTGTGATTTGGGACGTTTAAAATTTTTTAGGAGGTCATTTTTATGAAATTGATCTATGACATTCACGACAAGCCGAAGCCTTTATCGCTTATCGTGTTTGCATTCCAACAGTTGCTCGCTATTATTGCGGCCACTATTCTCGTTCCGTTGCTCGTCAATGCCAACTCGGGTACTGACGTTGTTGTAATGGACCAAGCTGCTGCTCTCTTTGGTGCAGGTGCAGGTACTATCGTTTATTTGCTTATCACCAAATTCAGAAGCCCCGTTTTCCTCGGTAGCTCATTCGCATTCATCGCGCCGTTGGCAGGTGCTGCTGTTTTCGGTTACTTTGGAATTATGCTCGGTGCTGTTTTTGCGGGCGGTGTTTACGTTATTATTTCGATAATCATCAAGCTTATCGGAATTAATTGGGTAGACAAGCTTCTTCCTCCCGTTATCATTGGTCCGACGGTTGCGCTCATCGGTCTTTCGCTTTGCGGTTCGGCTATCAACAACCTCAACAATACTGCTGTCAGCGTTGATAATTACAATCTCGTTGCTATTCTTTGCGGTATTATCACATTTATCGTAACTATCCTTTGTTCCGTTAAGGGTTCTAAAGGGCTAAAGCTCATTCCGTTTATCATCGGTATCCTTTCCGGATATGCGGTTGCTTCTATTTTCACGGTCATCGGAAACGTTTGCGGTATCGATTATCTCAAGCTCGTTGATTTCACACCTTTGACCTCTATGGACAGCATTTTCAGAGTTCCCAACTTCACGATCGTTGAAGCTATCAATCAAGGCTTCGAGCCTCTCGGCGGCGGTTCGGGTGTTGCAAGCGTTGCGCTTCTCTTCGCTCCCGTTGCTTTCGTTGTTCTTGCCGAGCACATTGCTGACCACAAAAACCTCAGCTCTATCATTGACAGAGATCTTATCAAGGATCCCGGTCTTGACAAAACTGTTATGGGTGACGGTGTTGGTTCTATCGTTGGTTCTATCTTCGGTGGATGCCCGAACACAACATACGGCGAAAGCGTTGGTTGTATCGCTATCACAGGTAACGCTTCCATTATCACCATTTTCGTTGCTGCTATCATGTGTATGATACTCGCGTTCTTCAACCCGTTTGTTCAATTTATCAACACTATTCCCTCTTGTATCATCGGCGGTATTTGTATCGCACTTTACGGATTTATCGCTGTCAGCGGTCTCAAGATGCTTCAAGGTGTAAACCTCGGCGAAGAAAAGAATCTCTTCGTTGTAAGCTCGATCCTCGTTACCGGTATCGGCGGTCTTACACTTAACTTCGGTGCTATTCAGATCACGTCTATTGCTACAGCACTTATTCTCGGTATCATCGTTAACCTTATTCTTAACTCCAAGAAAAAGGACGACAAGGCTGAATAATTCATTTTAGCAGATAAATTTTCATAAAAAAATTGGCATTCATTCGAATGCCAATTTTTTGTTTTATTTTACTGTTACTGTGATCTCACAAGGCTCGGAGAAGCCGAGGTATTCGCTGTATTCGATCGCGAAGGTAACATCACCCTTGAAATCCTTTTCGGGATAGAAGATGAACGTTCCGTCATCGTTGAGCGTTACCGTTCCGTTCTTCGGCGAGATCGCAACTCTCAGCTCGTTGAGGTAGGTGCTGTTCGTTTCGATCTTTCCTTGGATCGGAGTGTTGACTGTCGTCTCATATTTTTGAGCTTCGAGCTTATCCGGTGAGCCCTTTAACGAATCCTTAATAAATCCGTAGGTATATTCATATATCATTCTTCCCATTTCGGTCTTACTGTAGCATGCGTTTTTGAATGCATAGACCTCTTGGTAATACATTATTACGCAATCGCTCATATAGCCGTATTTTATTCCGCCCTCGATATATTCCATATATTTTTTGAAGAATCTTTTATCAACGAGCGAGTCGCCGCAGATCTCCATTTCGACGCCCATACCGTAGAGCTTCGTGAGGTCGGCGCAGATCGGGATATTGGAATAGGGGGTTTGGAGCTTGAACACGTAGTTGGGCTGCATACAAGCGACGTCGAAGCCGTATTTATCCCAAGATTCATAGCCGTTGGATTGGAAGTAGGGTATCCAGAAGAAATCTTTTCCGACCTCGTGCACCTTCTCAGATGTCGCATTAAGGAGGTCCATACTTTCGGTATCGCCCGAATTGATCGCCTCGTGGTACCAATAGTAGCCGACGAGCTCGATGTTTTTAAAGCCTGCTTCGTTGAATTTCTTCTCAAACATATCGATATACGTTTCTACACCCTTTATTCTGTCGGCAAGGAGCGAGAAGTTTTCGTTTTTGCCGTCACCGTCGATATCGCCGAAGTTTGTATGCTTAACGGACGGGTAGTAGATCGACATCGTTACTTTATATTTATAATCGCTGTCAAGTCCGAGCTCATTCTTGACTTTTCCTGCCGCTTCCTCGAGTGCGAGGAGGTTTTCACCTTTTACGAAGAGGTCGTCGATAACCCATTTCCAATCGGAAAGCTTTCCGTCGTCATAGGGCTTCGCACCGCTCGGGAACGCGCCTGTCATCAAGAAGAGGAAGCTGTCGAACATTGTGTCCTTCATCTCGCCGTTTCTGTCAAGGTATGCGAGATATGGGATGAGGTCCTCAACGCTATAGCTTGCGGTTGTGCCGTGGTAGAGCAAGCAGAGGTCCTTCGAGCCGCCGAGAAGGTCATCGGAGGGCTCTTTACGTTTATTTGCGAAGAGGTTGACGGATTTCATATCGAGCTTTTTGGGATCTTCCGCTCCCGAGGAATTCTTCTTTCCGTATACCTCAAGCTCGTCACAGCCTACCCATGTATTTACAGCGAAGGAGAAGGCAACGTATTTTGCTTTTACTGCTTTAACGAGGGTGAGCGAGCCTTTATAGATCGATGGATCGGCGTTTCCGGTTACTGCAAAGCTACCCGCTTCATACCATTTTTCGCCATCGGGTGAAACGAGGACTGTCACGTTTGACGGTGAGAGCACTGCCCAATCGCTTTGGTGGGTGAAGCTTGCGGTGAATTTATCAACCGCGCTGATGTGCTCAAGGTCATAGATGACAAGACGTGAGCCGCCGCGACAGAATTTGAAGAAAAAGCCGTTATGGATATTCGTTGTCGTTGCGAATTTTCCGTCTGTCATAAGCTTTGACGTTATCGGAGTATTATCCTTATATACTGATGAGTCGGGCTCTTGACCAACGACGATCTGTTGTGTTTTTCCGAGGATGAGGTTGAGATGATCGTTATAGCCTTCGCTTGATTTATCCCAAGGTGTTGCGCCTGAATCGATGCTGACCATCGGGTAGAGTGTTTCTACAGACTCTGCCTCGCGGTATGCATAGACAGCGAGCTCTTCCACGAGGAAGACGGTGCTATCGGTCGCGATGAAGGTAAATTCGATCTTCTTTGCACTGACTGCTTCTTCAAATTGAAGCGCGAAGGTATAGTTTCCGCTGACTCTTGTCGAGCTTGCATAGACGATTCCAAGATCGGTGCGCTCATCTTTATCGGAGATCGCAACGACCTTTACCGCAACGGGAAGGTATTGACCAACGGAGGTGTTTGTATAGAATGCCGCTTCAACGGACGAGATATCGCTGACCTTTGTTCCAAGGTCGATCGTTACCAATACGTCCTTATCGGTGTTGAAGCCTACCCAAGTGCCGCCCTCGTAGTAGCCGCTGAGGTTACCGTCGGTGAGCATTTTTCCGTTATCGGGGAAGGTTTTCGACGTTTCGCCGACAATTTTGTAGCCTTTTCCAGCAGAGATGAGTGTCTTCACAAGGTCACGGTCGATCTTTACGCCTGTTTGAGGTGCGTTGATCGTTCCGAGAGAAAGGTATGCTTCATTTATTGCATCTTGATATGCTTTTCCCGTATCGGTCTTTTCGACGTCTGCGATGACTTGGACTTCATCGAGGAACACCCAAGCGGACGAGCCTGATATCATAAACTTTACATATCTTGCTGCTTCGTAATTTTCGAGGTCGAGAGTTGCTTCCTGCATCGTTCCCTCCTCGAAGGTGGGCTTTTGCATCGTTCCGACTGTCGTCCAATTTTTACCGTTTTTAGAAACGGCGACGATGAGTCTTGACGGGGCGTTGATACCCGCTTGTGTTGTCGAGAGATACGACACCTTGAAGGAATGGAGCTTCGCTTCAACGTAGCCGAGGTCGACGATCACGTTCAACGTCTTACCGTTGATAGTATATCCGCTCGTTGCTTCGTCGCTATAGCTATTCGACATACAACGTATTCCGTCGGTGAGCTCGGTGCCGTAGGAGTCGGGATATGCTTCTCCCGCTTGTTCGGATTTCGTATATGATGCGCCGTTGGAGATAACGGTCTTTTGGGCATCTTCACGGACAGGATCTTTTACTTCTTCTTCCTTTGATTCTTCGCTTGACGTTTCGTTTTTGCTCGATGTTTCCGAATTAACGTCGGAAGCTGCGCCCGAAACGTCGGCGGGTGTATTATCACACGCGGCGAGGAAAACGGAGAGAAGCGTTATCAATGCCAAAAGCAAGGATAATTTTCTCATTTTCTGATCTCCTTTAATATAATTATAAAGATAGTTTATTTTAACATATCGCCATATTATTGTCAATGATTATTTCTTTTTAAAAGGCATTGACAATTAAACATATATTATAAGAAAAAGAAAGCGAGGTACGGGTCATTGGGAGCGTTAGATATTGAAAACGTGAATATCACTACCCTTGCGGTTTTTTATTTTATTGTTCGCGCTTATGGAGAATTTTTATTGACAATGGGTGGTGGATATTGTATAATAAAGAAAAACTTTTGTCGTGGTGGCAAATATGGAGATTTTGTATTCGGTTTATAAATTTATTATTTAGCACGAACTTCTTTGGGGGAGGTTTGTGCTTTTTTTGTTGAAGGAGAATTATATTATGAATGGTATTTTCAGGTTTTCGGCGGGTGAGCTGACGGTCAGCTTTTTGAAGACGAGCGAGGGTATTTCGCTTCATTCCTTACGAGACAAGGCGAAGGGAAAGAGGCTTCTTTCTGCGGACGGTGCTATATTTACGTTTATGGGAGAACGGCTTTCCGACTCCGAAAAGGTAATTGTCAGCTCGGACAAGGGGTGGAGCTCGGTTTCCACGCTCAAGACGGACGAGGGGGCTGTTATCGTTCTTTCGGGGAACAAGGTCATCCCCGGCGTCACGGTCACGTTGACTGCCGTTTGTGTCGGAAGCTCTATTGAATGGCAGACACAGCTCAGCTCGGTGAACGAGGAATACACCATTATTTCGCTCGACCATCCCGTTTTGACGTTCGACACGGGGAAGGACGTTCGCATCTTCTATCCATATGGATCGGGCGAGGTATACACTACCGAAAAAGAGAGAGATATTCACAACGGGCAGAACTATCCGTCGTATGGGATCTCGATGCAATATATGGCGTTTTACAACGAACGCACGAAAAGAGGTATATATTACGGCATTCACGATCCTGCACCTGCTTACAAGCGATTTTCGATCAAGAAGAACGCGGGCGAGGAGCATATGCTGATGGTTGCGAGGCAGACGCTTTGCGGCATCAACAAGGGCTGCAACTCACAGACGCTTTTTGGAAGGTGCGTTTGGAGGCTTTTTGACGGTGACTGGTATGATGCAGCTATTATTTACAGAGGATGGGCGGAAGCTAACGCGGAGTTTCTCAAATCGTCGAGAAAAGAGCCCGAGTGGTTCTTGAAGGCGCCGCATTGGTGGCTCGTTCACATTGGTGAAGACGCTTCGTTCGCCGACGACATAATCGAGGCGACGAAAACGCTTGGGCTTGAAGCTCAAAAGAGTCCGATACATTTATATTTATGGCACAGTGCACCTTTTGACAACGATTATCCTCACTACTTCCCCGTTCGTCAGCACGCGAAGGAGGGGGTAGAAAAGCTTCATAAGGCGGGCTTCAAGGTGATGCCATACATCAACGGACGGCTTTGGGATACGCGAGACAAGGGGGCTGAGGATCATCAATTTACATCTGTTGCGAAGCCGTTTACGACGAAGGACAGGCACGGGGTCTGCTTCACCGAAACGTACTCCTCGAAGGAGGAGGACGGAAGCAAGGTATGTCTTTCGATAATGTGTCCGTCAACGTCGCTTTGGCAGGACAAGATGGCGTATACTGTCGGTCGACTTATCAATGACGAAGGCTTCGACGGAGTTTATATGGATCAGATCGCCGCTGCACAGCCGTATGCTTGCTGTGACGAGACGCATCCGCACGCGGTAGGCGGTGGTGATTGGTGGTGCAGGTCGTATCGTGCGCTGCTCGACAAGGTATATTTGAAGCTTCCCGAGGATGCTATGTTGACGACGGAATGTACTGCTGACCCGTTTATTTCGCACATGGGCGGTTATTTATCTTGGCTTTGGATCAGAAACGAGCAGGTGCCTGCGTTCCCCGTTGTTTACTCGAAGCACATTACGTTGTTCGGTCGTGCTTATCAATCGGACAAGGACGAGGACTTCACAGGTATGCGGATATTTATCGCGCAGAGCTTAGTATATGGCGAGCAGCTCGGATGGATAGGTCCGAAATACTTTATGTCGCTTAAATACAGAGATTTTTACGTTAACTGTGTTCGCGTTCGCGACGAGCTTTTGGATTATTTTATCGTTGGCACGGAGCATTTACGTCCGCCGACGATCGAGACGAGGATCCCGAGGCTTCGCACGGAGAAATGCAATCAAGCTATTCACGGCATCGTTGACGAGTGTGCGGTCATGGGATGTATTCGCAAAAAGGCGGACGGAGGGCGTTTGGCACTTTTTGTTAACGCTTCGACGAAGGGCGGCAACGCGACGATCCGCGCTGATGTTCCCGACGGTGTTTATGGCGAGTTTCGTTTCAAAAACGGTAAGGTGACGGTGAGATTTGAGCCGCTTTCGCTGAAATGGTTTGAGTTTTAGATTTTTTGATTGACTTTTCGGAGTGGTTTATTGTATAATCACTTTTAGTTTATGATGACGAGGTTTTGATATGGCAGATACATTTGAAAAAAAACCGCTTCCCGTTACTCCCGAGGAGCTCGGTGGTAAGGAAGTTGATTTTATAATCGTTACGGGTGACGCTTACGTTGACCATCCGTCGTTCGGGACTGCCATTATCGGTCGTTGTCTTGAGGCGGCGGGGTTCAGCGTTGCCGTTATTCCGCAACCCGAATACAAAGAAGGCTTCAAGGACGGAAGCGGGATGGGTGTTTGCCGTTTCTCGAGACCGAGGCTTGCGTTTCTCGTTAACGCGGGTAACATCGACTCGATGGTAGCGCACTACACGGCATCAAAAAAACGAAGAAATTATGACTACTATTCTCCCGGCGGTGTGATGGGAAAGCGTCCTGACAGAGCTGTCATCGTTTACTGCAACAGAATTCGCGAGGCTTACGGTGACGTTCCGATCGTTATTGGCGGTCTTGAGGCATCGCTCAGGCGGTTTGCGCACTATGATTACTGGGACGACAAGGTCAGGAGAAGTATTCTTATCGACTCAAGGGCTGACATTCTCAGCTATGGTATGGGCGAGAGGTCGATCGTACAGATCGCGAAGCTGCTCGACAAGGGTGTTCCGATCAAAAAGATACGCGACGTGCTCGGTACATGCATTTGTGCGCCGAGTGATTACAGACCGAAGGGTGAATATATTGAGACGTTCTCTTATGATGAGCTGAAGGAGGACAAGGAAAAATACCGCGACGCGTTTATGATACAATACAACAACACCGACCACGTCAGCGGAAAGGCTGTTATTGAGTTTTACGACAACAAGGTAGTCGTTCAAAACCCGCCTCAGCCGCCGCTGAGCCGCGAGGAGCTGGATGCTGTATATGAGCTTTCCTTCACGAGAAGGTGGCATCCTATTTATGACTCTGTCGGCGGTGTACCTGCGATCAGCGAGGTCGAATTCTCGATCACGCACAACAGAGGCTGCTTTGGTGCTTGTGCCTTTTGTGCGCTCGCATACCATCAAGGGCGATGTGTGACGAGCAGGAGCATTGAGTCTGTCGTCAAGGAAGCGAAGCTTTTGACTACGCTGAAGGGATTCAAGGGGTACATTCACGACGTTGGCGGTCCGACGGCAAATTTCCGTTATTCCGCTTGCAGAGACGTTCGCGACGGAAAGCGCGGTGTTTGTACGAACAGAAGATGTCTTTCACCTACACCCTGCAAGAACCTTATTGCCGATCACAGCGAATACGTTGAGCTTCTTCGCAAGGTCAGGGCTGTTGACGGAATTAAAAAGGTATTTATTCGCTCGGGTATTCGGTTCGACTATCTTATGGCGGACAAGAACGACGAGTTTTTCCGCGAGCTTGTTAAGCATCACGTCAGCGGTCAGCTTAAGGTTGCACCCGAGCACGTTTCGGCAAACGTACTCAAGTATATGGGCAAGCCGAACGTTGCGACGTACAACGCATTTTGCGAGAAGTATTATACACTTTGCAAAAAAGAAAATTTGGAGCAATATCTTGTTCCGTATCTTATGTCATCACATCCCGGCTCGACTTTGAAGGATGCGCTCGAATTGGCGTTATATCTCAAAAAAGAGGGGCTTCATCCCGAGCAGGTACAGGACTTTTATCCGACGCCCGCAACTGCATCGACAACGATGTTTTATACGGGGTATGATCCGTTCACGAAGAAGAAGGTATACGTTCCGCGTGATTACGAGGAAAAGCTGATGCAGAGGGCACTTTTACAATACGGCGATCCGAAAAACAGGGAGCTTGTTGAGAAGGCACTCAAGAAGCTCGGGCGCGAGGATCTTATCGGTAACGGTCCTGAATGTCTTATTCGTCCGATATATTACGGAAACAGGGCGAAGGGCGGATATGCCAAAGGCTATGAGAAAAAGCAGAAGTCAGTCTCATCAAAGGCGGCGAAGCCTCAAGCAAATACCAAGCAAAAGGCAAAGCCTATTGGCAAGTCGAAGAAGAGATAGTTTAAAAGCATCTTGGGTTATCCAAGATGCTTTCTTATTTTTATATAGCAAGCATGCCATAGATGGCACGAGTGAATTTTTCGAGTGCTTTCGAGCGATCGTTATATATCATCGTTCGCTCTTTATAGAATTTTTCCATCAGCTTATCTGCCGCATATTTCGTTTCGGTGATGAAGAAACCGTTTATTATTGCTTTTTCATAGTCAGTGAGCACGCTCATTCCTCTGTTGATGAGCTTCAGGTCACGCTCGACTACTCCGCGGCGGAATTTTACATCATCTATTCGATAAATCAAATTAATCAATTTATCCTCTGAGCCATTCGTTCCTTTTGCGGAGATATTGAGTTCCTTATTCGATCTCGTTGAGGTCTTCTCTGCCTCGAGCTCACATAGCTCCTCCGACATCGCTTCATATGCGCTTTCAAGAGTCAATTTTCTTTTTAGTAGGTCTTTTGCAAATACAGTATAATCCAATTTCGTTCCTTTCTATATATAAATTCAAACTATCGAACAAATGTTCTTTTCGGGCGGTTAAAAAAGAACGGCGTGTTCGCTTCGTTCGATTATATTTTAGCATAAAATTAATTTTTTTCAATACTGATTATGGGACTTGCAAAAAAACTTTGCAAGTCCCATATTATTCAGGGCATCGTTATTGATATCATATATTTATAGCCTTGCTTTTTAGGGGGCAATGCGTCGATGGAAAACTTCACTCCCTCATATGAAAGATAGATATGGGCGAGAGCTATTCCGATATCGATATTATTAAAATATGCGATCGGTGTTTTTCCTATTATTATATTCGAGCTACGATACACGCATATCTTTTCATCGCTGTGGATAAAATACCACGGTTGGCTATTACACGCGCTCGGGGCAAGGCGGGCGCACTCGAGTCGTTTATCATCAACGTCGCTGATCTCGTTCATCGGGCGACGGTTGAATTCGCTCAAGCTTTTTCTATACAGCTCGCAATTCGGGTAACCGTAGGCGAGGTAGATCACAAAGCGGAGACCGTCGAGAGTTTTCGTTTCTTTATTCGGTCTGCCGAGCCCTATCCAACACGTTCCGAGCCCGTCGCTTTCGAGAAACAGCTCGAGCTGTTGGATCATAAAGCCCACGTTCATCAACGAATCGTCGCCTTCTTGGGCATAGACAGCGATCAGCTGCGGCGGTAGCCACGGCAGAAGTGAATGGACTGACTTTCGGTCTACTATCTCGTATCTCATTTTCAGGTTCGGAAAGAGCGGTACTATATAGTCAGCGAACTGTCTTATTTTTTCGTTCATTTCGTCGCTGACCGGCTCGGGTTTATAGCTTCTTATTGATTTTCTTTGGTAGATCATATTATTCTTTGCATTTCATTATTTTTTGGAGTAATGATTCGAGGCATTGTGATTCTGTGTCAGTTACGTCGAGCATTTTCAAGATCTTATCGCCGACCTTTTCAAGCTCGGGCTTCAATGCTTTTCCCTTTTCAGTCAAGCTGATATTCAAGTATCTGTTATCGTCGGCGAGGCGAGTCCTTGTCAGATATCCCTTTTTTTCAAGCTTTATCAAAAGCGGAGTCAACGTTCCCGAATCAAGATAGAGCATTTTCCCAAGCTCTTTTACGTTCACCACGTCGATATCAAAGAGCATTACCATTGTCAGATACTGCGTATAGGTCAAATCGAAATCCAACAGAAGATCACGATATAATCTCGCAAGCTCTCTTGATGCAACGTAGAGCGGGAATCCTATTTTCATTTCTTTTTGTAACAATACATTATTTTCGTCCATTTTTTGCTCACTCTCCTTTATTTGTTGCCTTTATTGTATCACATTTCTTTTTTTCTTTCAATAGCTTTTTAATATATTAATATATTTATCAAAAAAAATTCTTCCCGATCGGGAAGAATTTTTTGATATGTTATCTTGCGTTCTTTTTAACAACAACTACGCCTGCCATTGCTACGAGAGCGATGAATGCGAATACCATTGCGCCGTCGCCTGTTGCGGGAGGATCTACCTCGGGAGTAGTTGCGGGCTCGCTTGTTTCGGGAGCGTCAACTGCTTTATCTGCTGCTACGTTTTTAGCGATCTCGTCAGCTGTGAGTGCACGGCTGTAGAATCTCATTGCTTTATACTCTGTTGTATGAGATTTAGCGGCATCGCTATGTCCGAAGAAGAAGTTATCGCCGATTGCAAGTGCGATCTCAGGAACTGCGGAAGCAACCTCTACACCGTCGATATAGATCTTGGATGCTACGCCTTTTTCAAACGTTACGGAGACTGTTTTATTTGCGAGGTCTTGGATTCCGCCCTCCAATGCGAAGGTAGGACGTGCGTTACTTTGGTTCTTCAAGATGATGCTATTGAGTCCAACGCCGTAGAACAAGGAGTAATAGTCGTTGTTACAGTTAGCGAGTGTGCCCCATGTTGTTCCTGTCAATTCGATCGAACCGAACACGAATTCCGTTGTCCAAGCATCTTTCTCGTTGATGATAGCGGGAATTCCGGAGGGGAAATAAACTTTTGTTGCGGTATTGAGGTATGCACCGTCAACAAATTTACATGTGTCTGTGTTGGGAAGATCAACGATATCGTTGCCCTTACCGCTAAGGTCTTTCCAAGTTGTTGCTTCGGTATTTTCCGCTGCATCATAGAAAGCCTCGAGTCCGTCTGTAACGTAGCCATCGGTTGCTGCTGCGGACGCGCTGAGCACGCAAGCGAGCATCATTACGGATACTAAAGCGAAACAAAGAAGTTTTTTCATTATGTTTGCCCTTTCTTTATTTATTATTTTATATAAACATTTTACCATTATTGCACGGTGTTGTCAACATTCTATTTATGCTATTTATTATATTTCGCCATTTATAAAGCAACAAAGCAGATAGAGACAACACGGAAACAAAAAAAAGATTCCTCTCAAAAGAGAAGAATCTTTTTATGATCAATTACTGATAGTTATCTTGCGTTCTTTTTAACAACAACTACGCCTGCCATTGCTACGAGAGCGATGAGTGCGAATACCATTGCGCCGTCGCCTGTTGCGGGAGGATCTACCTCGGGAGTGGTTGCGGGTTCGCTTGTTTCGGGAGCGTCAACTGCTTTATCTGCTGCTACGTTTTTAGCGATCTCATCAGCTGTGAGTGCACGGCTGTAGAATCTCATTGCTTTATACTCTGTTGTGTGAGATTTATTAGCATCGTCGTGACCGAAGAAGAAGTTATCACCGATCGTGAGAGCTGCAGCAGGAACTGCGGAAGCTACTTCTACACCGTCGATATAGATCTTTGATGCAACGCCGTTTTCGAACGTTACGGATACAGTTTTATTGGAGAGATCAGCAAATCCGCCGGGCAATGTGTATGTCGGACGGGGGTTAGCTGTTGATCCGTTGTTCTTCAAAACGAGGTTTCCACCGCTTACGAGGTAGAACAAAGAATATGCGTCGTTATTACAGTTAGCGAGTGTTCCCCACATTACGCCTGTTACGTCAACGTTACCGAACACGAATTCCGTTGTCCAAGCATCTTTCTCATTGATGATAGCGGGAATTCCGGAAGGGAAATAGACTTTTGTTGCGGTATTGAGGTATGCACCGTCAACAAATTTACATGTGTCTGTGTTGGGGAGATCAACGATATCGTTGCCCTTTCCGCTAAGGTCTTTCCACGTTGTTGCTTCGTTATTTTCCGCTGCATCATAGAAAGCCTCGAGTCCGTCTGTAACGTAGCCGTCGGTTGCTGCTGCGGACGCGCTGAGCACGCAAGCGAGCATCATTACGGATACTAAAGCGAAACAAAGAAGTTTTTTCATTATGTTTGCCCTTTCTTTAAATATAATTATTTATGATAAAATCATACCACTTTTTTCTCATATTGTCAACGATTTTTTAATATTTTATTAACGTTTTTCATTATTTTATTCATATTTTTTCATTTTATTCATTTTTATTTTACTTTTTATATATTAATTCCGAGGTCTCTCAAGCTGAAGCTGACATTCAAGCACTCAGCTCTGCTACCAAAAATATGAAATATATATTTAGTTTTTGGGCACTCACGGCATTTTTCGTGAGTATCTTTATTATTTATAACAAAATCGGACAACAAAAAAAGCAACCAGAATATACAATTAACGGGAAAAGGGTATTGACACGATGCGATATTTTTGGTAAAATATCTCCATAATGGCATAGAAATGCTAAAAATTATTATGAAAGGGTTAAATCCAATGAAAAGAATCCTCAGCGTGATGCTCGTTGGTCTTATGGTTTTGGCGCTCCTTTGTGCTTGCGGACCTGACGGCGAGACATCAAAAGACGTATCGACAAACGTTGATGCTTCTACCGACACCAACACAAGCGGTACTACTTCATCAAACGAATACGTTTCCGGACTTCCCGCAGATCTTAAGTTTGACGGCGAAGAATTCGTTATTCTTTCCGGTTACACGTTCGAAATCACAAGCGCTACTATGGCTTTCTTCGGTGGCTCTGACGAATACGAGCTCGAAAGCAACGTTGTAAACGACGCTTCCATCGAAAGAATCAACATCGTTGAAGAAAAGCTTGACGTTGATATCATCGAAAGAATGACAAAAGACAGCCAAGCAGGCGGCGGTGCTTCCTCCTCTTACTACAATGAAGTTCTCGATGCTAACAACGCCGGTACAAGCGAATTCCACATGACGACCGGTTCGCTTTACAACATGGGTTATTTGACAACCGCAGGTTGTCTCACCGACCTTATGACTCTCAAATACCTCAACAATCTCGAAGGTGAATGGTGGAGCCAAAAGTTCAACGAAGACGTTTCCATCGAAGGCAGCAACTACTACGCTGTTGGTGACATCTCCTTCGGTCACATCAACTGCATCTATTTGCTCTTCTACAACAAGAACGTTCAAAAGGACAATGACATTCCTGATCTCTACACACTCGTTGACAACAACCAATGGACATATGACAAGATGTTCGAGATCACAAAAGACCTCAAGGAAGACCTTGATAACGACGGTAAATTCACATATGCTGACGCGTATGGTCTCGTTGGTCAAACTTCTATTATGTGGGCTATCTCCTATGCTACCGATGCTAACATTGCTAAAAAGGACGCTGACGGACTTCCCGCTCTTAACATCAACTCCGACACGAGCGTTACTAAGCTTCAATCCGTTCTTGAGTACCTCACACAAGACGGCAACTACCTCATCGTTGACGGTTCCACAACAACTGTTGATCAAGGATTTGCAACATTCTGGGAAGACAGAACACTCTTTATGCCTGACCACACAGGTAACATTGCAAGAGTTATCGGTCAAATGACAGGTGACTTCGGCTTCTTGCCGCACCCGAAATACGACGAAAACCAAGAAGATTACTACTCTCTCATCTCCCCGTGGGGCGGTATGGGTATTACTGTTCCTTACACACTCGACACTGACCAAGAAGATTTCGTTTCTGCTGTTATGGAAGAAATGGCTGTTCAAGGTAAGAACGTTCTTACGGGCGCTTACATCGAAAAACTTTGTAAGCTTCAAAAGACAACTGACGAGAGAAGTAAAGACATGCTCGACATCGTATTTACAAACTCCGGTTGTGAGCTCGGTATGATCCACAAGTTCGGTAACTTGCAATCTGACATCCAAGTTATGCTTTCTTCCAAGAACACCAACGTTAAATCTACCATCGACGGTAAGGTTTCTCAAGCTGAAAGCGACATTCAAGCACTTATCAATGCAGTTCAAAACATGCAATAATCTTTGAACGCATTAAAGGTGTAAATTACGCGTTTGAAAAAACATAATTGAAATGCTACTCATTCTAAAGTGGGTAGCATTTTTTATAGGTACTTTTAGTTTTATTATCAAACGCTTTGAAGAAAACTCTCGACTGACTTACGCAGTAAGGCGACGCTCGGTTTTCTTCAAAATTTCTTACCTTTAATGCGTTCAACTCTCTCATTCTAAAGGTGTAAATTACGCGTTTGAAAAAAATTAGATTAAATGCTACCTATTACAAAATGGGTAGCATTTTTTTAGCGGTACTTAATTTTATTATATTTCAAACGCTTTGAAGAAAACTCTCGACTGCCTTACAAAGTAAGGCGACGCTCGGTTTTCTTCAAAATTTCCTACCTTTAATGCGTTCAACTCTCTTATTCTAAAGGTGTAAATTACGCGTTTGAAATAATTTAATTATTTCTATGATCTGCTACCTATTGCAAAATAGGTAGCTTTTCTTCGTTTTAAAGGTACTTTTAGTTTTATTTTATTTTTCAAACGCTTTGAAGAAAACTCTCGACTGTATAGCTTAGGGGATTGACATATTTGGGGATGTTTGTTATAATTGTTACAAATGCACATATGTGCGCAATCAATATACTTTGAAAGGTATGAAATTACTATGAAAAAGGTACTTAGCTTTGGTCTTGTTTTCGTTATGGTGTTGGCACTTCTTTGCTCTTGTCAACCCGCTGACGAAGGCTCTAAGGATGTTTCGGTAAACGACGTTTCTGTCGAAGAAAACACCTCGGGCACTACATCTGAGACCGAATATGTTTCGGGGCTTCCCGAGGATCTCAAATTTAACGGTGATGAGTTCATTATTTTTTCCGGATATGCGTTTGACATCACTCCTGCGACGATGATGTATTTCGGTGGATCTGATGAATATGAATTTGAGAGCAACGTTGTTAACGATGCTTCTATCGAGAGGATCAACCGAGTTGAAGAGCGTCTTGACGTTGACATCAAGGAGGAGGTACACAGAGACTCCTATCCCGGCGGCGGTGCAGGTTCTTCGTTCTACAATCACGTTGTTGATGCCAACAACAGCGGAACTGCCTCGTTCCATATGGCTGAGGGTTCACTTTACAATATGGCGTTTTTGACTACGGCGGGCTGTTTGACCGATCTTACAAACCTTGAGCATCTCAACGGGCTTCAAGGTGAATGGTGGAGCCAGACGTTCATTAATGACACCTCTATCAAGGACAGCATATACTATGCCGTTGGTGACATCAGCTTTGCTCACATCAACTGCATTTATCTGCTCTATTTCAACAAAACCGTTCAAGCCAACAACGGTGTTCCGGATCTTTATGAATTAGTTGATACAAACAAATGGACGTATGACAAGATGTTTGAGATCACAAAAGACCTCAAAAAAGACCTCGATGGCGATCCTGCTTGGACTGCAAGAGATCAATATGGACTTGTTGGTCAGGCTTCTATTATGTGGGCGATCGCGTATGCTTGCGGTGAGCCTACTGTTAAGAAGGATGCCAATGGACTTCCTGTTGTTAACCTCAACTCCGAGACGAGCATCACTAAGATCCAAAAGGCGCTCGAATATCTCACACAAGAAGGCAACTATTTAACAGTTAATGAAAAGACTGTTCAAATTCAAGAAGGTTTTGACACTTTTATCGAAAACAGAACACTCTTTATGCCCGACCACACGGGTAACATTGCGAAGGTTATCGGTCAGATGACGGGCGACTTCGGATTCTTGCCGCACCCGAAATACGACGAGAACCAAGAAGACTACTATGCACTTATCTCCCCGTGGGGCGGTCTCGGTGTTGGTGTTCCCTACATCATTGACACTGCTGAAGAAGGATTCGTTTCCGCTGTTATGGAAGAGATGGCTGTTCAAGGCAAAAATCTTCTCACACCTGCTTACATTGAAAAGCTTTGCAAGCTTCAAAAGACGACCGACGAGCGCAGCAAGGATATGCTCGACATCATCTTCACGAACTCCGGTTGTGAGCTCGGTATGATCCACGCTATCGGTGGATTCCCTGCGCTTCTCCACACGCTTCTTTCAACCAATGACACCAACGTTCAATCCAAGGTTGATGCTGCGATGGAAAAAGCAAACAGTGACATTCAAGATATAATCACTGCTATAGAAAACATGAAATAATCTTTGAACGCATTAAAGGTGTAAATTACGCGTTTGAAAAAAAATAAAAGTGAAATGCTACTCATTCTAAAGTGGGTAGCATTTTTTATAGGTACTTTTAGTTTTATTTTATTCTCAAACGCTTTGAAGAAAACTCTCGACTGCCTTACAAATTTTGGCGACGCTCGGTTTTCTTCAAAATTTCCTACATTTAATGCGTTCAATTCTCTTATTCTAAAGGTGTAAATTACGCGTTTGAAAAAAATAAAATTGAAATGCTACTCATTTTAAAGTGGGTAGCATTTTTGTTTCAGCGGTGATTTTTATGGTTACTATTACATAAGCATTAAATATAATTTTTGCTCTGCATTTGCCGAGAATAGTGATTTTATTTTTGAAAAAGGTTGACGAACGTTCCGAAAATATGGTATAATTAATCAATTAATGATCTCCAAATAATGCTGAGGCAGGTAGTTGGACATGGGAAAGAAAAAAAAGAAAAAGTGGCTCAAATTTCGGCACAGAGTTGTCAGAAACATTGCTTATGCCATTTTATATCCTTATTCGCGGATCAAATATGGTGTTACGGTCGAAAAGTTTCGTGAGCAGGAGGACAGACCGTATTTGATACTGCTCAACCATCAGACACCATTCGATCAATTTTTTGTAGGTATGGCGTTCCGCGGTCCTATTTATTATCTTGCAAGTGAAGATATTTTTTCGAAGGGGTGGGTATCCTCGGCGATCCGATATCTCGTTGCACCGATCCCGATAAAGAAGCAGACGACTGACGTTCAGGCGATACTCGACTGTATGCGAGTTGCTCGTGAGGGCGGCACGATCTGTATTGCGCCCGAGGGTAACCGAACCTACAGCGGCAGGACGGAATATATGAGTCCGTCGATCTCACAGCTTGCAAAGAAGCTTCGCACACCGATCGCGCTTTACAGGCTCGAGGGTGGATACGGTGCCAATCCGCGTTGGAGCGACGACGTTCGCAAGGGAAAGATGCGCGGTTACGTTTCGAAGGTGATCATGCCCGAGGAATACGCGAAGATGAGCGACGACGAGCTTTTTGCGGTAATCAAGGAAGGGTTATTCGTTGACGAGGCGGTCGCTGATGCGAGGTTTGAGTCGAAGCATCTTGCAGAATATTTGGAAAGATGTATTTATATTTGTCCCGAATGTGGGTTTGCCCACCACAAGAGCGAGGGTGACGAGCTGAGATGCCTTAAATGCGGCAGAACGGTCAGGTATTTGCCGACGAAGGAATTCGAGGGAGTTGGTTGCGATGCAGTATTCCGTTTTGTTGCTGATTGGTATGATTGGCAGAAGGAATTCGTCAACGGAATTGACGTCACCGAAATGATCGAAAAGCCGATCTTTAGCGACGTTGCTTCGATATTTGAGGTCATTCCGTACAAGAACAAGGTGCTGATCTCCGACAACGTCAATTTCGAGCTTTTCGGAGACAGGATAGATGCGAGGAGCGACGGATTTTCGCAACTGTTCCGTTTTGATGAGGTCAATGCTGTTACCGTGCTCGGAAGGAACAAGGCTAATATTTATTTTGATGGGAAGATATATCAATTAAAGGGAGAAAAGAGCTTTAACGCGTTGAAATACGTTCATATTTTCAACAGATACAAAAACATCACTAAAGGAGAAGAACATGAACAATTTTTGGGATTATAGTGTTTGGAGCTGGATGCTTCTTTTTGCTGTTCTTTTTGGCAGCTTGATCGTTGGTAATATTTTGAAGAAATCGCTTCCTTTTTTGAAGAACTCACTCGTTCCGACCTCGGTTATCGGTGGATTGCTTCTTTTGATAATATCTGCGATATACAATGCGATCACGGGCGAGGTTCTTTTCAACGCGCCTGTATTTGAGGGACACGGTATGGAAACGCTCGAGATCATTACATATCACACGCTTGCACTCGGGTTTATTGCATCATCGTTCAAGACCAACGGCGGTGCGCTCAACAAAAAAAGGATGGGCGAGATAATCAACACCGGTGTTACCACGGTTTCGACTTATTTATTGCAAGGCATTTTGGGTCTTGGGATAACGATTATTGCGGCGTTCGTCATCGACGGATTTTTCAGTGCGGCAGGTGTCCTTTTGCCGTTCGGTTACGGTCAAGGAACAGGTCAAGCTCTCAACTACGGCAATATTTACGAGACGCAATTTGGGTTTGACGGCGGCAAGAGCTTTGGACTCACCATTGCGGCACTCGGATTTCTTTCCGCATCACTTGGCGGTGTTATCCACCTTAACATTATGAAAAAGAAAGGCAGGATCGTTCACTCCACAAGGAGCGACGGAAGTCTTTACACGGAGCAGATCGATTCCGATGCCGAGATACCGATGCAAGAGAGTATTGACAAGATGACTATTCAAATAGCTCTCATTATCGTTGCTTATGCTATTACTTTTTTGGCGATGAGTGGACTTGGTAATCTTCTTCCCGGTATGAGAAGCGTTATTTTTGGGTTCAATTTCTTGCTTGGCGTTATTTTTGCGACACTTATAAAGCTTATTATCAATTTCCTTTTGAAAAAGAAGATCATGAAGAAGAAGGTCACCAACAACTTTCTTATGACGAGAGCGAGCAACTTTTTCTTCGACATTATGGTAGTTTCCGGCATTGCGGCGATCAGGCTCGACGTTTTGGAAAACTATTGGGGAATTATGCTTATTCTTGGTGTTGTGGGACTTGTGTTCACATACGTTTACAACCTTCTCGTTGCGAAGCTTCTTTTCAAGGACTACGTTCAAGAGCAGTTCTTGATGATGTATGGAATGCTTACGGGTACGGCAAGCACCGGAGTAATTTTGCTTCGTGAGATCGATGGTGATTTCAAGACACCTGCGTCTGACAACCTCGTTTATCAGAACTTCCCTGCTATCGTGCTCGGGTTCCCGATGATGTTTTTGGCGACGCTCGCACCGACGAGGCCTTATTTGACACTTATTATTTTCGTTTTATTCTTTGCGGTACTGAACGTATTTTTATTCAGGTCATTCTTATTCAAAAAGAAGATCAAAAAAGAAGATTAAAAAAGAATATTAAAAAATATCCGAAACGGAAATTCCGTTTCGGATATTTTTATTTTTTCTCAAGTGTGTCGAAAAGCTTTTTATAGGGGAGAAGCATTCCTTCGTTCATTTTATTACCCATTTTGGCTTTTAGCTTCGGCGACGATATGAGCGCACCGACGAGGTACATTTTCAACATCGTGCCGCGCTTCTTTTGGGGGAAATCGTACTGACCGTGCTTTTTATAGAATTTGTGGTCTGCCTTCATCATTCCCTGCATCAGCCAGATCAGGTCACGGAATATTTTCATTCCGCCGACTCCGAGGAAGTTTTGGGGCTTTGTATATTTATTTTCAAGGGCATAGTCAAGAGCTTTTGCGAGCTCATCGAGCTTTTCGTTCGGCGAGAACTCGTCTGTTGCTACTCCGAGGAGGTAGTTTCCACCGACCTCTGCGCGTCCCTCGACGATCGTTTGGAGGTTATATTCCTCGCTATAGTTACCGCTTACGATATAACCGACGGGCATTCCCATCGTTACGGTGCGGTGGCCGTTACAGAATTGGCGGTCGTCAAAAAGCTTGAAGGATGCACCCATAGAATGATCCTTGATCGTGAAGGCGTATATCATCGCCTCTGCGGTCTGGATATTTCCGCGCAAGAAATCGTCAAAGCCGTCCTTGTAGACACATTTTCCCGAAACGGCGCAATTGAAGCAACCGAGGCATCCGCCCTTTATTCCGAATTCACGGATATTTACGACACGGGTATTTCTTTTTGACACGTTTTGAAATCTCTCGATCATCGAACGAAGCTTTTCGTCGTTTTCCTCGCAATTGGTCACGATGACGACGTCGCCGAGCTTATCCGTCGTTGGCTCGGGGATGGTCACGGGGAGGCTTTTCGGTGTTGTTGAAAATGTTTTTTTCGACTCGAATATCCTTTCCTTCATTGACCACATCACGAATGAGAAGAATTTTTCTGCTTCAGCTCTTCCCTTTTCGGTAAGAAGGTCATCCATATCTGCGCTGAGTCCTCGGATATAGTTCATATTGAGGTCTTGCACGTTATCCTCGATATAGCGATGTGCCGTTATATCATAGAAATGCTTTGACGTTGTTATTTGCGTCACACATTTCCCGTCAAGAGATGCGCCCGACTCCTTCAACAGCTCGATGAAGCGATGGAGCTGATAGGGTGCGATAAACGTATAGACGGGATAGGAAAAGATAACGAGGTCACTTTTTTGTATTTTTTCAACTACCTCAGCTATATTTTTCTCGATAGCACGTATTTTTTGTCCTACGTGTACTGTTTCAAAGGTATGCTCGGGAAAGCGGAGAGCGAGGTATTTCAGGGTTTGGAGGGTAATACTGTATTCGCCCTTCGGACTACCGTTGAGAATAATTACGTTCATTATTATTTCCTTCTTTTCAACTTCTTTTCTTAATTATGCCAAAAAGGAACCGTATGTCAGGTTCCTTTTTCGTTATCTTCTATGGAAGCGATTATTTTTTATAAACGATTTGAGTTGTTTTTTGTGGTGACAAAGCTTTTCGGTACAATTCTTACAATTCAGACACGCATTCGTTTTTTCGGAGAAGCGTTCGGGGTGGAAATGAACGGAGAGCTCCCAGCGAACGAGAAGCACGAGCGAGAGAAAAAGCAGGCTCCACGTATAGAGGCTCGGGATAAACACGAGAGGCGTGAACATCATCGGGAAATCCCAATTATAGATGCGGCAGACTGTACAGCATTTATTCTTCATTATCCACGTTTGGAACGGGCAGAAAAAGAGGATGCATATCATATCACAGACTGCATATGCAAGGCTGATCAATATCAATATTCCCGCATCGATCACTTTTGTATAGTATAATACTCCGATAGCTCCGTTGAGCGCGAGCCATACTGCCGCAACAGCGACGGTACGCTTCCACGATTGGATGATCGGGGTGGTTTCACCTGTTGGGATATAGTTTTTTGTGAACTGCTTTTGGCAACCCATACTCTCAAGCTTCGAGGGGAAGAAGCGCAACGCGATCTCTACTGCATAGATCACCCAGATCACACCCATTATCCACGGGAGCGAGTCGAGCTCGTCGAAGACGTTATTGTTTTTCACTCTTCCGTAGATATATATTACTGCGGCGATCAAAAACAACATCGTTCGATACACAAGCTTCAAATAGTGGAGAGTCGAGGTTGGTGAAAGCTTTATCTTTTTCGTTTTCATTCGGACTCCATTTATGTTTCGTTATCCGATATATTATAACACAAATTTATCTTTTTTTCAACTGTTTTTTATTATTTCGAGAAGTGCTTTACAGCCGTCGTATATATCGCGATACGCGACGTCGAAGCGGTCGCTGTACCACGGGTCTGCGACGTCTCCGCCACGGCTTGTATAGTCCATCAGCTTTCTTATCTTTCCGTCCTTATCACCGTCGAGGATGCGGTGCATATTTCTTATATTTGCGCTATCCATACCGACAAAGAGGTCATATTTTTCATAGTCTTCCCTTTTGAGCTGTACTGCGCGTTTTCCGTCACATTTTATTCCGTGGCGCAACAGCTCCGCTTTTGCGGGTGGGTAGACGGGGTTTCCGACACCATTCCATATCTCCTCGGTGCTCGTTGCCGACGATTGGACGACCGAGGGGATATTGGCTTTTTTCAGCATATCTTTCATTATAAACTCTGCCATTGGGCTACGGCAGATATTGCCGTGGCAGACGAACATTATTTTTATCATTATTCACCTATTAGTTCACAAATTTTCTCTATTATTATTTCGACGTTTTCCTCGTTATACTCGATCTCGGACGAATAGAGACGGCAGGCTTCCGTTTTCGGAATATTTTTCGCGAGTGCGGAGATGAAGTTAGTTGAAAGAAGTGCGAACGCAAGGTATACTCTTATTTCCGTTTCGTCGATTGAATTCGCAAGATATCGGCAGACGAAATAGTTTAGTATCTGTTCGTATTCGATCTCGGTGAGTGTTTTTTCGTCGGTGACTGACGAGAAGAGCGACAACGATTTCGGGGACATATATTCGAGCGAACTGAACACGAGTCGAAATTCCGACAATTTTAGCACGGCATCGGGCAAGGCGAAGCTTTCAAGCAAGTTCATTACACGCTCATCCAATGAGCACGTTCTATCACTAAGGAGGGAGAGAATATTATCGCGGAGCTTAATTATCTCTTCTTCCGCTTCATCGGGCACATCCGTTTCACCGTCATCGTCGATCACGATGAGGCGCGTCGGTGTTTTTTTATTAAGCACGATATCGCCTACTGCCTCGCAACAGAGCCCGAGCCCTATTTCCGTTCTTGTATTATAGAAATTACGGTATCTCGGGTGTAGCGCACAGATATCGCAAAGCTGATCCTCGCCGAGAGTGAGTATCAGCTCGCAAAGTCCGTTTTCATTCAAAAAAGGACATTTTTCGTTTTCTCGGAGCTTGAAGCTATGGGGGATATCTGTGGTGATATTATTTCTCAGCTTTTCACCGATAGGTGAGCGAAGCGACATATATTTATCATACGTTTCGTCGTCGATATCGATCTCCCAGCCGATACAGCAGCTGTTTTTACATTTATCGGCGATACATTTGAAGTCGTTATAATAATCGGGTGCGTAGGTCTTCATTTTCTTTTCTCGCTCAACCATTCTTCCGCGTATATATGCAGGTACGGTTGGATCCGGGGATAGGTGAGGTTTTTCGGGAGTGTATCGAGATATATTCGCTCTGCGGTTTCGAACTCCTCGGGGATATCGCCGAACTCTTTTACGTTGGCGAAAAAGAGAGTTCCGTAGGACGCGACGCCGTCGATGGTGACTCTATAGGTACAGACCTCGTCAAGAGTATAATCGACTGCTCCCGTTTCCTCGTAGAGCTCACGGTGAGCGCTCTCGAGCACGGTCTCGCCGTCTTCACGGTGACCGCCCGTTATTTCGAGGGTGGTGCGCTCTTTATCGCGTACGAACACCCATTTTCCGTCATATTTTGCGCTGATGACGGCAAATTTTATCAATTCGTCCGCAACATCATCTTTTTTCATTTTCGTTACGATGACTTCTTGCATTTTAGTTTTGGTCCTTCAATATTTTTTCAAGCGCATCAAGGTCGCTGTCGGGTGTTGACCAAGAGGTTGCAAATCTCACTACTGTATGGGTATCGTCATATTTTTCCCAAAAGCTGAACGAGACCTTTTGGCGAAGCTTTTTCAGCTGTTCATTCTCGAGGATGACGAACTGTTGGTTCGTTTCCGTTTTCAAGAAGAAGCGATATCCGTTCTCGTCGAGCATTTTTTTGAGTCGTTCGGCTTTTTCTATTGCGTTATTGCCGAGCTCGTTATAGAGTCCGTCGGTGAAAAGTGTGTCGAACTGTACTCCAAGGAGTCTGCCTTTTGCGAGGAGAGCGCCGTTTTGCTTTATCGTTGTGAAGAGGTTTTTCGGTGCGTTACCGTTCGGGAACACGAGTGCTTCACCACAGAGTGCGCCGACCTTTGTGCCGCCGATATAGAAGGCGTGGCAGGTTTGGCAGAGTGTTTCATAGGTGACGTCGGTCTGCTTTGATGCGAGTGCATAGCCAAGTCTTGCGCCGTCGAGGTAGAGGGGGATATTATAGTCGTCGCAGACGGCTTTCAGGTCTGTGAGCTCTTTTTTTGTATAGAGAGTGCCGTATTCGGTCGGGTGGGAGATATAGACCATTCCCGGAAAGACCATATGGGTATAGGTCTCGTCGGCATAGAAGGTTTTTAAATAATCCCTTACCTCACCCGCATCGAGTTTTCCGTTATGGCTCGGGAGCGAGAGCACCTTATGACCGCTCGCTTCTATTGCACCGGCTTCGTGGGCGTTGATATGGCCTGTAGCTGCGCTTATTACACCTTCATAGTTATGCAGGAGTGCGCTTATCGTCAGCTTGTTCGTTTGCGTTCCGCCGACGAGGAAAAATATCTCCGCATTCTCACGTCCTATTTCTTTTCTTATTTTATCTTTTGCGCTGATGCAATACTCGTCAAAGCCATAACCCGTTTGGCTTACAGAATTCGTTTTCATCAATGCTTCAAGTATTTTTTGGTGGCAACCTGTTGTATAATCGCTTTCAAAGGACAACATTTTCTTATCTCCGTTTTCTTTTTATCCTTTTTATTTTATACTATAGTGATATTTTTGTCAACAGGATGAATATTTTTTTCGTATTCGGAGATGATAAATAAAAAAAGCGGTATGGGGTTTATGAAGAAAAAGGAATATGTTAATTACACGGAGTCACGGGCGAAGCGGACGAAATCAACTCGAAACTGCTTTTTGGCGTTCGTTTCGGGTGGGATAGTTTGCTGTTTGGGGCAGACTTTTATTGATATTTACAAATATCTCGGCGTTGCGGAAAAGGACGCATCTTTTCTCGGCTCTTGCAGTCTTATTTTTCTTGCGGGGCTACTTACTGCATTTGGGCGGTTTGACACGATTGCGCGGTTTTGCGGTGCGGGACTGCTCGTTCCGATCACGGGGTTTGCGAACTCTATTGCCGCGGCGGCGATCGACAACAAGAGCGAGGGGTTCATCACGGGGCTTGGCACGAAGATTTTTATTATTGCGGGGCCTGTTATTGTTTATGGTACTGCGGCGAGTGTGGTGTATGGTGTGGTTTATTGGATAACGACGTTATTCTAACACAAAAGGCTTGACCAAACGGTCAAGCCTTTTCTTATAACTAATCATATGTTTTGAGTTTGATACTTTTGCTTTTTAGGTAGTCTATAAATAGAGTTTTCTTTTGGCGTTGTTCTTTAATAAAGCAATGCATTGAATATTTATTATTTGCGGTTTTAACGAGGATATCAAATGATCCGTCCGCATTATGAATATCAATTCTTTGAACCTCCTCTATTGGAATAGAAATAATTTCTTTCTTGTGTAGAATTAAAATATCGTCAATAATCTCAACAGCAATACCGGTTTCTCTTTTGGTTTTTACAAACATAAGAAAGAAAACAATTGCACAGATTGAGAAAACGATAATAAAAGTCAGCGAAATCGTTCCTAACCACCGGACAGAAAAGACAGCAATATTAACGCAAAAAACAATAGCTAGAGAGAACCAAAGCCAAGCCCAGTATTCAGAATAATAAGCTTCAAATTGTTTTTTCATATATTCCACCTCACTTTATTTTATTATACCACACTACTGATTTAATGTAAATATTTTTGCAAAATTAATGGGGTCTATATTGACACAAGCAGAGGGGTTCATCACGGGGCTTGGCACGAAGATTTTTATTATTGCGGGGCCTGTTATTGTTTACGGCACTGCGGCGAGTGTGGTGTATGGTATAATATATTGGATAACGACGTTATTCTAACACAAAAGGCTTGACCAAACGGTCAAGCCTTTTACTTATGATATTATAGAGTTAATAATCCCATAGAGAATGAACAAAAAGATACCTACAAAAAGCAAGATTATTAGCCCCAAAAGAATAGTCGCAATAACGGATGCAACTTTTGGAAACTTTTTGTTTAATAAAAAGAGTGGTAAGACAATGATTGTTGCCCCTAATGCAACGGCAAACGGATATAAAAATCCCGACCAAAAAGATTCTTTCCAAATAAGAACTCTACCAATACCTCGTAAAATACATAATAGTAACAATATACCGCAAGCATTTGCTGTACCGTGTTTAGCTCTCGATTTTTTGAAATCGTGAAAAAATGCATACTTCCACATATAGTCGAACAAGTTGAGTTCCAAATCCAAAAAATCTTTGCAAATATCAACAAACTTTTCGCCTGATTTTTCGGATTCACTTATTGTTCTCCAATGTTCGTTAATGTCAATTTCATTAAACGACGAGTTTTCTTGTGCTACTTGTTTAATAAGCTTTAAAGAACCATTTAATTGTTCAATTTCATCTTCGATTCGTTGTTGCGCATTTGCTATTGCTTCAGTAAACGGCAATTCATCGTTTTGAATAAGTTTGATTTCCTCAACAGTAAATCCCATTTTTCTAAAAACAATGATTTTCTTGAGAACCTCGATATCTTGTTCGGTATATTCTCTGTAATTATTATCTTTGCGTTCGGGAGAAAACAAGCCTTGTTTTTCATAGAAACGAATATTAGAACGAGAAATAGATAATAGGTTTTCTAATTCTTTTATTTTCAAAATCATCACCTCTGTGTTACTTATACACTATAAACAAGGTTTACAGTCAAGTGATTTTTTGTTTTTTTCGGGAAATTATTTAGTTTTTAGCCAGACGGCTGTTTTATTGCCGATATCCCAGCGTTTTCCTGTTGAGGCATAGTCGGTTAGTGTGAGCTTAGTTCCGTCTGTTTGCGTCAGCTCGAGCGCGAGGATATGGGGATAGGGTGCGGTGGTGAGGCTATATTCCGTTACCGTTTCTTTTTCTAATTTGAGGGAGACGGCGGTATCGGGGCTTTTTCCCGTTCTATCATCGAGTCCGAGCATTAATGCGCCTCTTCTCAATGCGAGGTGATATTTTGCGTTCTCGTCCTCTTTATCATAGACGGGGACGATATAGTTCTCGCTCCAGACTACCTCGTTCATCAAGACTTGCTCACCGTATGGGATCGGGCGGGTGACTCTTATTGTCATATCGAATTCAAGCTCGAGCTTATCGCCGTTTTGCCACTCTTTCGTGACGGTCATATAGCCGTCGTTTATCGTGAGCGGTGAGCCGTTGAGTTTTAGAGCTGTCTTTTTACTCCAGCTCGGGTTACGGAGCTTCAAGCTGAACTTTTTCGGTTCGTTTACGTTTACGGTCACGCTGACTTTTCCGTCTATCAGGTAGTTTCCGTTAATTTCGATTTTTCCGAAATCGGTCTTTATCGTTCCGTTTTCATAGATATTCAAGGTATAGCCGTCGTGGGTGGTAAGAAACTGCATTTTCGGAGCAAGGCCGATGCCCGCTGATGCGATACAAGCGCAACAGCCGTAGTAATGGTTATCGGGCATATACTGAAGTCCGCCGACACCGTTTCCGCGTGTACCCGAGGTCAATGGGCTATAGCTATCGAACGGGAGCGCTTCCATTGTCCACGTTGGGTGGGTATTGGTTATTTGGGGCTCGATGACCTTTTCTGTATTAAACGAGCCGAGGTAGGCGTTATAGAGCGATGTTTCGAACGCGTCGGCATATTTTACGTCGCCTGTCAAGAGATGGACTTGGTAGAAAAATTTCATCAGCGTTACCGTTACACAGGTCTCCTGCATTTTTGCGCCGTTGGTGGTATTCGCTTGTCTTACTGTTGAATGGTCGAACAGCTCGTGGGTACATCCCGAGCATCCTATTACGGTGAAGTCGGTCTCGAGCACCTTATCGGCAAATCTGATTATTGCTTTTTTATATTTTTCCTCGCCCGTTATTCTGTAATACTCCAAAAGTCCTTCGAAGCAGGAGGTCATTTCATACGCCTTCGTCACGGGGTACTGATAGGGGGAAAGTCCGTCCTCGAACGCGAGGTCGATGAGGTTTTGGACGTCGGTAAAGCCTTTATCGACGATATATTTTGCGAACGAAAGGTAGCTTTCGTTTTTCGTCAGCGTATAGAGGCGGACGGTCGGTTCGAGGATCGAGGCGGAGTTGAGACCGCGCCAATGGCAGCTGGCTTTCGTTATTTCCTTTTTTCCTTGACCGATATATGTCATTATATAGTCGAGTTGGCGGCACATTGAGGCGATGATCTCTTCTTTGAGGGAGTCATCCTCACATATTTCGAGGTAATACTGCATTCCGAGGAGGACGTATTTTCTGCACCAGAGATCCCAAGCATTGAATTCCCTATCGCGAGGGTAGGAGGATATTCTTCCGAAGCTATCTGCTGTTGTCATCATATCCTTTACCGTTTCGGTGAGGACGTCATAGAGCTCCTTATCCTTGAAATAGGAATAGCAGAAGCACGCGCCGCGCATCATTTTACCCCAGAACTCTCCGCGCCAGCCTGTGTCGTTATCGGTATTATATCTGAACTGATCGCAAAAGCGTTTCCAATGTGCTCTCGAGGTGAGCTGATTTAGTCGAACGAATCGAAATGCATCGCCGAGCGTTGAGGTATAGGTATACTCATTATCATAATCTGCAAAGCAGACGTCTGTTTTCAGTCTCGGGTAATTGGCTGTATTGGGGTTATATAGATCTTTCATTATATCACCTTTATTCAAAATCAAACACTTTTCTCAATAGCGGCTGTGCGCCCGTTACGGGGTCCTTTTCCATTATGAGAATATCGCTCATATATTCGTCCCAACGTTTTACTGCTTCGCTTTCGTTTTGTGTTTTTGCGGCGAAATCGACGCCGTTTTTACACTCATAGTATCCGAAAAGCTCGTTGCCGACGTTCCAGATCGTATAGTTACATATTCCTGCGTCACGAAGGACCTTTTGCATATCCTCGGGAAGATTATCGTGACGGCGGATATACTCGTCGATGCATCCCTCTTTTATCGTTGCTTTCCAAGCATATTTTTCCATTTTTTCGCTCCGTTATTTATTTCTTTTTATTTTAACACATATTATATTCATTGTAAAGACAATTTATCTTTTTCTAACTTGCAAAATTCGACATTATGTGGTAATATAGTTTCTAAAGGGAGGGGTAATGTGGAAGAGATAAGTTATTTATGCGGGATACTTATTGCTATTATCGGAGCATTGTACTCATATCGTGCGATATACGTTATCGTTGGGCTTTTCAAGACGAAGAAATTCAAGCCTGCAAAGAAGAAACACAGGTATGCTATTCTTATTCCTGCGAGGAACGAGGAGACTGTTATCGGAAATCTGCTCGACAGCATTTCGAGGCAAGATTATCCGAGTGAGCTTATTGAGGTGTTTGTTGTTGCTGACAACTGTACTGACGGCACGGCGAGGATAGCGAAGGAATACGGTGCGCACTGCTACGAAAGGCACGACAAAAGGAAACAGACGAAGGGGTTTGCGCTACAGTTTCTTTTCGAGCGGATCGATCGTGATCTTGGGATAGGTTCGTTTGACGGGTATTTTGTTTTTGATGCGGACAATCTTTTGAAGAAAAATTACATATCTAAGATGAACGATGCGTTCGACAGCGGTGAGAAGGTCGTTACTTCATACAGAAACACGAAAAATTTTGATGACAACATTATTTCTGCGGGGTATGCCATCCATTGGCTTCGAACTGCGCTTTGCGAAAACAAGGCGAGGTCGTATTTTGGGCTTTCGACACGTATTCAGGGATGCGGATTTTTATTCTCAAGCGAGCTTGTCAAGGACGGGTGGAAATACACCACTCTTGCTGAGGACAGGGCGTTTACCATTGACGTTATTTCCGAAGGGATCTGTGTCGGATATCAACACGAGGCTGAGTTTTATGACGAGCAGCCGACTGACTTGAAGATCGCGCTCAGACAACGGAAGCGGTGGGCGAAGGGGCATCTTGAGGCGTTCCGCGATTATTGGAAAAAGCTTTTGGTCGGCGTTATCCGGATGAAAGACGTTCGAAGAAAGATCGACTGCTTTGATGCGTTTATGACGACCTTTCCGCTTGTGATATTTTTGATACCGATAAAGATCGTGAATTACGTTGCTGTTTGCAGCGAAACGATTAAATACGGTGTTGCTGACGAGGAGATCGTCGAGATGATAGTCGATCTGTTCGAGATACTCATTTTTGAACATTTCGGTGTTATTCCGATGGCTTTATTGGTCTTCCTTTTCGAATACAAGCATATTGCAAGAATAAAGCTTCACAAGGTCATACTTTACTCGCTGACCTTCCCGCTTTTTGGGCTTATTGGCGATCTTTCGACTTGGGTCGCATTATTCAACAAGATCAAGTGGGATCCTATTCCGCACAAATCTAACGTTAAGATCGCGGAGCTTGAATGATAATTATTATTGCCGAGCACTTTTGTGCTCGGCTTTTTATTTCCAAAAATAAAAAAGCGAGATAAAACTCGCTTTTTAGACTGTATTATTTCGACAACGCTTCGTTTACCTTTTCGATCAATCGGTCACTGAGCACTGCCATCGATTCGATATGTATTTTTTTGTCGCCGACGTAAAGAGTCATTGAATCGCCGTTTTTACGAAGGGTGGTGATGTCGGAAAAGTTATATTTTCGGGTATTGCCGAGGAAGGTCGTATATTCAAAGGTGTCATCGGAGGTGATGATTATTTTCCAATTCTTCCAACACAACAGCGCAAAGACGAACATAAGATAACCGAACGCCGCCGCAATAAGCAGATAAATATTGCTTACAAAAGCGAACACGGTCGCACCAATACCGAAGACAAGCATTACCAAAGCCATCGCAAGCATACGCTCGGGCATATACATATCGGCATCGTTTTCACGTTTTCCGATCAGTTTTTCGACCAGATCCAATATAATTTTTGCTCTCATTAGTGTACCTCTTTATTTTTTTCTTTTATTATATTACATTATTATATTTTTTCAAGGGGGGTGGTATTATTTTTTCGCTTTTTGAGGATAATAAAGGCAAAAGCGAGGGATATTGGAATATGAATAACGAGATAATAAAAATAAATTCGGACGTTTCTATCAGGTGCGGGGCATCGATCGTCGGTGCTGACGAGAGCGAGGGTCCGCTGTCACGATATTTTGACATTTGCGAGAAGGACGCTTATTTCGGGCAGGAGACGTGGGAGAAGGCGGAGAGCGAGATGGTCAGGCGGACTGTCGGTATTCTTCTCGGCAAAGCCGAGCTTGATATTTCGGACGTGGGATGTGCGCTTGGGGGCGACCTTTTGAACCAATGCGTTGCGACGGGATATTGCTTTTCGGGGTTTGATATTCCCTATTTTGGGCTATACGGAGCGTGCAGTACGGCGGCGGAGGGGTTAGTACTCGGCTCGCTCATATGCGGCGGCGGGTATTCGGACAGAGTGATAACTGTGGCATCGTCGCATTTCAGCTCGAGCGAGCGGCAATTTCGGTATCCTGTTGAATATGCGGGACAGCGGACACCGACGTCGCAACAGACTGTTACGGGGTGCGGTGCGTTTTTGCTTGAGCGTGGAGGCGGAGGTCCGTACATTACTGAGGCGGTCATCGGGAAGGTCGTTGACAAGGGGATCACCGACGCGAACAACATGGGCGCTGCGATGGCTCCTGCGGCGGCTGACACGATATTGCGTTACTTTCGCGAGAGTGGGAGAGACGCGAGGGAGTTCGATATGATCGTCACGGGGGATCTTGCTTTTGAGGGGACGGAGATATTGAAGGAGCTATTACACTTTGAGAAATTCGAGCATTTTGATCGGATATATGATTGCGGAATGATGATATTTGACAGGTCGCGGCAGGACGTACACTCGGGCGGTTCGGGGTGCGGTTGCTCGGCGTCGGTGGTTGCATCGTATATACTTCACGAGCTGGAAAACGGTGCGGACGACGTGCTTTTCGTTGGTACGGGGGCGATGATGTCGCCGCTGGCGATATTGCAGGGGCGGTCTATTCCGTCTATTGCGCATCTCGTTCACATTTCAAGCGGGAGGAAAAGATAGTGGATACTTTTTGGAGATACGTTATTGTGTTTTTGGTTGGCGGGGCATTTTGTCTTATCGCACAGATACTCATTGACAAGACGAGGCTGACGCCTGCAAAGATACTCGTTGGGTACGTATGCATTGGTGTTTTTCTCGGTGCTATCGGGGTATATGAGCCGCTCGTGGAGCTTGCAGGTGCGGGCGCGACCGTTCCGTTGACGGGGTTCGGGTATTTACTCGCGGATGGTGTAAAGGAAGCAATTGATGAAGTCGGTGCTATCGGGATACTGACGGGCGGCTTGAAGGCGACGGCGGGAGGGATCACTGCGGCTATTGTTTTCGGGTTAATTTGGGCGTTGATATTCCGTTCAAAATCAAAGAGATAAAACGAAAAAAAGGCAGAGGATGGGATTTCTCTGTCTTTTTTTATGCATAGTACACAAAAATAAAATTCTTATTTTGTTAAAAAAAGAGATTTTTACCCCCCCGAATTTTTTATGTTGACATAATATTTTCCGTTTGATAAAATGAAATTAGGTAAGGCACTAAGCTTTGTCCAACTGAGGTGTATTGCTATGAATGCAGTTCAGAGATACGCAATTATTTAGATGAAGGGGGATATTAAAATGAAGAGAATTGTTGTTTTGGTTGGTATCTTGTTTCTTTTCCTTATTCTTGCATCATGTTCAACATCTGTTGGTAGTGGCAGTGATGCTCCGATTTATAACACAATCGACTTTGATACTTATGAAGATCTATATAAATATTTTATCGACGGAGTACCTGAAGATGATGTATCAAAACATCTTGAGGCGATCGGAGTGGAAACTGATGAATTCTCCACTATGTATCACACACTAAAAAATAACGGGAAAATTTTAATTCCTTTTTTCAAAGGCGAACCTGCAACTTTATATGACAGCATTACGTTATATCCACGTGGATCATTGATCTTTTATGATGTTATATCTTTTTCTGACACTCAAAACAAGGAGTTTGTAAGTGTATTACAAGTAACTTATCTTGATGAAACAAAGGCTTCGATAGGCAAAGAAAAGGGGGTTAAAGCTGTTGCCGCTGAAGTGTATAAAGGTCTTCAAAAGTGTACTTTATTCTCTGATTATAGGTCAATTAAGAAATCAACAATTAATTTAGGAGGCAAAGAGGTCGAATGTTTATATGCATATTACGACAAAGACGTTGCAGAAAAAATGCATACCCCGGGAGAAATACTCATATTCTATGAAAATATTCTTGTGCGTACTTATCTTGAGTATGAAGAGTATATTGAAATACTGGAAACACTTTTAAATGGGCTTACTTTTGAATATTTCGAGCCTTCTTCCGATTGACAAAAGCAAGAAATAGATAATTATAACGAAGAAACAGGTGAATATTATCCTTTATTAACCGAGTTAGCTAGTGAATACGGAGTAGAAGCCTTCAATAATAACTGCATATATGGAGCCAATAAAACAGATCAAAATGTCCAAACCTATGCTATTATTTGCGAAGGATGTAAAGAAATAATTCAAAGAGAAATCGATTTATTATTTGGATAAAGGAGGTTATATGTAATGAAAGCTAAAACGATATTTTTATTGATCTTACTAAGCATACTTCTCTTTTTAACATCTTGTTCAAGCTTGAAGCCGGAATTCTGTGATTGGTATGAAGGTTATAATTCATGTGACACCTTGGGAGATCAAAAGGAAGGCCTATATATTTATTATGTTCCGCCCGGTCCGACATTAGAAATAAACAGAAAATTTGATTATAATATTTTTATAAAAAATACGAAATTACTACCTCAATTTGTTAGTGCGGAGGTTTTTCACGAATATGGATATCGATTTAAGAAATTTGTAGCTCCTTACGGTAATTTTGGTGATTATCGTTACTATTATTATTTTTTCGATAAGAATTTTGTGGAAATAAGGCACGGGAAAATTTGTGAATGGGACAAGAAGCCGCGTTTGGAAATTGAAAAGGAAGGTGATATGACTTCACTCGACGAACAATTAAGCGGTGCGATAGTCAGAGGCAACATTCAATACATTTATAATGAAGGCTTATTAAACAGTATAAAAATGCTTTTTGGTGATACGGAGATCAAAATCGTCGTTATAGGCGAAGACAGGCTCTCACAATTACTTTCCAACACGGAAACGGCTAATGAAGCGTATCAGCATATTGCCGCGCTAATATCGGACACACCGTATATCATATCATAGGATATGAGTTGATAAAAGGCAAATAAAAAATCAGGACAGAGATTTTTCTCTGTCCTTTATTATTGGTTACGTTATTTCTTCTCAAAATAGAGATAGTTGAGTTTTCGGATGAGTGAGCCCAAGAGTGCTGCGATAAGATAGAACGCGGCGAACATAAAGACGGACGCGAGGATGAACGAAAGCTTCGAGAACGTTCCGCGCAATATTACGAAGCAGAGCACGAACACGACGAGGTTCAAGCAAAAATGGATGATGCGTTTCGACGAGTCGGTAAGCTTTTCGATATTGAAGATATAGAACGAAAAGCCGTAGACCATTGAAAACAGCAAGAACTCGAAAAGTGCGTCGAGCGTCGGTGCGTAGTTGGTGCTAAAGCCATCCGAAAGGAAGAACATCGTTGACATCAATATTGTTATGAACGTATACGTTCCGAATGATATTGCGAGGCTTCTTTGAAGCGTATTCTTTTTCATCTTCTATCCTTTCATTTTTCAAAATATTTCTTCCTGTGACGTAGCTCACAGGAAGAAATTTTTCGACTCTTACGCGATAAATTGTTTCAATTCTTCGGGGCAATCTTCAACTGCCATTGAAGAGGTGATCACACAATGTACGTTATACTTCTCTACGATGGGAGCAAGCATAAGCATAAACTTTTTGAAGGCTTCCATATCATCGCCGCAGATCTTTAATGCGGAATCGATAAAGAGCTCGGTAACGTCATAGTTACCGGCAAGGATACCTGTTACGAAGCCGTAGAGGTATTCTGCGTCGTCGATCGAATAATCCTTCGCATCGATGAGTCTTACTTGGTGCTTTACGTCGTAGGTGAGTTTTTTGCCCCATTCGATACAGATAACTGCTCCTTTGGAAACTGAAACTGCTTTATTGACCTCGTCGATAAGCATTTTTGTTTTTCCGGTTCCTTTTAATCCGATTATTAAGTTCATCATGGCTTTTCCTCCTGATCTTTTCGATTTATTTTATGTTTTCTATTCTTGATCTTAATTCTTTTCCGAGCTCTTCGTAGCCGGGCTTTCCGAGAAGTGCGAACATATTTTTCTTATATGCTTCGACTCCCGGTTGGTTGAACGGGTTGACGTCCAAGATATATGCGCTGATACCGCAAGCAAACTCGAAGAAATATACCATTTCGCCGAAGGTCTCCTCGTCTCTCGTTTCATACTCGATGACGATATTCGGTACGCCGCCGTCGTTATGGGCGAGGAGCGTTCCGAGGAAGGCTTTTTTATTGACCTCCGTTACGGGCATTTCTGCGATAAAGTTTAGTCCGTCGAGGTTTTCCTCGTCGTAGGGGACGTTTACTATGTTTTTCGCTCCGTTTTGCATCACTACCGTTTCAAAGAGAGTTCTTTCACCGTCTTGGATATATTGTCCCATTGAGTGAAGGTCGGTGGTGAAGACGACGGATGCGGGGAATATTCCGAGTCCGTCCTTTCCTTCGCTTTCGCCATAGAGCTGCTTCCACCACTCTGTCATATATCTGAATGCGCTTTCGTAGCTACAGAGAAGCTCTATTTTCTTTCCGCTTTGGTAAAGTGCGTTTCTGACAGCCGCATATTTACAAGCGTCGGACTCTGTTCCCTTTTCGAGATAGTTAGCTCTTGCGTTTTGGGCACCGAGCATTATTTTATCGATATCTATTCCGCAGACTGCTATCGGCAAAAGACCTACTGCTGTCAAGACGGAAAATCTTCCGCCGTCGTCATCCGGCACTACGAAGGTCTCATAGCCTTCTCTGTCGGCAAAGGATTTGAGAGTTCCGCGGCATTTATCGGTGGTGATGAAAATTCTTTCCTTCAATTCATCCTTCGAATATTTCTTTTCCATCATTCCGCGAATTATTCTGAACGCGATGGCGGGCTCGGTAGTCGTTCCCGATTTCGAGATGACATTGACGCTGACGTCTCTTCCCTCGCACAGCTGCATTACCTCATACAACTCGTCGGACGAGATCGAGCAACCCAAGAAATAGACGTCGGGGGTATCCTTTTTCATATTATTATAGAACGGGGACTTCAAAAACTCGATCGCTGCTCTTGCGCCGAGGTACGAGCCGCCGATACCGATGACGAGAAGGACTTCGGAATTCTTTTTTATCTTCTCCGCCGCGAGCTTTATTCTCGCAAACTCGTCTTTATCGTAGTTTATAAGCAAATCTCGCCATCCGATAAAATCGTTTCCTTTTCCCGAGCCGTCAAGCAAGGCGGTATACGCCGCATTGAGTCGGTCATCGAAAGAAGCGAGATCGGATGGCGAGACAAAATTCTCTATATAATCAAGATTTAATTTGAGTTTCAATTTATTCACATCCTTTGGGTTTCTGTTATCATTATAAACTAAAACTCCAAATATGTCAACAGTTATTACGTGTTTTTTATTATTTCATCACTTGTCTTTTCGCTTTTTAACACTATTATAGAGCGGTGTTATCACGAATCTGCCGAGCAGAGTTGAGAGTGTTACGCCGATCGCCATCATTCCCGCGTACATAAGCGTGTTTGAGAGTGCTTCGATCGCTTCGAGTGTATTACCCTCTCCGAAGCGGAGCATCGTTTTATAGAGCATCACGCCGGGGACGAGAGGTATCAATGCCACGATGGTGACGCCCGTTGAGGAGGTCTTCAACGATCTTGCGAGCATTTCTGCGGCTACACAGCAAAGGAGCGTTGACACAAACGCCGCCATATTGACGGAATATGGCTCGACAAGACGATAGAGGGAAAAGCCGACTGCGCCGACAAGAGGAGCGATATAGCGTATCTTTTTCGACACGAAGGTGCTAAGTCCAAAGAAGAACGAGGCAAGGTAGGAGCCGACAAAATTTATTATCCAGATCATTTCGTTCACCTCACACCATTAATGCTATCGTGACTCCGCAGGCGATCGCTACTGCGGTGATCACGGCTTCTATCGCACGCGCACCCGTTGAGACGATATCACCGTTGAAGCTATCGCGGATCGCATTGAGCGTCGTCAAGCCGGGCACGAGCGGAAAGATGCAGCCTATTATTGACAAATGGACGTCACAGCTCGGCAATGCAGAGCAAAACAGACGTGCGATCAAGCCGAACACAAGCGTTGCCGAAAGGTTTGTTATAAAAAACGAGATATTTCGTTTTCCGAGCCAATAATAGAGGATCATTCCGAAAAAGCCCGAGAGCAGCGAACACAAAAATTCAAGCCATCCGCCGCCGACGATCAGCGAGAAGAATGCACCGCATATACAAGCCATGGTGGCTGTATAGAGGATATTTACTTTTTTATTTCGCTCGTTTAAGACTCTTTTTTTTGCTTCGCCGAGAGATATTTTTCCTTCGGTCAACAATCTCGAGACGGCGAGGCATTCATCGAGGCAAGAAAGGTCGACTCCGCGCTCCGAGACTGAGGCGGTCCTTGAGACGACTACCTCATCGAAATACGCGCTGACGCAGATGCCTGTCGGAGTCGAGAAGACTTGGACGTCGTGGGCTCCGTTTGCGGACAATATTTTTTCAACGCACTCGTCGGCACGATAGGTCTCGCCGCCGCTTTTCAGCACGGTCGAGGCGATCAGCATTGCCACGTCAACGAGCTCGTTATTTTTATTTTCCCAAGAGGTATTTGTCAAGATATTGCTCCCGTTAAGTAATACTTTTTATATGCTTCGTGGTATTCCGAGTTTCCTTTATCAGGAGAATAGTAGTGGCTATAGGCAAAGGTGACGTAGCCCTTCACGTACTTCGAGGCGATATTCATTTGTCTTACAAATCTACTTACTTCACCTGCATAGATCTTATAATGTCCGTTATTCTCCTCAAGGTTGAAGTTTTCGTTATTCGCCCAGAAGATTATATTTTCGTTCACGTCACAAGCGTTTTTAAGCGCATTGAAATAGGAGTCCATCATTTCGATATCGATATGTCCTGCGCCGACGGCATCTTGGCAACAAAAGATATCACCTTTTCTGAAGCGGGTATTTTTAAATATTCCCGCCCACTCCTTTTCCGTCTCCTCGGGGGTAGTCACTCTTCTTACGAAGGGTGAAAGAAGAAGCGGCATTGTCGGATCCAATTTCGTCAATGGATCGAGGTAGCTGTTGAGAAAATCAGCGGTTTCGAACGATTCGGGCATTCCGTTATAGCACTCCCAACCGAAGTACCAGCCGTAGAATGCATCGGGATATTTTTCTTTATAGAGAGAATACAGTCTTTTTGCGCTTTCCTCACCGAGTGATGATTGGTTTTCTCTCCAAGATCTATCACTTTGTGCGCCTTTCCACCACTCATCAGAGAGGTTGAGTCCGACGAACACCTTTACGTTACATTTTTGTGCGGCATTCAACAGAGCTTCGGTAAAATCAGGAAAATAATGACATTTTTCCGATTTTTGTCCGAGCTTGAACTCCTCGGGATAATATGCTGAGATAAATTCACCATAGGGTGTTTCCGAGGTCCATTGGATTATTACCGTATCTATTCCGACCTCCTTGAGATAGCCGAAATGCTCGGTCCATTTTGCTTCGTCGTATTTCACGAAAGCACCGGGTTGAAGAAACGTTCCTGTTACGTAGGGATAGCTTTTCATATTGATCTCCATTCATCAGTTTGAGCCCTGCCAATCAACAGGCTCGATATTATGGTCTTTTAGAAATTTATTTGCTTTTGAGAAGTGTTTACATCCGAAAAAGCCTCTCGTTGCGGAAAGCGGGCTCGGATGCACTGACGTCAAGACGAGGTGTTGCTCGTTCGTGATCAGTGGGAGGCGACGTTTTGCATAGTTGCCCCAAAGCATAAACACCATTGGCTTTTTTCGTTCGTTGAGCAACGTCACGATACGATCAGTCAAGTTTTGCCATCCGATATTATCATGGCTTCCTGCCGCGCCCTCTCGCACGGTCAGTACGTCGTTGAGAAGCAACACGCCGCCGCGCGCCCAATCCTCGAGATTCCCGCTTTTGCGCGGGTTTATTCCGAGGTCGCTTTCGAGCTCTTTATATATGTTTCTCAGCGATGGAGGGATATCCACTCCGTTTGGGACCGAAAACGAGAGGCCGTGCGCTTGCCCGTACTCGTGGTAGGGGTCCTGACCGATTATTACGACCTTTACGTCGTCATAGTCGGTGTAGCGCAACGCGTTGAATATATCGTTCATAGGCGGAAAAACTCGGTAAGGATGCTTACCGAGATATTCCGATTTTAATATTTCACGTAGTTTTAAATAATAGTCCTTTTCAAACTCGCCTTTTAACAGCTTCTGCCAAGTCGGTGCAAGCTCGATCATTACTTTGTACCGAAGATCCTGTCGCCTGCATCACCGAGTCCGGGGATGATATACGCTTGTTCGTTGAGCTTTTCGTCAACGTGCGCAACGAATATATCTACGTCGGGGTGAGCGGTATGAACAGCTTCAATTCCTTCGGGTGCGGCGATGAGGTTCACCATTTTTATATTATTACAGCCTCTCTTTTTGAGGCAATCGATAGCTGCGATGGCAGATCCGCCCGTCGCAAGCATCGGATCGAGAAGGATCAATTCTCTTTCAGAGGCATCATCGGGTATTTTGAAATAATACTCAACGGGAAGGAGGGTATCGTGGTCACGGTAAAGACCGATATGTCCTACCTTTGCGGTCGGATGGACAGCCAAAAATCCGTCTACCATTCCGAGTCCTGCACGAAGGATCGGGATTATTCCTACCTTTTGGTCAGAGATAAAGCGACCTTTCATCTTTGCAATGGGTGTCTCGATCTCTTTTTCATATGTCGGGAGGTCGCGAGTTGCTTCGTATGCAAGAAGCATTGTGATCTCGCTGAGAAGCTGACGGAAATCCTTCGTTCCTGTTTCCTTCATTCTCATTATAGACAATTTATGCTCTATCAAGGGGTGGTCAAGTACAGTTAGCTTCGGCATTTTTCTTTCTCCTTCAAGCTTTATTATTTTTATTATTTTAGCACATTATTCTTCTTTTTTCAACAGGGTTTTACACCTTTATTTCGCCACTTGCGATTTTTTTATAGTCCTCGAGGTTGAGGCGCAGGAGATTTGGGGTGTCGAGTCCGTAGGGGCATTTTGATCTACAGCTTCCGCAATCGATACACTCTTCGATCTTCATCATTTTTGCCTTATACTCATCGGTCAGCCACTGTGCTGACGGGCTGCGTCTGATCAGCTGTGACATTCTTGCACAGTTATTGATCTCGATACCCTTCGGGCACGGCATACAATAGCCGCAAGCACGGCAGAAGTTTCCGAGAAGCTCACGTCTGTCCTTTTCGATGAGAGTCTGTATCTCGTCGGTCATCACGCTTTCTTTATCCATATATGAGAGGAATTCATCAAGCTCCCATTCGCGTTGCACGCCCCAGATCGGAAGGACGTTATCAAACTGCTCCATCCAAGCGTATGCGGCGGCGGAATTCGTTATGAGTCCGCCCGAAAGACCTTTCATTGCGATAAAGCCGACATTATTTTCCTTACATTTATTGACGATATTAATATCGGTCTCGGTCGCAAGGTAACAGAACGGAAATTGGAGAGTTTCATAGAGACCGCTTTCGACTGCCTCGAGGGCAACCTTCGGACGATGGTTTGTCAGACCGATATGCTTGATCATACCCTGCTTTTTTGCGCTTTCCATTGCCTCGTAGAGTCCCGTTTTGTCATCGGGGCGTGGGCAAAATGCGATATTATGGAACTGATAGATATCGACGTAGTCGCACTTCAGCATTTTCAAGCTCGTTTCGAGGTCACGCCAGAAGCCGTCGGTCGTGGTTGCACCCGTTTTCGTCGCGATAGTTATATTTTTTCGGACGGAGGAAAGTGCTATTCCTATTTTTTCCTCGCTATCGGTATACATTCTTGCCGTATCGAAGAAGGTCATTCCATTTTGGTATGCTTTTTGTAGAAGCTTTGCGGCTTCACTTTGGGTTATTCTTTGGATAGGTAACGCACCGAATGCGTTTTTTGGGGAGGTTATTCCTGTTTTTCCGAGAGTTACGGTCTTCATATTTTACCTCTGATCTTCAAGATATTTCTTTATATTCGGGAACACCTCGAGGCTACGCTCCAAGATCCCGTGGGTATATGCTATCGTTATTCCGTAGTTTGTTATCGGGACGCCGCTATCGACTGTGTGGCGTGTTCTGTATTGCATTTCGCGTTTGTTGAGCATACAAGCTCCGCAATGCACGACGAGGCTTATTCCGTCGAGTGTTTCGGGAAACTCCGTTCCCGAGGTGAAGCGGAAATTCAACCTTTTACCTGTGAAGTCCTCGATCCATTTCGGGAGCTTTACCGTTCCGATATCACCGCATTGACGATGGTGGGTACAGCCCTCGCTGATGAGGACGGTATCGCCGTCGTTGAGGGACTTCAATTTTGTCACGCCCTTTACCGTCTCCTCAAGGTCGCCCTTATACCGAGCGAAAAGGATCGAAAACGAGGTGAGCATTATTGTTTTCGGGACGAGCCTCGAGACCTTTCCGAAGGCTTGGGAATCGGTTATCACAAGCTTTGGGTGTTGCTCGAGAGCCGAGCTCAGCTCGTCGATCTGAACGACCGTTGTGACCGCTCCGATATCAAGTAGCTCACGGAGTGTTTGCACTTGCGGAAGGATCAGGCGTCCCTTCGGCGCGGAGGCGTCGATCGGAGTTACGAGGACTACTCGGTCGCCTTTTTCGACGAGGTCACCGAGAATCGTTTTTTTATCCTCCTCGGTCTTCAGAAGTGAGGCGATCAGCTCCTTCAGTTCATTAATATTTTCGCCTGTTGCCGCGCTGACGTTGATCGTATTCGGTCTATTGTCGACAGATCTTTTCAGGTCTGATTTATTATATGCGATAACGTAGGGGATGCGTTTATTCTCGAATATTGAGATCAATTCATCGTCATACGTTGTCAGCCCCTTCGTCGCATCGCACACGAGGACGGCGACGTCGGTGAGGTTGAGTGCGTTTTTCGTTTTTTTGACGCGCATTTCGCCAAGCTCACCCTCATCATCGATGCCTGCGGTATCTATGATGACGACCGGTCCGAGTGGGAGCAGCTCCATTGCCTTTTTGACGGGGTCGGTCGTCGTTCCCGCATAGTCGGAGACAACAGCGAGGTCTTGACCGGTAACGGCGTTGACGAGGGAGGATTTTCCCGCGTTACGAACACCGAAAAAACCGATGTGGAGCCGCTCGGCGTTTTGAGTCGAGTTTAGTGACAAGTTCTTTTCCTCCTTCGATCAGAATCTGAAGTCTCTTCTGTTTGAGTTCTTTATATCCTCGATATTTTGTGTTGCGATCTTCTTTACCTTTTCGTTCGGTATTTTTTCAAGCTCCTTCTCGATGAGCGCGTAGCCTACCTTTTTCGTTTCGTCGGAGGCGTAGTCGACGAGGAACTCCGTCAAGGTCATCAATGCGTTCGGGTGGCAGCAGTTTAGTATTTGACCGCTCTTGCAGAGGCTCATAAATCTGTCGCCCGTTCTTCCCTCTCGGTAACAAGCGGTACAGAAGGACGGGATATGTCCCGTTTCCATAAGCCAACGAACGACCTCGTCAAGTGTACGTTGGTCGCTGACGTCGAACTGCTCTGTATCGTGGGGACGGTCGGTCTCTGTATATCCGCCGACGGAGGTGCGCGATGCGCCGCTTACCTGAGATATTCCGAGGTGAAGCGACTTTGCTCTTACCGATTCGGATTCGCGAGTTGAGATTATCATTCCCGTATACGGCACGGCGAGGCGGATACAAGCGATTATCTTTTGGAAGATCTCGTCGCTTATCGAGTTATCGAACACATTAGGATCGATATCATCGGCGCGTTTTATACGAGGAACGCTGATCGTATGCGGTCCTACGCCGTGGACGGCTTCAAGGTGCTCGGCGTGCATAAGCAAGCCCGCAAATTCATATTTATAGAGCTCAAGTCCGAAAAGCACTCCGAGTCCGACGTCATCGATACCGCCCTCCATTGCTCTGTCCATCGCTTCGGTATGATAATCATAGTCGTGCTTCGGACCTGTTGGGTGGAGCTGGAGATAGCTTTCCTTGTGGTACGTTTCTTGGAAGAGGATATAGGTACCTATTCCCGCTTCCTTGAGCTTTCTGTAGTTTTCGACGGTAGTTGCGGCGATATTTACGTTGACGCGTCTTATCGCTCCGTTTTTGTGATTTACGCTATATATGGTTTTTATACACTCGAGGATATATTCGATCGGGTTATTGATCGGATCCTCGCCCGCTTCTATTGCGAGTCGCTTATGTCCCATATCCTGAAGCGCGATGACCTCGTTTTTCACTTCCTCTTGGGTGAGCTTTTTGCGGGGGATCCTTTTGTTTTTCGCGTGGTAGGGGCAATATACACATCCGTTGACACAATAGTTCGACAGATAGAGCGGTGCGAACATTACTATTCTGTTACCGTAAAACTCGAGCTTTATCTGTTCAGCGATCTTATACATCTCCTCGATCTTCTCGGGGATCTCGCAGGCGAGGAGCACGGATGCTTCGCGGTGGCTAAGTCCGCCACAGGTAAAGCTATGCTCCGTCTTTTTCGGACGAGCCTTTTCCAATATTGCGTCGATGAGCTCGACGTTATTCTTATTTTTCTCGGCATATTCGAGTGTTTCGAGTATCTCCTCGTGGTTGATGAATTCCTCTGCTTTTTTTGATTTGGGGTTATAGATTGCCATTTTAATTCTCCTTTTTTCTATTGTCGCCACGGCTGACGACTGCGTTATATCCGATTTTTTTCAATTTGCTTTTGAGCAATTCTATTTCTTGGGCGCTTTCGGCACCGCTTATCAGCTTTTTATTATAGAGTGTATATTTTTTTCTTGCGCTGTAGGGCGAAAGGTTCGGCATCACGACGTTGGCACCGCAAAGGATACCCTTTTCTCTTCCGTCGGTATCTGCCGTTCCGAGCGCGGTCGTTGCGGGAAGAAGGACTGACGGGCATATGATCCGCACGACCGAAAGCAAGAAGCAGGTCAGCTCTGTGCTTCCCGTTTCGTGAGTGCCAAAGGGTGTTTTTTCGTGGGGGATGAACGGTCCGATGCCACACATTTCCGGCGAAAACGTTTCGATAAATTTCAGGTCCTTCGCTATGGTGCTCGGTGTTTGGTTCGGTGAGCCGACCATAAAGCCGCATCCGACGGCATAGCCGAGCTCTCGGAGATCCTTCAGACAACGGAATCTGTTTTCGAAGGACATTTCTCGCGGGTGCAAGGTCTCGTAGTGACACTTATCGGCGGTTTCGTGGCGCAGAAGGTATCTGTCCGCACCTGCCTTTTTCAAGATCTCATAGCTTTCTCTCGACCTTTCGCCGAGCGACAGCGTCACGGCATTATCGGGGTACTTTTCCTTTATTGATGACACGATATCCGACATCACCTCGTCGGTATAGTAGATATCCTCGCCGCCTTGTAAGACGAACGTTCTCAATCCAAGCTCATATCCCTCGGCGCAGCACTCAAGTATTTCGCTTTTTTGAAGGCGGTATCTTTCGCAATTGCGGTTGCTTCGGCGTATTCCGCAATAGTAGCAATCGTTTTTGCAATAGTTACTTATCTCGATGAGTCCGCGAAGGAACACCTCGTTTCCGTAGATCTCTTTTCGCACTCTTACGGCTTCGATTTTCAGTTCGTTTGCGATCTCGTCGGTACGCTCGATGATAAGGCGCTCGTATTCGTCAAGAGTGAGCGAACGGGTGGTGATCAATTTTTTGACCAATTCATTCATGACTTATCACTCCCGAATAGGCGGTCTTAACGCTTATTCCGTCGAGCTTCCCTATTTTTCCGCTGAGCGCGGAGATGACGTCCTGGGGAGCATCTATTGCGACGCTGATTATATTTATATTACGTTTTTTATAGGGTAATCCCATTCGTCCGATTATATATTCGCCATAGTCGTGGAGGAGCGAATTGAGTTTTTCTGCGGACGAGTAATTTTCGATGATTATTCCCATTACTGCGACTCTTGTTTCCAACTTTTTTCTCCTTATACAAAAAAATAGCCATACCTCGAGACAGGTATGGCAAAAGAGATAGTTTTATTACGTTTCTTTATTGCCGCCTTTCATCTCAGAGCATTCTTTGACGTTAGGTAACTTTTAGTTTATGTTACACTATATCGCAGATTTTGTCAAGTAGGAAAGCGATATTTTTCATTGACAGATCACTCAAAAGGTGGTAAAATCCTCCTATACTTTATTTGAGGTCTGCGATATGATAAAAAAGTTATTTTTTCTTTTTTTGATTTTGTTTTTATTTACTTCTTGTGTTTCCGAGAAAGAGGTATCAAAGACCGACACGGCTTTCGAGGAAAGCGAGTCGGACGTGAGCTTTTTTGAAGAAAGCGAGGTTGAAACGAGCGAGGCTGACGAGAGTGTTGACGAGATGGAAAAAAAGGAGATCCCCGTTTTGTCGATAGTTACCGGCGGCAAGGGGATCGGCAAGGAGCAATACGTCGACGTTACCATTCAACTCAGAGATCCGTCGATGGAGTTCGAGATGATATATGATACTGACGCGCAGATCAAGATCCGCGGAAATTCTACCGCCGGAGCACCGAAGAAGCCGTACAACATCAAGCTTTCAAGCAAGCGAAACGTGCTCGGGCTCGGAGAGGCGAAAAAGTGGTATCTTCTCGCCAATCATTACGACAAGACCTTGATGAGAAACAAGCTATCTCTTGATCTTGCGCAGGTATTGGGGCTGAGCAACAGTCCGCTTTGCAGATACGTTGACGTATATTTAGACGGGAAGCTTTTGGGTAATTACCTGCTTTGTGAATCGATCGGGATAGGTGACGACAGAGTTGACCTCAACATTGACAACAACGAGTTTCTTTTTGAGGTAGAGCCGTTCGAACGATACAGCAATCCTTCGTGCTTCAGGACGCCTGTTTTCAATTACATACTCGGCTATAACGACAGAGAAAAGCCAACACCCGAGCAAGAGGAATTCGCCATTGAATTTTTCAGAAAGGCGGAAACTGCGGTCAAAAACAAGGATTGGGATGAGATAACGAGATATTTTGACGTTGATTCGTTCGTGAACTATTATTTATTGAAGGAGTATTTAAAAAGCGTTGACACGGAGAGCTCCGTTCGTTACTATATCAAGGGCGGAAAGCTTTATGCGGGTCCCGTTTGGGATATTGATCTTTCGATGGGTAACTGCGACACTGATTTTTACAAGGTATACAACAACGTGGGTGGAAGCGGCGACAGCACGGAGGGGCTGTATTTGACACAGGTGCCGAGCCAATGCTTCAGTCATTTGATGAAGATCGATGAGTTTCGCGGGCTTTTGCGAGAGCGGATGGAGGAGATGGAGCTTTATCTTGAAAACCTTTACAAGAAAAACGAGCTTGGCGAGAGCCGTATCGACGTTTTGTTGGCGCAATACGGCGATAGCTTTTTGAGAAACTATGAGGAAGCGAATTGGAGGATCGACTACAAATATTCGAACCTCGAGCGTGATCCCGATGAGACCTTCGAAAAAAACGTTGAATATTTACGTTCTTGGCTCGAAAAGCGTCACGAATGGTTAAACGACGAACTGGGTGTTACAATTAAATAAATTGAAACAAAAACAGTCTTATTATATATTAAGACTGTTTTTATTATTGACAAGCGGGGCAAAGAATGATAAAATATAATTAAGGAAATATGCAAAATTACATAGTATTTTTGTGAGGTGGGAAATTTGGTTAAATTAAGGCGTATTTTTAATTTATTCAATCCTATCGTATGGAAAGAAATAGGGACAATTTATTGTTTTTGCACTATACTTTTAGCGTTTTTGTATTTTATCGGCATTGCTGACGTAGATCATACGGTTTTGAGGTTCGGTTTATTTTTAATTGTTATGTTTCCGTTCTTTTTGGCTATGTTGTCGTTATGCGCTCCGAAAAAACTGATGTATGACGAAAAAGGAGTTCGTTTTTCTGTTTATCAAAGTGTCAGAGTATTCAAAAACAACAGACTTGTCAGGGTAGATTATGACATTGTTGGGTTGAAAGACGTTGAATTCTCGCAAAACAGAATAGAAAAGTATTTCGACGTTGGGCACATCACGTTTAGCGGAGCTGTTTATTTCGAAGCCAAAAGGTACGAGGAGAGGATCAAGCCGAAAACGAGATTCGCTATTTACGGAATTCCGAATTTTTCAAGGTTTATTGAAGAATTTCCACATAAATAAATTATACGACTTGAAAGGATCATTATTATGATACGTGTTGGTACTGTAAACATTGACACATCGCATCCTATTGCGTTTGCTGAGCTTTTTTTGAAGAGCGGCAGAGCTAAATATACTGCCGTTTACAACGATGGCTTTCGCACTGATGACGAGGTTAAAAATTTTATGGACAAGTTTGGCGTCGAGGAGAGATTTTACGACCTCTCCGAGATGGCGAAAAACATTGACATCGTTTTTATACAAAGCTGCAACTGGGACAGACACATTGAGCTTATGATGCCGTTTATTGAGGCGGGAGTTCCCGTTTTCGTTGACAAGCCACTCGTCGGAAGCATAGACGACTGCAAGACGGTCGAAAAGCTCGTTGAAGACGGTGCGGTCATTATCGGCTCGTCTGCGATGCGTTACACCTTTGAGCACAAGGGCATTCTTTCTATGGATGTTGCACAAAGAGGCGAGATAGTTCATCTTTCGGCTACGGTCGGCGTTGACGAGTTCAACTACGCCATTCACGCTGTCGAATCGCTTCTCGGGTTCTTCAGAGGCATCAAGGCTATTTCGACTACGTTTATCGGCACTGCCGTTGTCGGCGGAAGTGAATGCGACACGTTCTTCGTTAAGTTTGAAAACGGTGTTACCGCAACGTACCACATTTGCACGAAGGCTTGGCAACCGAGCACGCTGACTGTTGTTACCACAAAGACGACTTATGCGTTCAAGATCGATTCCGGCAAGGTTTATGAGGCGATGCTTAATGAGGTGCTCGACTTTATGGAGGGCAAGGAAAACAACGTTGCTACGATCTACGAATTGACAGAGGCGACGAAGATCATGCTTGCAGGAAAGCAATCGAAGCTTGACGGCGGTATTGAGACGGCTATCTCCGACATCAGAAGCGAGAGATTCTTCGACGGAGATGAATTTGAAAAATTTTACGAGTCGCAACAAAGAAAATAAATATTCAGGTATCAATTAATGAGAAACAGAAAAAACACTATTATTACGTTTTTATTGATCATTGGCGTTATTTTTGCTTCATTTATGCTTTTTGGATGCGAGCCTAATGACACTTCATCCGTCGGCGGCGGAGCTTCTGTCGACGAAAGTGCTGAAATTTCTCACGAGGAGAGCACGGAGGCATCACAGGAAATTAGCGAAGATATATCTGTCGAGGTATCCGACGAAGTATCTATTGACGAAAGCATTGATGAGATGGCTGAGGTAAAGACACCCGTTCTGTCCGTCACGCTTCACGATCAAGACGACAGGGTTCATAAAAGCTACTACGTTGGTGCTACCATTCAGCTCAAGGATCCGTCCAGAAGATTCGATACGGTCTATGACGCGAAGGGCGAGATAAAGATCCGCGGAAACTCGACGTCGAGCGGTGCAAAGAAGCCTTACAACATAAAGTTTTCCGAAGCGGAAAATCTTCTTGGGTTAGGTGAATCAAAAAAATGGTATCTTCTCGCTAACTTTTATGACAAGACCTTGATGAGAAACAAGCTCGCTTATGATCTTGCGCAAATACTCGGGCTTTCCAACACCTCGAGGTGCACATACGTTGACCTTTATCTCAACGGTGTATTTTTAGGAAACTATTTACTTTGCGAATCGATCGGCATCGGCGAAGACAGAGTTGACCTCAACATTGACAACAATGACTTTTTATTTGAATATGAGCCTTGGATCGGATACAGCAACCCTGCGGCATATCACACGCCGCTTTGCGGTGTGCTTCTCGGTTACAACGACAGAGAGGATGCTACGCGTCAGCAAAAAGAATACCTCAAGGAGTTCTTCACGAAGGCGGAACGCGCGTTGTTAGACGGTGATTGGGATAATATTCAGAGATATTTTGACGTTGACTCTTTTGTTAACCACTATTTGCTCAACGAATTTTTCAAAAACGTTGACATTGGTACGAGCTCGACTCGTTACTATCTCAAGGATGGAAAGCTTTATGCCGGTCCTGTTTGGGACCTTGATCTTTCGAGCGGTAATGCTGACAAGGATTATTACGGCGCTATATACAGCACATCAAATCTTCACGCCAAAAACGGTCAATGGTATAAATGGTTCACTAAAGATGAAGAATTTATGAAGCTTGTGAAAGCAAGATTTGTTGAGATGAACGATTATTTCGTGAATATTTATGCTGAAAATGAACTTGGAAACAGTCGCATCGACGTACTTATCGCACAACATGGCGAGAGCTTCGAACGCAATTTCAGCACAGCCGGTTGGGACGTTAGCGAAAAGGTTTCGGAGCTTGAGCGTATTCCCGACAGCACTTATGAAGAAAATGTTGAATACTTACGCGAATGGTTCGAAGGGCGACACAAATGGCTCTTCGAAAAATGGGAAATTGAGATAGAAAATTAAAATAATATATAAGGACGGTTTATTTTCAAGATGAAAAAGACTACTATCAGAAAATACGCGAGACTTATCGCTCGTGTTGGTGCAAACATTAAAAAGGGTCAACCCGTCAGACTTTATGCTGACGTTGATCAATATGAATTCGTAACGATACTCGTTGACGAATGCTACAAGGCGGGTGCTTCGAAGGTATCGCTCGAATGGAACCACGATCCGATCACGAAGCTCAATTACCGCCACTGCTCACTCAAGACACTTTCAAAGGTTGAGAAATGGCAAGAGGAAAAGCTCAAGCACACTGTTGAGACACTTCCCTGCAGCATTTACATTGAGAGCAGCGATCCTGACGGACTCAAGGGCATCAATATTGAAAAGATGCAAAAGGCTTCTATCGCACGTTACCCGATCATTAAGCCGTACCGTGATGCTATGGACGGAAAATATCAATGGACTATTGCTGCCGTTCCCTCTTATGCTTGGGCGAAGAAGGTATTCCCGAACGAAAAGAAGCATCGCGCTTATGAGATGCTTTGGGAGGCTATTTTAGCAACCGTTCGTGTCACCGACGACAACGATCCTATTGCTGAATGGGAAAAGCACAACGCTAACCTCAAGACTCGCGCTACCTGGCTCAACGAGCAAGGCTTCGATTATCTCGAATACAAGAGCAGCAACGGAACGGATTTCCGTGCTTCGCTTATTCCCGAGGCTGAATGGCACGCCGGCGGAGACACCACTATCGGCGGCAACTTTTTCAACCCGAATATGCCGACAGAAGAGGTATTCACAAGCCCGAAGAAGGGATTTGCCGAAGGTAAGCTCGTTTCAACGAAGCCGCTTTCTTATGACGGACAGATTATTGACAAATTCTATATCACGTTCAAGGACGGCAAGGCGGTCGAATGGGATGCTGAGGTAGGCAAGCCGCTTCTCGACAAGATGCTCACTATGGACGAGGGTGCGAAATATCTCGGCGAGCTCGCGCTCATACCCGACAACAGCCCGATCTCCAACAGCGGTATTCTTTATTACAACACTTTGTTCGACGAGAACGCAAGCTGTCACGTTGCTATGGGACGCGGATTTACCGAAACTATCAAGGGATTCGCTGACAAATCGCTCGAGGAATGCTATGCACTCGGCATCAACGACAGTATGATCCACGTTGACTTTATGATCGGTGCGCCCGATCTCACTATCACCGGATATAAGGATGGCGTTGCTACACCTGTATTCGTAAACGGCAACTGGGCATAAAAACAAAATTATATAAAAAAGCGGACAGCTTAGCTTAGGCTTAGGCGTTCGCTTTTTTTGTTGTGATTTTTATATTTTTCGAGAAAAAATGCAACTCTACCGGTGGTAGAGTCCTTTTTTTTGCGGTAGAATTGGGTGAGTGGAGCGAGGCGGGAGTGAGTGGAGCGAGGCGGGAGTGGGCGGAGCGAGGCGGGAGTGAGCGATGCGGGAGTGAGCGATGCGGGAGTAGGCGGAGCGAGGCGGGAGTGAGCGATGCGTGAGTGAGTGGAGCGAGGCGGGAGTAGGCAGAGCGAGGCGGGAGTAGGCGGAGCGAAGCGGGAGTGGGCGGAGCGAGGCGGGAGTGGGCGGAGCGAGGCGGGAGTGGGCGGAGCGAGGCGGGAGTAGGCGGAGTGAGGCGGGAGTGAGTGGGGCGGGCGTGGAGTGAGGGGGACTTTTTTTCGAAAAAGTCCCCCTCAAACTCCCCCAAAAAGCTCAAATTGTGGGGTAGG